>JALOBC010000041.1 GCA_023228465.1 Dokdonella sp. | reverse complement strand
TCGCCGGCCAGAGCCTGACGATCCTCATCGTCGCCTGGCTGCTGGCCATCCCGATCCACACCGTTCCGCTGGCGTTCGGGGTCATCGTCCTGGCGCTGTTCGCGCTGTTTTCATTCTGGCGCCTGGCGCGCCCCCGTGCGGTCAGTCCGGCGGAGGCCTTCAGTCACGTGGTGGTCGATACCACGGTCCTCGCCTGGCTGCTCTACTGGTCGGGGGGTGCGGCCAATCCCTTCGTGTCGCTGCTGGTGGTGCCGATTGCCTTGGCGGCTGCGACGCTGCCGCTGCGCTTCGTGGTCGCGGTGGCGCTGCTCGCGGCGACGGCCTGCGCAGTCCTGATTCCCTGGCATGTCGAGTTGCCACCGCTACGCACGGCCGGCACCGGTTTCAACCTGCACGTGGCCGGCGCGGCCGTCAACTTCGCCGTCATTGCCGGCCTGCTCGGCTTCTTCATTGCGCGCCTGGCCGGGCGACTGCGCCAGCGGGAGCTGGAAATCCAGCTCGAACGTGAACGGGCGCTGCGTGACGAAGGCATCCTGGCCATCGCCACCCAGGCAGCCGGTACTGCGCACGAGCTCAACACACCGCTGTCGACGATGCGCACCCTGCTCACCGAATTGCGCCGCGAGCAGGCCGGCAACCCGGCCCTGGCCGAGGACCTGGCCCTGCTGTCCGGACAGGCCGACCGGTGCCGCGACATCCTGCGCGAGCTGGTGGCCATTGGCCGCCGTCAGCTTGCCGGCACGCCCGAGCGCATGTCGCTGGCCCGTTTCGTGGCCGAGTGCGAGAGCCAGTTCCGCCTTTTGCGGCCCGAGGTCGAGCTGACGATCAACGTCTCCGAGGATGCCGGCACGCAGCCGATCGAAGTCGTGCCCAGCCTGCGGCATGCGCTTATCAACCTGCTCAGCAACGCTGCCGATGCCTCGCTGGCGGCCGACTCGGAGTCCATCGCCCTGGATGTCGATGTGTCCGGCGACGAGATCGAGTTCGGCATCCGCGATCACGGCGACGGCATCGCCGCGGGGGCCGCCGCCGCCTTCCAGACCAGCAAGCGCGATGGCCTGGGCCTCGGCCTCGCGCTCGCCCATGCGACCGCCGAGCGGCTGGGCGGCGAGCTGATCGCCAGCCCGCTGCCCAGGGGCGGCCTGCTGCAACGATTGCGCCTGCCACGGGCGACGTCGGAGAATGTCCGCCCATGAACGAGCAAACTTCGCGCGGCGTGATCCTGATCGACGACGACACCGTGTTCAGCGCCGTATTGGCCCGCGCCCTTTCCGCGCGCGGGTTTTCAGTCCATACCGCGGCCGATGGCGCCACGGCGCTCGGCCTGGTGCGCCAGCACGCGCCGGCCTTCGCGGTACTGGACCTCAAGCTCGGCGCCGAGAACGGCCTGGCCCTGATTCCGGAACTGCTTGCGGTCCAGCCCAGGCTGCGCATCCTGCTGCTGACCGGCTATGCATCGATCGCCACTGCGGTGGAGGCAATCAAGCGTGGCGCGCACGACTACCTCGCCAAGCCGGTCGATGCTGACCAGGTGGCGCAGGCGCTGCTGGGCGCGGATGGCGAGGAGCCTGCCGACGACGAGGCGCCGCTGGAGGTCCACACGCCGCCCCTGCGGCGGCTGGAGTGGGAGCACATCCAGCGCGTGTTGTCCGAGTGCGATGGCAACGTCTCTGAAGCGGCGCGCCGCCTGGGCCTGCATCGGCGTACGTTGCAGCGCAAGCTGGCCAAGCGGCCGGTGCGCGAAGCCCGCTGAGGCCGTTGCTGCCGCCCAGGGCCGCCGGGCGCGCAGCGCGGCTGCGTGCCCGACCTCACTTGCCCGCAGGCACGGCCTCCTCGCCGAAGATGGCCACGTGCATCTTGCCATCCGCGTCGATCCAGCCGCGATACATACCATCGGTATTGAATGGCATGGCGAAATTGCCGTCGCTGTCGAGCGCGATGACGCCGCCGTCGCCGCCCATTTTCGGAATGAGGTCGATCACCACTTCCTTGGCCGCCTGGGCAATCGGCTTGTCGGCGTATTCCACGCGGGCACAGATGTCATGCGCGGCGACGGCGCGGATGTAGTACTCGCCCCAGCCGGTGGCCGATACCGCGCAATGCGCGTTGGCATAGGTGCCGGCGCCGATGATCGGCGAGTCGCCGACGCGGTTCCAGCGCTTGTTGGTCATGCCGCCGGTCGAAGTGGCTGCCGCCAGATGCCCCTGCCGATCCAGCGCCACTGCGCCCACCGTGCCGTAGTGCACCATGCGCCCCAGCGCCGACGCCTGCTTCTTCCTTTCCGCCTTGAGTGCATCCTGCAACTGCTGCCAGCGCTCCTGGGTGCGGAAGTAGCGGGTGTCCACGCGCCTGATGCCGACGCGGCGGGCGAACTCCTCGGCCCCGGCCCCAACCAGAAAGACGTGTGGGGACTTTTCCATCACGGCGCGGGCGAGCAACAGCGGATTGCGGATGTGCTGGACGCCGGCCACGGCGCCGGCGCGCAGGGTGCTGCCATCCATGATGGCGGCGTCGAGCTCGTTGCGGCCCTCGTGGGTGAACACCGCGCCCTTGCCGGCGTTGAAGCGCGGCGAATCCTCCAGCACCACCACGGCGCGCGTCACCGCGTCCAGGCTGCTGCCGCCTGCCTCGAGCACCGCGTTGCCGGCGACCAGCGCGGCCTCGAGGTCGGCGCGTACCAGCTTTTCCCTTTCCGGCGTCAGGTTGGCGCGGATGACGCCGGCGCCGCCATGGATCAGCAGTACCGGCTTGACCGCTGCCGCGGGCATGGCAAGGGCGCTCAGCGACAGGACAAGCAGGCAGCGCAGGAACATGCATGAACTCCGTGGGCAGGAAGAGCCGCAGATGAATCGAACCCGCCCGCACCCGCCGAGATCAAGCCGGTCGCCATCCACCACGCCAGCTTAGCACTGCACATCCGTGCGCTCCGCGTCGGGCAGGCCCGGGCGGGCCGCACGCGCGGGCCGGGCCTGCTACGCCGCGGGGCGGGCTGCAGCGACCTCGAGGACGGGCGCCAGCACCGCCCATACATTCTCCAGCAGCCTGGGCTGCGCGGCGGCGCGTGGATGCAGACCGTCGGCCTGCATCAGGTCGGGATCCAGGGCCACGCCTTCCAGCAGGAACGGGACCAATGGCACATTGAATTCCGCCGCCAGATCCCGATACATCCCGCGCAAGCCACTGCGGTAGCGCGGGCCGTAGTTGATCGGCAGCTCGATGCCGATCAGCATGGCGCGCGCATCGGCGGCGGCGATCGCTGTCAGCATGGCGGCGAGGTTGCGGCGGATTTCGGCCAGCGGCAGGCCGCGCAGGCCGTCGTTGGCACCCAGTTCGATCAGTACCAGGGATGGTCGATGCTGCGTGAGCAGGGCCGGCAGGCGCGCCAGCCCTCCGGCCGTGGTTTCACCGCTGATGCTGGCATTGATCACCGGCTGGGCAAGGCCGCGCGCCGCGAGGCGCTCGTCCAGCAGGTGCACCCAGCCCTGGGTGCGGGCAATGCCGTAGGCCGCCGAAAGCGAATCGCCGACAACCAGGATCGGCCGCGCAGCTGCCACGGCAGGGGCCGCGGCAACGAGAAGAACCCAAACGAGGATGACACGCAGCATGAACGAACGATCCGGGCTTGCCTTGAGTGCCACGCAGGTTAGCAAAACCGTGAGCGGGCCGGCGGGTGCGCTGACCATCCTCGACGGCGTGGATGTTGCGCTGCCACGCGGCGAGAGCCTCGCCATCACCGGCGAATCGGGCTCGGGCAAGACCACCCTGCTCGGCCTGCTGGCCGGCCTGGATCGGCCCACCTCGGGTTCGATCACCCTGGCGGCCCATTGTCTGGATGACCTGGACGAAGAGGCGCGCGCCCGCCTGCGCCGCCACCTGGTCGGCTTCGTGTTCCAGAACTTCCACCTGCTGCCGGCGCTCGATGCGCAGGAAAACGTGATGCTGCCGCTGGAGCTGGAAGGACGCGCCGACGCCGGCGAACGTGCCGCGGCGGCGCTGTCCCGGGTCGGCCTGGCGGCGCGCGCCCGGCATTATCCCCATCAGCTTTCGGGCGGCGAACAGCAGCGCGTGGCGCTGGCACGCGCGTTCGTGCACGCACCGAAAATCCTCTTCGCCGACGAGCCGACCGGCAACCTCGACCAGCGCACCGGCGGCGGCGTCGGCGACCTGCTGTTCGACCTCAACCGCGAGCACGGCACCACGCTGGTGCTGGTCACGCATGATCCGGCCCTCGCTGCACGCTGCGCCCACCAGCTGGTACTGCAGTTGGGCCGGGTGATCGAGCGGAGCACGACGTGAAGCCACTGGCGTTCGCCGCGCGCAGCCTGCGGCGCGAGTTCCGCCATGCCGAACTGGCGACCCTTGCCGCTGCGCTGGTACTCGCGGTGGCCGCCCTCGCCGCCGTGGCCACGCTGGCCAGCCGCGTGGAGCAGGCGATCGTGGCCTCCGCCGCCGAATTGCTCGGCGGCGACCTGGCGATCAGCGCCAGCCGCCCGCTGCCCGCCGACTTCGTCAACACCGCGCAGGCAGACGGGCTGGCCACCAGTCAACAGGTGGAGTTCAACAGCATGCTGTTTGCCGGCGCGCGCAGCCGCCTGAGCGAAGTGCGCGCGAACGACGCCCGCTTCCCGCTGCGCGGCAGCCTGGTCGTGCAAGGCGCGGATGGTGGCACGCAGCTTGCGCACGCCCCGCCGCGCGGTCGCGTCTATGTGGATCCCGAAGTCCTGCAGGCACTCCAGATCCGGCTTGGCGACCAGCTGCAGCTGGGTGACGGCGAGTTCGCCGTTGCCGCGACCATCGTGCAATCGCCAGACAGCGGCGACCTGCTGCGCTTCGCGCCGCGCGCGGTGATGAACATCGACGATGCACTGGCCAGCGGCCTGCTCGGTCCCGGCAGCCGCGCCCGCCATCGCCTGCTGGTGGCCGGCGCACCGGACGCGGTCACGCGCTTTGCCAGCTGGGCCCGGGCGCACCTTCCGGACGGCGCCGAGCTCACCACCGTGGCGGACGCGCAACAGAACCTGCGCCAGGCCTTCGAGCGCGGCCAGGCCTTCCTGCGCATGGCGGCCCTGCTGGCGGCGCTGCTGTCGGGCATTGCGGTGGCGCTGGGCGCCCAGCGCTTCGCGCGGCGCAAGGTCGAAGAGGTCGCGCTGCTGCGCTGCCTGGGCGCGCGGCGCGGCGAGATCCTCGCCGCGCTGCTGCTGGAACTGGGTCTGCTTGCCCTGCCCGCCTGCCTGCTTGGCCTGGCCCTCGGGATCGGCCTGCAGCAGGCCGTGTTCGGGCTGGCCGGCAGCCTGTTGCCGGGGCCGGCACCGAGCCTGCCCTGGGCGCCGCCGCTGGCCGCCTTCGCGGTGGGCGTGGCCGTCCTGTTCGGCTTCGCCCTGCCGCCGCTGCTGCGCCTGCGCGACGTCGAGCCGGTGCGCGTGTTCCGCCAGGAAGTGACGCCGCGCGTGCGCCGCTTCGATGCCCTCTACCTGCTGCCGCTCGCGGTCGGGGCCGGCCTGATCCTGGCGGGCGCGGGCAGCCTGCGCCTGGCCGGCACACTGGCCGCCGGGTTTGCCGGCATTGCGCTGGTCACGGCAGCGCTCGGCATCCTGCTGCTGTGGCTGGCGCGCGCGGGCAGCGCGCGACTGGGTGGCGCGCTGCGCTTTGGCCTGGCCAACCTCGCCCGTCGCCGCGTGCTGACCCTGCTGCAGGCCGGTGCCCTGGCTCTGGGCTTGACCGCGCTTGCCCTGCTCGGCGTGATCGGACCTTCCCTGCTCTCCCACTGGCGCGCCGAACTGCCGGCCGACACGCCGAACTGGTTCGCTCTCAACATCCAGCCGGCGCAACGCAGCGACTTCGAGCACGCGCTCGCCGGCCTGGGCGCGCAGAACCTCAACCTGCTGCCAATGGCGGTGGGCAAGCTGGTGGCCATCAATGGCCAGGCGCCTCACGCGCGGGACTCCGCGGGCCGGCGTGCCGCCGGGCGACCCGATGGCGAGGTACGCCTGAGCTGGAGCCAGGCATTGCCCGAAGCGAACACGGTGCTGGCCGGGCACTGGTTTGGCCCCGCACCGGGCCGGCCCGAGCTGTCGGTCGATCGCTCGTGGCGCGACCGGTTCGACCTCAAGCTGGGCGACACGCTGACCTTGCGCATCGGCGAGCACGAGCTCAGTGCCACCGTCACCAGCTTCCGCGGCGTCGATTGGGAGTCGTTCCGGGCGAACTTCTTTCTCATGCTCGATCCGGCCAGCGGTGCGTCACTACCGCACAGTTACATCGGCAGCTTCCACATCGCGCCGGGCAGCGCCGCGGACCTGGCGGCGCTGTCGCGGGAGTTTCCGAACCTGTCGCTGGTGGACATCAGCCAGATCCTCGATCGCGTGCGCGACATCATCGCCCAGGTCAGCGGCGCGGTGACCTGGGTGCTCGGCTTCAGCCTGCTGGCGGGCCTGCTGGTGCTGCTTGCCGCGCTGGCCGCCACCGCCGACGAACGCCGCTTCGAAGCGGCCCTGCTACGCGCGCTGGGCGCGGCGCGCCGCCAGGTGTCGGTGGCCGTGCTGGCCGAATTCGCCGCGCTCGGCCTGATCGCCGGGATGATCGCCATCGCCGGGGCGGCGGCCCTGGGCAGCGTGCTGGCCAGTGAGGTCTTGCGCATGCACGGCTACGTGCCACCTTTCGCCCCGCTGGTGGGCATCGTGCTGGGGGCCGCGCTGGTCATCGCCGTGGCAGGCTGGGCAGGCAGCCTGCGGATCGCGCGCAGCTCGCCGATGGGGGTCTTGCGACGCGCCTGAGGCGCGCTCAGGATGTGCGCCTTCATACCCCGCGAGGCGCGTCGATGGCCAACTACCTGCTGCCGGCGGTCCTGCTGGTCGGCTCCAACGTATTCATGACCTTCGCCTGGTACGGCCACCTCAGGTTCACCGACCGGCCGCTGTGGGCCGTGATCGTGGTGAGCTGGGGCATCGCCTTCTTCGAGTACTGCCTGCAGGTGCCGGCCAATCGTTACGGCTATGCGGTTTACAGCCCGGCGCAGCTCAAGGGCCTGCAGGAAATCATCACCCTGCTCGTCTTCGCCGTGTTCTCGATCTTTTATCTCGGCGCGCACATCCGATGGAACCACGTCGCCGGCTTCGCGCTGATCGTGGTGGCCGCCGTCCTCATCTTCGCCGAGCCGGGCTGAGGCAGGCGGCCGGGCGGCTATCGCTGCGCGCGCGGCGGTGCAGCGGCCGCGCCGTCAGGCCCGGCCGACTGCGATTCGGTCGCCTTGACCTGGCGCCACAGGGCTTCCTGGGCGGGGAGCGGGAGATCGGACAGCTGCGTGCCCGCGTTTTCCGCGAGCGCCTCCATGGCGCGAAAGCGCCCTTCGAACTTGGCGTTGGCCTGGCGCAGCGCACGCGAGACATCGACCCCGGCATGGCGAGCGAGGTTGGCGCACACGAACAGCACGTCGCCGATCTCGTCGGTGAGCCGCTCCGCATCCGCGCCGGCGGCAAGCTCCACGCGCACTTCGCCAATTTCCTCGTCCAGCTTGGCCAGCACGGGCACCACGTCCGGCCAGTCGAAGCCGACCCGTGCGGCCTTCTGCTGCAGCTTCAGGGCACGCTGCCATTCCGGCAGGCCCCGCGCGATGCCGGCCAGCGCGCTGGCATCGGCGGCGCCACGCGCGGCGCGCTCGACGTCCTTGCGGGCTTCCCAGTCGGCCTTCTGCGCTTCGACCGAAGCAAAGCGTGCATCGCCGAACACGTGCGGGTGGCGGCGGGTCATCTTCGCGCAGATGGCCGCCACCACATCGGCGAAATCGAAGTGCCCGGCCTCCTCGGCCATGCGCGCATGAAACACCACCTGCAGGAGCAGATCGCCAAGCTCACTGCACAGGTCGGCAAAGTCACGCCGGTCGATGGCATCGGCCACCTCGTAGGCCTCTTCGATCGTGTAGGGCGCGATGCTGTCGAAGGTCTGCTCGATGTCCCAGGGGCAACCGCGCGCCGGGTCGCGCAGGCGCGCCATGATGCCCAGCAGGGCATCGATTCCGGCACCCGCGCGTTCCCGCTCACTCATGGGCGTGCGCGTCGGATGCATCCGGCGCGAGCACGTCGAAGTGCGCATCGAGTCGCGCGCCATCTTCGAGCAGGAAGGTGACGATGACCTGATCGCCGGCTGCCACCTCGCGCCGTGGCTGCATCAGCATCAGGTGCTTCGCGCCGGGCGCCAGTTGCACGGTCTGTCCCGCCGCGATCACCAGGCGCCGCAGTTCACGCATCTTCGCCA
Source organism: Dokdonella sp. (assembly GCA_023228465.1). Taxonomy (GTDB): domain Bacteria; phylum Pseudomonadota; class Gammaproteobacteria; order Xanthomonadales; family Rhodanobacteraceae; genus Dokdonella_A. The sequence continues at coordinate 16,535 of JALOBC010000041.1, read as the reverse complement.
TGCCGCCTTCGGCCAGGCTCTCGTGCAGTGCGGCCATGCGGAAATCACCGCTCTGCACGGCCAGAATGACCAGCGGCGTATCGCCCTCGTTGGTCAGGGTCGCGTAGCCGGCCATGACCTGCGCGCCAGGCGGGGCGGCACGAATCCAGGCATCGGTGACCTTCAGTTTCCCGGCCGCCATGGCAGGACCGACCCATACCAGCATGAGCAGGCACAACCACGGCGGAACGCGCGGTAGATATTGCATGAGCACCTCCAGTTGAGCCCGCTATGATAACCATTCCGCAATCACGTCAAGGGATGAGACCATGCGTCCATTGCTGCCGACCCTCGCCCTGTCCATGCTCACCGCCACGGCCACTGCCGAGCCCGCCCTCACCATCTACCGCGCCGACGGCGACGCGCTGTTTGCGCCCGGCACCGCGGCGCTCGCCGAAGGCCACGCCATCGCGCACGAGACACGCGCCCTGCAACTGACCGGCGGCAGGCAGACGCTGGTCATCGACGGCCTGCCGGTCATGCTGGACAGCGAGGCCGTGGCGATCGATCTGGGCAGCGCGGCGCGGGTGCTCGCGCAGCGGATCATCGCCCCCGGTGACGCCGGTGCGCTGGCGGCGCACCGCGGTGAAAACGTGCGCGTCATCGGCGCCGACGGCCAGGCGATCGCCGAAGGCACCCTGGTGGCGCTCGATGGCGCCGGCCTGGTGGTGCGCGCCAGCGATGGACGCATCCACTACGTGCGCGATTTCGCGCAGATCGAGTTTGCTGCCGGCACCGGCCTGCCAGGCAGTACTTTGCAGGTGGCCGTGGAGGGTCGGGCCGGCGCGGCCACGGCAACATTGACCTATCCGACCGCGGGACTGGGCTGGCGTGCCGCCTATGCAGCCCTGCTCGAAGATGGCAGCAGCTGCCGGCTGCAGCTCGACGCCCTGGCCAGCATCGCCAACCGCAGCGGGCGCGACTGGTCCGGCGCGAACCTGAAGCTCATCGCCGGATCCCCGAACTTTGCCCGCCCGGGCTTTGCCCCGCGGCCGATGATGAAGGCCGCCATGGCCGCCGACGCACCTGAAGGCCTGCCGGCGCAGTCGGCGCTGGGCGACTACCGCAGCTACGCCATCGGCGGCAGCCTCGACCTGCCCGACGCCAGCATCACCCAGGTGCCGCTCTACGCGCGCAGCCAGCGGGATTGCCAGCGTCTGTGGCTGGTCGAACAGGGCAGTGCCTGGTTCCCCGGCAAGCCGATGCTGACCCCAACCAGCGGCGGCGACGGCAGGCTGCCCGTGGACAGCCGCCTGACGTTCGTGGCGCAGGAGAACCTGCCGGCCGGCACCCTGCGGGCGCTCACGCGCGACCGGGACGGGCGCACCGAGTTCCTCGGCGAAGCACGCATTGCCGATACGCCGCAGGGCCAGGAGGTCGATGTCAGCCTGGGCAGCGCATTCGCGCTTTCCGCCACGCGCGAACAGACCGCGTTCGAGGTCGATCGCGCCGCCCGGCGCCTCGATGAAGGCGTGCGCTACACCTTGGCCAATGCCGGCGAGCAGGCGCGCACCATCACCGTGCGCACGCACCCGAACCAGTGGCGCAACTGGACGCTGGTTTCATCCAGCGAAAAGCCCTCGCAACAGAGGCCCAACCTGCTCGAGTTCAAGGTCCAGGTGCCGGCCAAGGGCAAGGCGACGCTGGACTATGCCGTGCGCTACACCTGGACCGCAGCCGACGAATAGCGCGGCAAGCTCCTACCCACGCCTTCCCCTTCCGATCGCCAACCATGCTCGACATCCTAAGGAACGACCCGATCCACGAACTGCGCCTGGCGCGCCCACCCGTCAACGCGCTGGATCCGGAACTGGTGCGCAAGCTGCGCGAAGCCGTCGAAGCCGCGCCTGCGGCCGGAGCGAAGGCGCTGCTGCTGTCCGGCCAGCCGGGCATGTTCTCCGCTGGCCTGGACGTGCCCGCCCTGCTGCAACTCGATCGCGCGACCTTCCGCGTGTTCTGGGCCAACTTCTTCGGCCTGTGCGCGGCACTGGCACGCTCGCCCATCCCGGTGGCCGCGGCGATCACCGGCCACAGCCCGGCTGGCGGCGCGGTGCTGTCGATCCTCTGCGATTACCGGGTGATGGCGCGCGGTGAGTACCGTATCGGGCTCAATGAAGTGCAGGTGGGTCTGCTGGTGCCAGAATGCATCCAGGCGGCCCTGCGCCGCCTGGTGGGGATCTATCCGGCCGAACGCCTGCTGGTCAGCGGCGCGATGCTCGAGCCGGAGGCTGCCCTGGCAGTCGGCCTGGTCGATGAGCTGGCCGAAGGCGAGACAGTCATCGCCCGGGCCACTGCGTGGCTGCAAGGCATCCTCGCCCTGCCCGGCCACGCCGTGCAGGCAACGCGCGCAATGGCCCGGGCCGACCTGGCCGCATTGTTCGCCGAGCCCGAGAAGCTGCCGATCGAGGACTTTCTCGACGGCTGGTTCGCGGCCCCGACCCAGGCCGTGCTGCACGCCCTGGTCGAGCGGCTGAAGGCCAAGCGCGCCGGCGCGTGACCGGCCGCGCAAGAGCGTGGCCGCGCGGCTAACGTGCCGGAACCGCGTGCGCCGACCTGGCGCGCGCGCACATGTCCGCACCGATCGCGCGCAGGACGGCATGCTGCGAGCCGCGCAGTTCATCACCCAGCCTGGCGAGGAAGGCCGGCGTGCCGGTACCCGCCGCGCGGCGCAGCCATGCAGCGGCCTCGTCGATGCGCCCGGCCTGGGTGAGGATCGCCGCGAAACTCGCCTGTCCGCGGAAGTCGCCGGCTTCCGCGGAACGCCGGTACCAGTGGAGCGCTACGCGCGGATCGGCTGCGACCTGCCAGCCTTCCTCGTAATGGCGGCCGACCAGATTCATGGACTTGGCGTGGCCGAGCGTCGCGGCCCGGCAGTACAGGGCGAACGCTTCGGCTGCGTTGCGGCGCACGCCGCGACCGGTCGCAAGCAGGTTGGCCAGGTTGTACATGCCCCAGTCGAGGCCGCTGGCAGCAGCCTTGCGGTACCACGCCGCGGCCAGCGCTTCATCCACCGGCGTGCCGCGTCCGAGTTCGTGGCAGCGCCCGACCATGTTCATTGCCAGTGCGTGACCGGCACTGGCGGCAAGGGTGTACCAGTACAGGCCCTCCACTTCGTCACGCGGGCCGGCGCGCCCTTCGCAGAGCATCTGCGCGTACAGCACCTGCGCGTTGACTTCACCCTGGCGCGCCGCCGCCAGCACGCGGGCGCGCGCAGCCGCCGGATCGCCGTGCAGCAGCGCGTCCAGCCGCTGGCGATCGAGCGCCGCCTCAGGCATCGGACCATTCGCGCAGCAGGTTGTGATAGACGCCGGTGAGCTGCACCAGCTCGGGGGCCTGCGGAAGCTTTGCGGTGAGCTGCTGGATGGCAACGTCCAGATCGAACAGCATGCGCCGCTGCCCCGGCGAGCGCACGAAGCTCTGGATCCAGAAGAACGCGGCAGTACGCGCGCCGGCGGTCACCGCGCGCACCTGGTGCAGGCTGGAGCCCGGATAGAGCACCAGGTCGCCGGCCGGCAGCTTGACGCTGTGCGTGCCGTAAGTGTCCTCGATCACCAGTTCGCCGCCCGCGTACTCGTCCGGACCGGCCAGGAACAGGGTGGCCGACAGATCGGTACGCACGGGCTGCGCAGGCTCGGTGCGCCGGTCGTAGCGCACCGCGTTGTCGACATGCCAGCCGAAGGACTGGCCGCCGGTATAGCGATTGAAGAGCGGCGGATAGATGCGCCGCGGCAAGGCACCGGCAAAAAACGTGGGATGGCGCGCCAGGGCCTCGAGCACCAGCGCGCCCAGCTCGCGCGCGAGCGGATCGTCCTCGCGCAGCTGCCCGTTGTCCTTGGCCTGCGCAGACTGGTAGCCGGCGGTCAGCCTGCCGTCGGCCCACTGCGCGTCGGCAAGCCGGCTGCGGCAATGCGCAAGCTGGTCGGCATCGAGGACATTCTGGACATGCAGCAGCATGGTCGATTCACCCGTTGGACACTGGAACGCGGAAGAGATGCCGGCCCGGACCACGCCGCACGCGAGCCCGGCGGACCGTACGCGCACCGGGAAGCGCGCGGGCCGCGGTCAAGCCCGCAACGTGCATCCGCGCAGTCCCGGCGACCGTGTTGCGCATGCGTCGTCAGCCCTGCGTGCGCATCCGCGGGTCCGGATCAGAACTTGAGATTGGCCGAAAGGATCGCCGTGCGCCCCGGCGCCTGGGCCACGAAATGCACCGGATAGGCCTTGGTGTAATAGGTCTCGTCGGCCAGGTTCTGCAGGTTGAGCCGCAGCGCGAAATGCTCGCTCGCCTGCCAGCTCGCCATTGCGTCGAAGCGCCAATAGGAGGGCACACCAAACTCGGTGACCAGGCCGTCCGCGGGGTTGATGCGGTAACTGCCGGCCACTTCATCGACGTGGAACGCGCCACCGCCGATGCTGATGTTCGGCGCGACCTGCCAATCGGTCCACAGGCTGAAGCTGTGTTCGGGGACGTTGGCCAGCGGCGTGCCGTCGAGCGGGTTGGGCTGGCCACCGACGTAGCCGCCATCGAGCAGCTTGCCCTTCATCCAGGCATAACCGGCGAACACGCTCCACGTATCGCTGAGCTTGCCGCTGGCGGAAAGCTCCAGGCCACGCACGCGGCTCTTGCCGATGTTTGCGTAACTGCCATCCGCATCGAGCTGGCGCGCATTGGTCTTCTCGGTCTCGAACACGTCGGCGCTGAGCGCCAGGCGCTCGCCGAGCACGTTCCACTTGACGCCCAGCTCGAGGTTGCGGCTCTTGTCGGCATCCAGATCCTGCTTGCTGATCGGGTTGGTATCGCTCCCTTCGCCGAGGAAACTGCCCGGTGGCGTGGCCGAGGTCGCGTAGGAGAAGTAGACGCTCGCCTCTTCTACCGGCTTCCACACCACGCCGCCCTGCCAGCTCCATTCGCCCGCGGTCGAGCGGTGGTCCTCGGTGACATGCGGGCCCTGGTAGCCACGCGGGCACACGGTGCCTGGCAGTTCCGGGCACCAGGTGACGGGCGCTTCGGTCGAGAAGCGGTCATAGCGCACACCGAGGTTGACCAGCCAGCGTGGATCGAGATGCAGGGTATCGAGGAAATAGAGCGCCTGGGTGTTGGCGGTGGTGCGGATCGGATCGTTGGCGCGGGTGATTTGCGCGGGAGTGAACACACCATCCACGAAACTGCCCGGAACCCAGGGATCGTGCGGGTTCGGGTTCGCCAGCGTGGTGCAGTTCCAGTACGAAGCAGCGCCGGGGCCGAGTTGTCCGCAGGCGGTGGCGGCGTCGAGGTATGGCACGAGATAGCGGTCGCGCGTGGACTTCTCGTTGGCCAGTTCCAGCCCGGCCGTGAAGTCGTTCACCATCCCGCCCACATGCAAGCTGCCCGAGAGATCGGTCTGGTTGATCGCGCTGACCGTATTGCCGGCGCGCGTGTTCACGCGGCGCCACACTTCGCCGTTGACCACGTTGCCCTGGCTGTCGTCGGGCTGGGTGAGGATGTAATCCTGCTGCGAGCGGCCATAGCGCGTGGTGTTGCGCAGGGTCAGATCGTTGTCGAACTCGTGGACGATTTCGACGATGCCGATGTTGGTGTCGGTGCGGCGGAAGTCGCGATCCAGCAGGCCATAGAAGGCGCTGCTGTCGCCGCCATCCGTCGGGCGCACTTCGCGCACACCGGCGGGAATGCTGCGGAAGCTGTAGAGGTAGGGGATGCCGGAATCCGGGACTTCGTCGGTATCGAGGTGGTAGAAGCTGAACGTGGCGCGGGTCGGCCCGCTGAGGCCCACGGTGAATGAGGGCGCAAAGCCGAAGCGGCGGCTGCTCACTTCATCGCGTCCGGCGACGCCGGCATCGTGGCCCATCAGGTTGAGGCGCACGGCCGAGTTCGCGCCGAGCGTCGCATTGGCATCCACGGTGGCGCGCTTGTACCCCGCATTGCCAAACCCCACGCCGATGCGCGTGGCGTCCACGGCGTAGGGTGCCTTGCTGACGAGGTTGATGCTGCCGCCGCCGTTGGAGCGGCCGTTATAGACCGAGTCCGGACCGCGCACGACCTCGATCTGTTCGATGTCGAACGTTTCGCGTGACTGCGCGCCGACGTCGCGCACGCCATCGACGAACACCGAGCTTTGCGCATCGAAACCGCGCAGGTAGGGCCGATCGCCTTGCGGATTGCCGCCCTCACCGGCACCGAAGGTGATGCCGGGCACGACCCGCAGGGCGTCGATCAGGTCGGTGGCCGCCATGTTGTCGATCAGATCCTGCGGTACCACGGTCACTGCGCGTGGCGTATCGAGCAGCGGCGCGGTGAACTTGGGAGAAGCAGGCTCCGGGGTGTAGTGGCCTTCGACGGTAATGCTGTCCAGCCGGCGTGTGTCGCGCGCATCGGGCTGTGGGGCGGCCGCGTCGGGCGACGCATCGGCCGCGCCGGCGCTCGCCCAGGGGGCGGCTACGATGGCGCCGAGCGCAGTGGCAAGCAGACGCCTGGGCGTGGACGAGCCGGCGCTGATGAAGTCTGGAGACGACATGGGATTCCCTTGCTGGTGATGAAATCGGATCGCGCCGAAGGCGTGCGGGGCGGCGCAGCTGCAGCGGCAGGCAGGCGTCCCGATGAGGATGCGAATTCAATCACAAATGAGAATCAGTCGCAATGCTGTCTTGACGTGGATCATTGACAAGGCTGCGGCAGCTCGCTGCCAGCACCGGCACCGGGACGCAGCCTGCGGCCGGAAGCGCAAAGGGTGGGGTCTGGCGGACAGCGCGGCCGCGCGCCGCATCCCGGCGGGCACGCGCATCTTCCTGCCGCCGCGGACTGGCCAGGGCACTTGCCGTGGTCGCCTGCGCCCCCGGGCGGGCCGCACGGCCCTCCCCGCCCCCCTGCTCCCTGCAGGCCGGTGGCACCCGCCGCCGTTACGGCCGGCGAGCGAGTTCCGGATCGTCGCGCGTCACCGGCATCAGGTCGACCTTCGAAACACCCAGCCAGTAGAGGATCGGGTTGGCGAAGAAGATCGAGGACAGGGTGCCGATCACGATGCCAACCAGCATGGTCAGGGCGAATCCGTGCACCGCCGGGCCGCCCCAGAAGTACAGGGCGAACATCGCCAGGGCCGTCGTCACCGAGGTCATGATGGTACGCGACAGGGTCTGGTTGATCGACTTGTTGAGGATCTGGTAGGGATCGGCTTTGCGCGTCAGGCGGAACAGCTCGCGCACGCGGTCGAACACCACCACCTTGTCGTTGATGGAGTAGCCGATGACGGCCAGCAGCGAGGCCAGCACGGTCAGGTCGAACTCCATCTGGGTGGCGGCAAAGAAACCCACCGTGAGGATGGTGTCGTGGACTTCACTGGCGATGGCGGCAAGGGCAAAGCGCTTCTCGAAGCGGATGCCGATGTAGATCATGATGCCGATCATGACGAACACCGCCGCCACGATGCCGTCGCTCTTGAGCTGGGCGCCCACCGACGAGCCGACGAAGTCGTGGCGGGTCATGCTTGCGTCGGGCCGCTGCGCCTTGAGGGTCTTGAGTACCTCGCCGGCAATCTTGTCGGCATTCTTCTGGTCTTCCCCGGCCTGCAGGCGGATCGACACGTCACGCGTACCGCCCAGGCTCTGCACCTGGGCATTGTGGAAGCCTCCGGCCTCCAGTGCGGCGCGCACCTGGTCGATCTCGATCGACTCATCGTAATGCGCCTCCACCAGCACGCCGCCGGTGAAGTCCAGCGCGTAGTTGAGCCCACGCGTCGTGACCAGCGCGATCGACACCAGCATGAGGACGATCGAGATCGTCAGGCTGACCTTGCGCCAGCTGAGGAAATCGATGTTGCTGTTGGGATTGAACAATTCCATGGCTTATGCTCCAAGGCGCGCGTAGCCGCTGCCGATCGACAGGCCCTTGCGCTTGCGGCCGCTGCGCGCGTGCACCAGGTTGGTGATGGCATGGGTGACCGTGACCGAGGTGAACATGGAGGTCAGGATGCCGATGAAGAGGGTCACGCCGAAGCCGCGGATCGCACCCGAACCCAGGGTCATCAGCGCGAGTGCCGCCAAGAGGTGGGTCACGTTGGCGTCGAGAATGGTCGCCCAGGCCTTTTCATAGCCGGCGCGAATCGAGGCCAGGGGTGTGGAGCCGTTGCGCAGCTCCTCGCGCACACGCTCGCAGATCAGCACGTTGGCGTCGATGGCCATGCCCAGGGTCAGGACGATGCCCGCGATGCCCGGCATGGTCAGGGTGACGCCGATGGCCGACATGATGGCCAGCAGCAGCACGAGGTTGAAGAACAGCGCCAGATCGGCGATCAACCCGAACACCCAGTAGTAGAAGGCCATGAACACCAGCACCGCGAGCAGGCCGAGCAGCACCGCGTTGACGCCCTTGCTGATATTGTCCTTGCCAAGGCTGGGACCGATCACGCGCTCCTCGACGATGTCCATGGGCGCCGCAAGTGAACCTGAGCGCAAGAGCAGGGCAAGCTCTGCCGCTTCCTTGTTGCTTTCCAGGCCCGTGGTCTGGAACTGGGTGGAAAACACGCCGCGGATGGTGGCCACGCTGATCACTTCCTCGGTGACCTTCGCGCTGCGCACTTCCTTGCCGTCGACGATCTTCACCTCGGGCGTGCGCTCGATATACACGACCGCCATCGGCTTGCCGACGTTGGCGGAGGTGAAGTCCAGCATCTTGCGGCCGCCGGTGGCATTCAGCGTGACGGACACCGCCGGCGTGCCCGATTGCGGGTCCGGCGCGCTGGTCGCGCCCACCACCTCGTCGCCGCTGACGATGATCTTCTTCTTCAGCAGGATCGGGACCGGCTTGCCGTCCGGGCCGGTCTCGCGGCGGTAGTAGAGCTTGTCGTCCGGCGGGATCTGGCCACTGCGCGCGGCGTCCAGCGCGTTGGCGCTCTCGTCCACGGCGTGATATTCGAGGGTGGCGGTGGCGCCGAGGATCTTCTTCGCCTCGGCCGTATCCTGCACGCCGGGCAGTTCGACCGCGATGCGCGTTTCTCCCTGCTGCTGGATCAGCGGCTCGGCAACGCCGAGCGCATTGATGCGGTTGCCCAGCGTGGCGACGTTCTGACGGATGGTGTTCTGTGCGATCTCGCGGATCTTGTCCGGCCTGACGCTCACATTCAGGGTCCAGGCGTCGCCGACACGTGCTCCGCTGGCGACCTCGACATCGGGCACCTTGAGCTGGATCAGGCTGAGCGCGGCGTCGCGATCGGCCTCGCTGCGCAACTGCACCACCAGCCCCTGCGGACCACGGCCCACCGACTGGTAGCGGATGTTGTCGTCGCGCAGCGCGGCGCGAATGTCGTCGCCGTAACGCTGCAATTGCTTCTCCATCACCTCCTTGTCGTCCACCTGCATCAGGAAGTGCACGCCGCCCTGCAGGTCGAGGCCCTTGGGCATCTCGCGCGCACCGATGGCAAGCAGCCATTCCGGCACGGTGGAGGCGAGGTTCAGCGCCACGATGTACTGGTCGCCGAGCTCGGTCTTCAGGAGTTCCTGCGCCTTGGCCTGCTCCTCGGTATTGCCGACCGGCAGGCGCACCAGCAAGTGGCTGTCGGTCAGCTCGATCTCGTCAAACGTGAGCTTGTTCTTCTCCAGCACGCCCTGGACCTTTTCCTTCAGGGCCGCATCGATCGGCGCACCGCGATTGGCGCTGATCTGCACCGCAGGCTGCTGCACAAACAGGTTGGGAATGCCGTACAGCACGCCGAGGATGATCACCACGACGACCAGCGCGTATTTCCAGCGGGGAAAATCGTTCATCTTCAAATCCGGTACGCAGCAACGTCATGCCGGCCCCATCGGGCCGGCTCCAGCCGGGCCGGGCTCAGGCCGACTTCAGGGTGCCCTTGGGCAGCACGGCCGTAATGGCCTGCTTTTGCAGCTTGATGCTGACGCCGGCCGCGACTTCCAGGGTCACGAACTGCTCGGCGATTTCCTCGATACGACCGAGCACGCCGCCATTGGTCAGCACCTCGTCACCCTTGGCAAGCGCAGCGATCATCGCCCGCTGCTCCTTGGAGCGCTTCATCTGCGGACGGATCAGCATGAAATAGAACACGCCGAACAGGATGATCAGCGGCAGGAACGAAAACAACGCACTCGGCTGGCCTGCCGGGGCGGCGGCCTGTGCGTAGGCAGAGGAAATCAGGAAATCCATGCAAGCTCCAACAGGAAGGTTCGGGTCGGCGCACGCGCCTTCCCCCCCAAAAGGTCGCGGATTATGGCATGCCGCGGCGCTACGCGCATGCAGTGCCCCATGTGCGCACCCGGCGACCGCCCGGGATTCGCGCCGGCCCGCGCCCGCGTCAAGCGTCGTCGGGCGAGGCGCACAGGGCCAGGAAATCGCGGCGAAACGCGTCGAGTCGCCCCTCGGCGATGGCCGCGCGCAGCCCGTGCATGAGATCCTGGTAGTAGTGCAGGTTGTGGATGGTCGCCAGCATCGGCCCGAGCATTTCCCCGCAGCGGTCGAGGTGGCGCAGGTATGCGCGCGAGAAGCCCGAGCGGCAGGTGTAACAGGTGCACGCCTCGTCCAGCGGGCGCGTGTCGTGCTCGAACCTTGCGTTGCGGATGCGCAGGGTCCCGTGGCGGGTGAACAGGTGGGCGTTGCGCGCGTTGCGCGTGGGCATCACGCAATCGAACATGTCGATGCCGCGGCACACGGCTTCGACGATGTCTTGCGGACGCCCCACGCCCATCAGGTAGCGTGGCCGCTCCGCCGGCAGCAGCGGCACCGTGAGGTCCAGCATGGCATTGCGCTCGGCCTCCGGCTCGCCGACCGCGAGTCCGCCCACGGCATACCCGTCGAAGCCGATGCCGACCAGCGCCTCGGCTGAGCACCGGCGCAGGCCTTCGTGCACCCCACCCTGCACGATCCCGAAGAGTGCGTTCGGATTGCCAAGGTCGTCGAAGGCCCGGCGCGAACGCTCGGCCCAGCGCAGGCTGAGTTCCATCGACTCGCGGGCCACGGGCTCAGTCGCCGGGTAAGGCGTGCATTCGTCGAAGATCATGGCGATGTCGGCATCCAGCGCGCGCTGGATGCGCATCGATTCCTCGGGCGAAAGAAACACCTTCGAGCCATCCACCGGCGAGGCGAAGGTGACGCCCTCTTCGCTGATCTTGCGCTTGTGCGCCAGTGAAAACACCTGGAAGCCGCCCGAATCGGTGAGGATCGGCTTCTCCCAGCCGATGAAGCGGTGCAGGCCCCCGAACCGGGCGATCACCTCCAGCCCCGGGCGCAGGAACAGGTGGAAGGTATTGCCGAGAATGATCTGCGCGCCGCTGTCGATGAGCGCCTGCGGCGTCATCGCCTTCACCGTGCCATAGGTCCCCACCGGCATGAAGGCGGGCGTTTCGATGTCGCCGCGCGCAAGGCGAAGCCGACCGCGGCGTGCGCGCCCATCGGTGGCAAGCAGGTGGAAGTCCATGGCGTAGCGGCAATCGGGCCTCGGGAGGGCGGCAGGATAGCGGCGCGTCGTACCGGCTGCACAGGGTGAACCACCGCGCGTGCGTGCGGCACGGCCCATCGGCGGCCTGCGGAAGGTCGTTCGCGCTGCCGCGGCGCTGCGACGATGGGATGTTTCCACCGGCCCGACGGCGGTGTGCTGCCCATGACCTTGCAGCTGCGGAAGGCCCAGCTAAGGCAGTTTCGTCTGTCGCCCGGACGCGGCGCTTTGCACGGCCTGCTGCGCCTGGTGCGCCGCGGCCTGCTTCGCCCAGGCCGCCTCGACACGCGTCTTGCACCCTGCGCCGGTCTCGTCACCTTCGGCCTCGTCACCTTCGGCCTCGTCACCTTCGGCCTCGTCACCTTCGGCCGCGATCACGCAGCGGCGCGCGACGCGGGCGGCGTCGGCAAACAGGCCTTGATCCAGGTCGACCAGTCGATTTTCGTCCAGATGCTGCAGCGCGTTCCGCGCCGTACTTGCGTACGGCTCGGCGAGGGCCCCGTCGGCGAGCAGCACCGCGATGGTTCCGGTCTGCACCTGCACGAAAGTCAGAAGTTCCGCGGCAAGCGATCCCGGCTCGGCCCGGCTTCCAGCACCCGCAGGCCTCCTCTAGGGGCACGTCCCCGATCTACGGCCAGATCAGCATGGCGTCGCCATAGGAAAAGAAGCGGTAGCGCTGTTCGACCGCGTGCCGATAGGCAGCGAGCATGAACTCGCGCCCGGCAAAGGCGCAGACCAGCATCAGCAGGGTCGATTCGGGCAGGTGGAAGTTGGTGAGCAGTGCATCGACGCTGGTGATGCGGTAGCCGGGGAAGATGAAGATCTGCGTTTCGCCCGCGAACGGCGCGACCTCGCCATCGCGCAGGCTCGCTTCCAGGGCGCGCACCACCGTGGTGCCCACGGCGACGACACGACCGCCACGCGCGCGCGTAGCGCGGATCCGTTCGACCAGCGGCGCACCGACGTTCAGCCATTCGCGGTGCATGTGATGGTCTTCCACCCGCTCGGCGCGCATGGGCTGGAAGGTCCCGGCACCGACGTGCAGGGTAACGTAGCCTGCTTCCACGCCGCGCGCGCGCAGCGCGGACAGCAGCGCTTCGTCGAAATGCAGGCCCGCGGTGGGCGCCGCCACGGCGCCGCTCTGGCGTGCGAATACGGTCTGGTATCGCTCGGCGTCGGCGGCGTCGGGCGCGCGCTCGATGTAGGGCGGCAAGGGCATGCGCCCGAGCCTGGCCAGGAGCTTTTCCACCGGCTCGTCCACTTCGAAACGGAGCACGAAGAACTCGCCGTCGCGTCCGAGCACATGGGCGACGCTACCGTCGGCAAGCCGGATGCGACTGCCGGCTTTGGGTTTCTTGCTGACCCCCAGTTGCACGCGCGCTTCGTGGGTCCCGGTGACCCGCTCGATGAGGATCTCGACCGCACCACCGGATTCCTTGTGGCCGAACAGTCGCGCCGGCAGCACGCGGGTATCGTTGAACACCAGCAGGTCGCCGGCGCGCAGCAGGTCGGGCAGATCGCGCATGCGGCGATCCTGCACGCGCTGCCTGGGCGCATCGACCAGCAGCAAGCGGCTGGCCGAGCGTTCCGGCAGCGGTGTCTGGGCGATGAGCTCGGGCGGCAGATCGAAATGGAAATCGGACTTGTTCAAGGGCTGCGGGCCGGGCCAGGAAACGCTACATGGTGCCACTTGCAGGCACGCCGATGGCGCTGCCCGCCGCGCTGGCGAGCAGCGATGGTCGCGCGCCTGGCACCCGCACCGGCGTTCGGCAATGCCCACCCTTGCGGATGATGACCGGGCGGCGGCCGCTCGGCCAAGGCCATGCGGGCGCTGTGTTAAAATTATCGACCCACATTTTCGTTGCTCATCTCAACAGGTGGCGACCGAAGCCGTACCGGCGCGGGCACCACAGGAGAAACCGTCATGAATCCGATGCTGACCAAACTCAAGGAAATGCGCGAGTTCGACGGAGCGGTGCGCACCCGCGGCTTGCCCGATGAAGTGATCGCCCGTTTCCTCGACTCCGATCCGGCCCTCTCCGAGGCCATCGACGAGGCCTATGCAGCGCACATTGCGCTGCGCTCGCGCAGTGCCGATTTCCTGCATCTGGACGAGAACGAACAGATCGCCCGCGCGCAGGCCGATTTCGTCAACTTCTACCCCGACGATGGCGTCAATCCGTATGTCGCGCTGGCCGCCCACGGCCCATGGCTGATCACCCTCAAGGGTGCGGTGGTGTACGACGCGGGTGGCTACGGCATGCTCGGCATGGGGCATGCACCGAAGGACGTGCTGGCCGTGCTGGCGCGCCCGCAGGTGATGGCCAACGTGATGACGCCGAGCCTGTCCCAGCTCAGGTTCGGGCGCGCGCTCAAGAAGGAAATCGGGCGCAACCGCGGCGCTTGCCCGTACACGCATTTCATGTGCCTCAACTCGGGCTCGGAATCGGTGTCGCTGGCTTCGCGCATCATCGACGTCAACGCCAAGCTGATGACCGACCCGGGTGCGCGCCACGCCGGACGCACGATCCGGCGCATCTCGGTGAAGGGCGCCTTCCACGGGCGCACCGAAGCACCGGCGCTGTATTCCGATTCCACCCGCAAGACCTACGTGAAGCATCTCGCCAGCTATCGCAACGAGCAGACCCTGCTGACGGTCGAGCCCTTCAACGTCGAGCAGCTGCGCCAGGTCTTCGCCGACGCCGAGACCAACGGCTGGTTCATCGAGGCCGTGTTCGTCGAGCCGGTGATGGGCGAAGGCGACCCCGGCCGCGCCGTCACCACCGAGTTCTACTCGGCCGCCCGCGAATTGACCCGCGAGCACGGCAGCCTGCTGCTGGTGGATTCCATCCAGGCCGGCCTGCGTGCGCACGGCGTGCTGTCGATCGTCGACTATCCGGGCTTCGAGAAGCTCGACGCGCCGGATCTGGAAACCTACTCCAAGGCCCTCAACGCCGGCCAATACCCCTTGTCGGTGGTGGCCGTGACCGAGCACGCCGCGAGCCTGTACCGCAAGGGCATCTACGGCAACACCATGACCGCCAACCCGCGCGCGCTGGACGTTGCCTGCGCAGTGCTGGACGCATTGACACCCGAACTGCGCGCCAACATCGTCCAGCGTGGCGAGGAGTTCGTGGCCAAGCTCAAGGCGCTCAAGGACGAATTGCCCGGCTACCTCACCAAGGTTCAGGGCACCGGCCTGCTGTTCTCCTGCGAGCTGTCGCCGCAGTTCCTGTGTTTCGGTGCCGGCAGCACGGAAGAATGGATGCGCGAGCATGGCTATGGCGTCATCCACGGCGGTGCCAATTCGCTGCGCTTCACGCCGAACTTCGACGTGACCGAAGCGGAGGTGGATCTGCTCGTCGAGGGCGTCCGGCGTGCCCTGGTGGAAGGCCCGCGCCGCGCCAATACGCTGCGACCGGCTGCCTGAGCCCGGTCGCCACGCGCACCCTTCTGCAGGGTCGGCGATCGCCGGCCCTGCCGCGTTCAGCGGAACCGGTCGGTCGCCTCGATCAGCTCGTGCGCTATGCCAGGCTCGAAGGCCGAATGCCCTGCGTCCGGGACGATGCGCAGGTCCGCTTCCGGCCAGGCGCGATGCAGATCCCAGGCACTGCGTGCCGGGCAGACCACGTCGTGGCGGCCCTGCACGATCACCGCGGGAATGCCCTTCAGGCGATGCGCGTCGCGCAGCAGCTGTCCGTCGCACTCGAAGAAGCCGCCATTGACGAAGTAATGGTTCTCGATGCGTGCGAAGGCCAGCGCGAACGCGTCGCCCGCACTCGCCGCGATGTGGTCGGGATCCTGCAGCAGGAAACTGGTGGAGCCTTCCCAGACCGACCAGGCCCGCGCGGCGGCCAGGCGCACGTCCGGATCATCGCTGGTGAGGCGGCGGTGGTAGGCGCTGATGAGGTCGCCGTGCTCGACCGGGGAGATCGCTGCCAGGTAGGCCTCCCAGGCGTCCGGATAGAGGGCGTCGCAACCCTTCTGGTAGAACCATTCCAGTTCCCAGCGGCGCAGCATGAAGATGCCGCGCAGCACCAGCTCGGTCACCCGCCCGGGATGCATCTGCGCATAGGCCAGCGCCAGGGTCGATCCCCAGGAGCCGCCGAAGACCTGCCAGCGCTCGATGCCGAGGTGTTCGCGCAGGCGCTCGATGTCTGCGACCAGGTGCCAGGTCGTGTTGTCGGTCAGTTCGGCGTGCGGCTTGGAACGCCCGCTGCCGCGCTGGTCGAACAGGACGATGCGATAGTGGGCCGGATCGAAGAAGCGCCGGCACTTGCTATTGCAGCCCGCGCCCGGCCCCCCATGCAGGAACACTGCCGGCTTGCCTTGCGGATTGCCGCACTGTTCGTAGTAGAGGGAATGCAGCGGCGAGACCTCAAGGTAGCCGCTGTCGAAGGGTTCGATCTCTGGGTAGAGCGTGCGCCGCTCGATCATTGCATGGCTCCCGGCGGAAACGAAGCCGGCAGCTTCGCATGCGGGACATGGCATTGAAAGCGCGTGCCCCGGTCGCACCGGGCGGCATCGCAAGCGGGCGAGACAAGCGTCGGCCACGCAGGGCCGACCTGCCAAAGTTCCCGCGTCGGCACAAGACGGCTCGATGCCGCGCCGTTGGCTGGCAGTGCGTACACGGACGTGCGCTTGCGGATTTCCCGAGGCCGGCGATCACGCACGCCGGCCACCAGTTCGCATCGAAGCAGCTTGCACGGATGCAAGCACGGGAATGGTCGGGGCGGCCGGATTTGAACCGACGACCACCAGTCCCCCAGACTGGTGCGCTACCAGGCTGCGCTACGCCCCGATTGATTGCTCGCGCTCCCCCGTGGCGGGGCCGCGCAGTGTAGCAGATTCACGCAGCGGTTCGCGCGCCGCCGCCTGCAGTTCCAGGCCCGGGATGCGCCCTGCCGCACGGGGCTTGCCTAGCGCTTGAGGATCTGCAGCACTTCCTCCAGCTCCATGCGCACCTGGTGCACGATCTGGCTGGAGATGCTCGATTCCATGCGCGCCTGGGTGCCTTCCAGGCGCTGGCGCGCGCCGGTGATGGTGAAGCCCTGCTCGTAC
>JALOBC010000040.1 GCA_023228465.1 Dokdonella sp. | reverse complement strand
AGCGGAGTCAGGCGCAGGCCACGCGTCGCGCAGGCCTGCGCAACCGCCTCGACGAAGGCGTCGGCATCGTGGTGATGGTGATGTGGATGGGCCGTGGCTGACATGTCGGGCTGGCTTCGGACCGGTGACCCCATTCTAGTGCGTCGCCGCCAGCAAAGCATGCAGCCGGCCGTTGCGGCGGGCCGGCGCCGGAGGCGACGGGACATCCGCGCATCCCGCCGGCGCGCGGTGCGACCGGCTGCCTGCGCCTGCAACGCCACGGCGTGCCAGCGCCGGACACCTGTTCCAATCGGCGCACCCGCGCTCGGCGCGCGCTGCCGCTACCAGCCGCGCCCGCTGTCGATGCGCTTGTTCGTGGCGCGTGCGGAGGCGCGGGCTGCGGCCTGCAGGTTGACCCCGCAATGGCGGCAGGACCTTGCGCCCGGCGGGTTGCCGCGGCTGCAGGCCGGGCACTCGACACGTTGCGAGCTCGTCAGCAGCATCACCAGCCAGCCGATCGGCCCCAGCGCGGCGCCCCAGGCCAGGCCGACCAGCCAGCGCCCGCGGACGTAGCCGATGAGCGCGCCCACCGCGGCGCAGAACACCGTGATGCCGAGCGCCCAGGCCCACAGGTTGGCGTCGAGCAGCGCCCGCGTGCATGTCTGCACGGCCTGCTGCGCCGCTTCCGGGTCGGCCAGATCGGCGTGCAGCAGGGCATCCAGGCAGCGCTCGAGCAGCATGACCCGATGCTCAGGGGCAGCGCGCCAGGGCCGCCTCGATGCGCCGCAGCGCTTCGTCGCGACCGGCAAGATAGACCGTGTGGTCGATCGACGGCGAGACCTGCGTCCCGGTCAGGGCCACGCGCAGCGGCTGGGCGATCTTGCCCATGCCGACGCCGATCGAACCGGCCGCGGCGTCGATGGCCGCATGCACGCTGGCGACCGACCAGGTTGCGATGGCACCCAGCTGGGCATGCGCGGCCTCGAGGGCCGGGCGCGCCGTCGGCGTGGCGAGATGCCGGGTCACGGCGGCCTCGTCGTAGGCCTCCAGCGGCGCATACCAGACGCGTGCCTTGTCGGCCATCTCCTTGAGCGTATGCACGCGCTCGCGCAGCGCGACCACGACATCCAGCGGCTCGGGCCCCTGCGTCGGATCGATGCCTGCGGCGTGCAGGTGCCATTCGAAATGCGCCACGAGGGCGGCCGGGTCATCGTTCTTGAGGTACTGCTGGTTCAACCACTTGAGCTTGTCCAGGTCGAAACGCGCCGCCGACTTGTTGACCTCGGCCACATCGAACAGGGCGACCATCTCCTCGCGCGAGAAGATCTCCTGATCGCCATGCGACCAGCCCAGGCGCACCAGGTAGTTGAGCAGCGCATGCGGCAGGAAGCCATCGTCGCGGTACTGCATCACGCTGACCGCGCCATGACGCTTGCTGAGCTTCTGCCCGTCCGGCCCCAGGATCATCGGCAGGTGGGCGAACTCGGGCACGCTGGCACCCAGCGCATGGTAGATGTTGACCTGGCGCGGGGTGTTGTTGACGTGGTCGTCGCCGCGGATCACCGCCCCGATGCGCATGTCGATGTCATCGACCACGACGGCGAAGTTGTAGGTCGGAAAGCCGTCCGAACGCACCAGCACCAGGTCGTCGAGCTCCTCGTTGGCCCACTCGATGCGGCCCTTGACCTTGTCGAGAAAGGCCACGCTGCCGCCGGTGGGATTCTTGAAACGCAGGACGCGATTGGGATCGTCGCGGTAGGGCAGGTCGAGGTCGCGCGCGCGTCCGTCATAGCGCGGCTTGAGTCCCCTGGCCAGCGCCTGCGCGCGCATGGCCTCGATCTCGTCCCTGCTTTCATAGGCGTAGTACGCCTTGCCGGCCTTGAGCAGGTCTTCGGCCACCTGGCGATAGCGATCCATGCGCAGGGTCTGGTAGTACGGACCTTCATCGTGGTCGAGCCCGAGCCAGCGCATGCCGTCGAGGATCGCCTGCACGGCGGCCTCGGTCGAACGCTCACGGTCGGTATCCTCGATGCGCAGGATGAACTCGCCGCCGCGGTGACGCGCCTCCAGCCAGCAGTAGAGCGCGGTGCGCGCCCCGCCGATGTGGAGATATCCGGTGGGACTCGGGGCGAAGCGGGTACGGACGGTCATCGTGGCTGGCTTGCTGCAAGACGGCGGGTCAGTTTACCGAACGCGGTGCGCGCCACGCGATCCGCCGCGCAACCCCCACCCGGCCAAACCGCAGCCTTGCGCACGCCCCGACCGCGGCCTGGCGTGCCCGGCGCCGCCGCGGCACGCGGCAGGGCGCACCGGCACGGACCCGGCCATCCCGAGGCCTTCCGGTCGCAGGCTGGCAGCGTCCACGAACCCGGCGCGTGATTGCCGCGCGTGTCCGGTCACTGCACGTGGATGGTGATCGTCCCGGACACGATCGGTGGATCGAACTGC
This sequence comes from Dokdonella sp., assembly GCA_023228465.1. Taxonomy (GTDB): domain Bacteria; phylum Pseudomonadota; class Gammaproteobacteria; order Xanthomonadales; family Rhodanobacteraceae; genus Dokdonella_A. The sequence continues at coordinate 22,479 of JALOBC010000040.1, read as the reverse complement.
ATGTGGCGTGCATCACCAAGATCCAACTGCAGGGTGTGCGTGCCCGGTTCGAGATGGATCGTGGCCTCGGTCTGCCCCTTGCCATAGTGCTTGTGGTGGGCATCGTCCGGGATCGGCGCGTCCAGTGGCGGCAGTTCGCCGACGTCGATCAGCAGGTGGTGGTGGCCGCTGTCCGGACTCATGTCGCCGGCCGGTCTGATGGCGATGCCTTCGGCACCGAACTTGACCGTCACTTCCTGTCCCACCGTCGCTCCATCGCGCGGCGAGATGATGAAAACGCGGGCGCCCTCGGGCGCCATCAGGCGTTCGATCCCGCGCGACGCAGCCTGCGCGGAATGCGCGTCATGCGCGCCATGGCCCGGCTGGGCGATGGCCGGCGACGCGGCGAGGACAAGGGCAAGGGCAGTGGTCAGGGACGACAGGTGCATGGGCGTTCCTCCGGTGCTGGGAAGAGCATCATAGTGCCCATGCCGTCGGCACATTGCCAAGCGCCGGCGACATCCCCATCTTGCGTCGCTGTGCCCGAGCACTGCCGCCGATGAACGATCACGCCACCCCATCCACCTGGACCGTCATCCGCCGCCTGTGGCCGGATGTGTGGCGCTATCGCTGGCGCGTCGGCATTGCGCTGGTGTTTCTGGTCGCGGCCAAGCTCGCCAATGTCGGCGTGCCTCTGGTGCTCAAGGAACTGATCGACGCGCTCGACCTGGCCCCGCGCCCCCTGCTGATTCCGGTGGGTCTGCTGCTGGCCTACGGCGCGCTGCGCCTGTCCACGGCACTGTTCCAGGAGCTGCGCCAGTTCGTGTTCGCGCGCGTGCTCGCGCGCACCTCGCGCAACATCGCGCTGCGCGTGTTCGAGCACCTGCACACGCTCAGCCTGCGCTTCCACCTGAACCGGCGCACCGGCGGCGTGGCGCGCGATGTCGAACGCGGCATGTCCGCGACTTCGGACCTGCTCGACTGGACCATCTACACGATCCTGCCGACCCTGCTCGAAATCGCCCTCGTGTGCGCGATCCTGATCGCCCGTTTCGACTGGTCATTCACCGCCATCACCCTGGCCACGCTGGTGGCCTACATGGCATTCACCTTCACGGTCACCGAGTGGCGCATGCGCTGGTACCGCGCCGCCAACACGGCGAACACGCGGGCCAACGAAACCGCGGTGGATTCGCTGCTGAACTATGAAACGGTCAAGTACTTCGGCAACGAGCGCCATGAACTGGCCCGCTACGACGTCAGCCTGATACAGCTCGAGGACGCCCAGGTGCGCAGCCAGTCGTCGCTGTCGGTACTCAACACCGGCCAGGCGGCCATCATCGCCATCGGCCTGACCACGCTGCTGTGGCGCGCCGCCGCCGGCGTGGCCGACGGCAGCATGACGCTGGGCGATTTCGTGATGGTGAACGCGTTCCTGCTGCAGCTCTCCGCGCCGCTCAACTACCTGGGCATGGTGTACCGCCAGGTGAAGCAGGCACTGATCAACATCGAGCGCATGTTCACCCTGCTCGGCGAGCCGCGCGAAGTGGAGGATGGACCCCACGCCCCGCCGCTCGCCACGCCCGAGGGCCGCGTGCGCTTCGAGCATGTGGACTTCCACTATGACCCGGCGCGTCCGATCCTCAGCGACGTCGATTTCGAGATCCCGGCCGGGCACACCGTGGCCGTCGTCGGCACCACCGGCGCCGGCAAATCGACCCTGGCACGCCTGCTGTTCCGCTTCTACGACGTCACCGGCGGGCGCATCAGCATCGACGGCCAGGACATCCGGGACGTCAGCCAGGCCTCCCTGCGCGCGGCCATCGGCATCGTTCCGCAGGATACGGTGCTGTTCAACGACAGCATCTACTACAACATCGCCTACGGCCGGCCCGGCGCAACCCGCGAGGAAGTCGTCGCCGCGGCGCGCTCGGCGCACATCCACGACTTCATCGAATCGCTGCCCAAGGGCTATGACACCAGCGTGGGCGAACGCGGCCTCAAGCTTTCCGGCGGCGAGAAGCAGCGCGTGGCCATTGCACGCACCCTGCTCAAGCGCCCGGCCATCCTGCTGTTCGACGAAGCCACCAGCGCCCTGGACACGCGCACCGAGAAGCGCATCCAGGCCGAACTGGCCGCGATCGCGCGCGGCCGCACGACGCTGGTCATCGCCCACCGGCTCTCGACCATCATCGACGCCGACGAAATCCTCGTGCTGGAGCATGGCCGCATCGTCGAACGCGGCACGCACACGCAACTGCTTGCCGCCGACGGACGCTACGCCCGCCTGTGGGCGATGCAGCAGCGCGAGCAGGCGCCGGCTGCGGCCGGCCACCCCGTCGAAGCCTGACACTGGCCGTCAGTTTTGCCCCTGCGCGTGCCTGGCATCGGCGCAGCAGGCGCACTTCCCGCAAGGCACGTTCCTTGCTTGTGGAAAGCGTCCAACCCTGAGGGACTGCCTTGAACGCCAAGACCTTGCACACCCTGTGCGTCGTCGGCGCCACGGATGATGCCGTCGCCCGCATCCAGCACCTGCTCGACGCGCAGTCCGCGCAGCTGCATGCGCGCTGGCGACTCGCGGCGCATGCCGATGCCGAGCTGCTGGTCATCGACCCCGATTCCACCTATGGCCACATGGACTGGCTGCGCGCCCAGGCACAGGGTCGCTGCATCGTGGCCTTCGCCAGCCAGCCGGAGGCCTATCCGAACGACGCGTGCCTACGCAAGCCCATCGACGGCGGTGACCTGGTCGCGGTGCTGAACCGGGTGGGCACCACCCTGCCCGCCCGGCCTGCCACGCCGGCCGCGCCCGCGCAGCCGATTGCCGCCCCGTCCACTGCCGCCGGAACGCCAACGACCACCCAGCCGAAGCAGTCGCTGCCGGCCGCCGGTGCCCCTGCGGTGGTGGCGTCGACGCCGGCGGAAGCGCCATCGGCGAGCGTGCGTCGCCGCCGGGCTGCTCGAGCTTCTGGCCGAAGAGCCGGTTCGCCACGCCCGGCTGCGCCTGCGCACCCGCGGTCTGCCCGATCTCTACCTCGATCCCCGCGCCCGCGTCTGGCATGCCGACGCCAGCCTCAAGGGCCTGGGCGGCTGGTGCACCCACACGCTTGCGCCCGGTGACATGCAACTGCTCGATGAAGCCGCCTTCGCAACCGCCGTGCAGACCCTGCCCGCCCATCCCTACGCAAGGCTTGCCTGGCTGGTACACCTCGTCCGCGGCAACGGCACGCTGGAGGCCGGGCTCGATCCGCAAGGGCGCTACCAGCTGGCCCGCTGGCCGCAGAGCGAGCGCGAGTTTCCGCGCCACTTCCGCATCGCCACCGTCATGCTCAAGCAGGCGGCGACGGTCGCCGAGATTGCCAGCCAGACCGGCGCCAGCCCGGGCGATGTGGCCGATTTCATCAACGCCTACCACGCGCTCGGCTATGTCGTTTCCGAAGACTTGGCGGGCGCCGAGGAGGAGTCGCGACGCGGTGGCCTGTTCGGGCGCCACCGGAAAATTTCATCGAACGCGTGAAGAGGTGTTGACGAAACGCTCCCGGGTCACTATTCTCTCGCGCCTTTCCCGGGGCCATAGCTCAGCTGGGAGAGCGCTACAATGGCATTGTAGAGGTCGGCGGTTCGATCCCGCCTGGCTCCACCAGATTCATCGTTCCAGGGTTTCACCGCGGCACGGTGCTCCCCCTCAGCGTCCCCATCGTCTAGAGGCCTAGGACACCGCCCTTTCACGGCGGTAACAGGGGTTCGAATCCCCTTGGGGACGCCATTCGAGGAATGGGCACGGATCAGGATGATCCGGCTTGGAATACCGGTACGGTTCGGCTATCTTTGCGGGCCGGCCAGGAGGCCACGGGCGTTTGTCACCAGGGAAGGTTGGTTCAAGGTTGTCACGATGTGGAGCGGTAGTTCAGCTGGTGGTTCCACGAGCGCCTGCGAATGCCACCAAGGCATTCGCGCGAGTGGAACCGGTGAGCCATGGAGGGCGAACGGCTGAGCCACCAGGGAAGGTTGGTTCAAGGTTGTCACGATGTGGAGCGGTAGTTCAGCTGGTTAGAATGCTGGCCTGTCACGCCGGAGGTCGCGGGTTCGAGTCCCGTCCGCTCCGCCACTTGCATACCCCGAAGGGCTGGCTCCGCATGGCGCCGGCCCTTCGCCTTTCCAGCGCAGCCAACGCGCGCAGATTCCATCAAGGCAGCGCTGCCTTGCCGCGCACGAGCGTGCACCGGCAAGGCCCGCCATGCGAAACTTGGCAGATGCTGATGACCTTCCTCACCCTGTTCGCGATCGTGCTGTACCTCGTCGCGACCGGCCTGCTTGCGCGTCCGCTGCTCGGTCGCGGCGAAGCCGCCAGCCGGCTCGCCATGGCGGCGGCCAGCCTCGCGGTCATCGCGCATGCGAGCGTCGTGTTCGGCATGCATCGCGGCGCACTGGACCTGCACTTCTACGCCGCGCTCTCGCTCACGGCCTGCGTGGTTGCGGCTCTGACGGTGGTCGTCAACCTGAACCGGCCGGTCGCGGCACTCGGCGTGATCGTGTTCCCGCTTGCCGCACTGCTGCTCGCCGTGGACGTGTTCCTCGCCCCACCGACCCTGCCCAGACCGATGGACTGGCAGATCAAGCTGCACGTCAGCATCGCGCTGATCGCCTATGGCCTGCTGTCGCTGGGCGCCATCGTGGCATTGCTGCTGGCCTTCCAGGAAGGCGCGCTGCGCAAGCGCCGCCTGGGCACCTGGCTGCGCGCACTGCCGCCGCTCACGCTCACCGAAGCGCTGCTGTTCCGCCTCATTGGCGCCGGATTCCTCGGCCTCACGCTGACCCTGCTGAGCGGCAGCCTGTTCGTCGAAAACATCCGCGACCAGCACCTGGCGCACACCATCGTGCTGAGCGTCATTGCGTGGATCATCTTCGCTGCGCTGCTGTGGGGGCGCTGGCGCCACGGCTGGCGCGGCCGCCGTGCCGTCAATCTCACCCTGGCCGGCATGGCGATGCTGGCACTGGCCTTCTTCGGCTCGAAATTCGTGCTGGAAGTGCTATTGCAACGGGTGTCCTGAGCGAACGCGGCCCGGGCGTGGCGCGCCCTGCAGGTGCCGGTCGACGCCTGGATCATCGACCGTGGCCGACAGGCAAACTAGCGGTCGAAGGCCGCCGCCAGGGCCTCGCCAAGGCGATCGACCGCGACGATCTGCAATTCCCCCAGGTGCGTCTTCTTCGGTGCATTCGCCCTGGGCACGATGGCACGACGAAAACCGTGCGTGGCGGCTTCCTTGAGCCGTTCCTCGCCGTTCGGCACCGGCCGGATTTCGCCGGAGAGCCCCACTTCCCCGAACGCCACCGTCTTGTCCGGCAACGGCCGATCGCGGAAGCTCGACAACACGGCGATCAGCACCGGCAGATCCGCCGCGGTTTCCTGCACGCGAATGCCACCGACCACATTCACGTACACATCCTGATCGTAAACGGCCGCGCCGCCGTGACGGTGCAGTACCGCCAGCAGCATGGCCAGCCGGTTCTGCTCCAGGCCCAGTGTCACCCGGCGTGGATTGCCGAGCGAGGACTGGTCCACCAGCGCCTGCACCTCGACCAGCAGTGGGCGCGTGCCTTCGCGTGTCACCATCACGGCGCTGCCGGGCGTCGGCTGGGCATGGGCCGAAAGAAAGATCGCCGACGGGTTCGGCACTTCGCGCAAGCCCTTGTCGGACATGGCGAACACGCCGAGCTCGTTGACCGCGCCGAAACGGTTCTTGAAGGCGCGCAGCACGCGAAAGCGGCTGCCCGATTCGCCCTCGAAGTAGAGCACCGCATCGACCATGTGCTCGAGCACGCGCGGCCCGGCGATGCCGCCTTCCTTGGTGACGTGGCCGACGAGGAACACGCTGGTGCCGGTTTCCTTGGCGAAACGCACCAGGCGCGCGGCCGATTCACGCACCTGCGACACCGAGCCCGGGGCCGCCGTCAGGAGTTCGGTCCAGATGGTCTGGATGGAATCGATGATCAGCACCTGCGGCCTGGCGTCGGCCGCCTCGGCCAGGATGCGCTCGATCGACGTCTCGGCAAGCGCCTCCAGGCCGTCCAGGGTGATCCCCAGGCGCCGCCCGCGGGCAGCCACCTGCGCCAGGGATTCCTCACCGGTGACGTACAGGCCACGCAGGCGCTGGCCGAGCGTGCCCAGCATCTGCAACAGCAGGGTCGACTTGCCGATGCCCGGATCTCCGCCGATCAGCACCACCGAGCCCACCACCAGGCCGCCGCCGAGCACGCGGTCCAGTTCGCCGATGCCGGTCGCACTGCGCTGCTCGGCCTCGCCAGCCACGCTGGCGAGGCGGGTGACCCGGGATCCGCCGGCAGCGCCGGCAAAGCCCAATCGCGCGCCCGCCGCGGATCGCGTGGCGGGTTGCACGACGATTTCGGCCAGCGTGTTCCACGCCCCGCACTCGACGCACTGCCCCTGCCACTTGGAGTGTTCCGCGCCGCAATCGGCGCACACGTAAGCGGTTTTCGCCTTGGCCATCAGGCTGGGCTCCAGAATCTGAGATGACGGACCCGCATGGCATGGCCCAGGGACCGGTCGGGTTGCCCGGCAGGCGACAACCCAGGCGCCCGCGGCATCCAGCCGCTCACGGCCGTGTCTGCCTGTGCGCCCTGAGGGCCGCCTGACCCGGCCTTCCCGCACCAACCAGGGCGCCCGATCGCCCCAACGGGCGCGCGGGCACGCACGGAGGATGATAACCGGCAGCCGGCATGCTGGCGCGAGAGCCACCTGGGCATGCGCGAAGCCTTTCGCCTGCGCCGCAAACAACGAAGGCGGCCCGCAGGCCGCCTTCGTCACGCCCAGGATGAGGCGCGCGAATCAAGCCGCGCCTTCTTCCTCGGTCACGGCCTTCATCGACAGGCGGATGCGGCCCTGCTTGTCCACTTCCAGCACCTTCACCTTCACGATGTCGCCTTCCTTGAGCTTGTCGGACACCTTCTCGACGCGCTCGTTGGAAATCTGCGAGACGTGGACCAGGCCGTCCTTGCCCGGCAGGATGGTGACGAAGGCACCGAAGTCCATCAGCTTGGCGACCTTGCCCTCGTAGATGCGTCCGGGCTCGACATCCGAAACGATCTGCTCGATGCGCGTCTTCGCCGCATCGCCCGCCTCGCGATTGACCGAAGCGATGATCACCGTGCCATCGTCGTTGATGTCGATGGTGGCGCCGGTTTCTTCCGTGATGGAGCGGATGGTGGTGCCGCCCTTGCCGATCACCTCGCGGATCTTGTCCGGGTGGATCTTCATGGTGATCAGGCGCGGCGCGTACTCGCTCATCTCGGTGCGTGAGCTGGTGATGACCTTGGCCATCTCACCGAGGATGTGCAGGCGCCCCTGCCTGGCCTGGGCCAGCGCGGTGCGCATGATCTCCTCGGTGATGCCATCGATCTTGATGTCCATCTGCAGCGCGGACACGCCGTCGGCGGTACCGGCCACCTTGAAGTCCATGTCGCCCAGATGGTCCTCGTCGCCGAGGATGTCGGATAGCACGACAAAATCGCTGCCTTCCTTGACCAGGCCCATGGCGATGCCGGCGACCGGGGCGGCCAGCGGCACACCCGCGTCCATCATGGCCAGCGAGGAACCACAGACCGAAGCCATCGACGAGGAGCCGTTGGACTCGGTGATTTCCGAGACCACGCGCAGCACGTAGGGGAACGCCTCGATCGAAGGCTTGACCGCCTGCACGCCGCGCTTGGCGAGGCGGCCGTGGCCGATCTCGCGACGCTTGGGCGCACCGAAGCGACCCGCCTCGCCGACCGAGAAGGGCGGGAAGTTGTAATGGAACAGGAACGGATCCTTCGATTCACCGCCCGGGGCGTCGATGATCTGCGCGTCGCGCGTGGTGCCAAGCGTGACCGTGACCAGCGCCTGCGTCTCGCCGCGCGTGAACAGCGCCGAGCCGTGGGTGCGCGGAAGCACGCCGACGCGGCAGTTGATCGCACGCACGTCGTCCAGCTGACGCCCGTCGATGCGCACCTTGGTCTTCAGCACGCCATCGCGCAGCGTGTGGTATTCGATCTCGCCGAAGGCCGCGGCGATGTCCGCGCCGCTCCAGCCGGCCGCGTCGGCCTGCGCGCCGATGGTGGCGCTGACGTCCGCCTTGATGGCGGCGATGGCGTCGCGACGCTCCAGCTTGTCGCGGATCGCGAACGCCTGCACCAGGCGATCGCCGATGGCGCCCCGCAGCACGTCGAACAACTGCTCGTTGCGCACCGGCGCTTCCCAGGCGAAGGTCTTGCGGCCGGCTTCGGCGACGAATTCATTGATGGTCGCGATCGCTGCCTGCATCTCGCGGTGGCCGAACATGACCGCCCCGAGCATCACGTCCTCGCTCAGCAGCTTGGCTTCCGATTCCACCATCAGCACGGCACCGGCCGTGCCGGCGACGACGAGATCCAGCTCGGAGGCGGCGAGTTCGCTGTGGGTGGGGTTCAACAGGTACTTGCCGTTGGCGTAGCCCACGCGCGCGGCGCCGATCGGGCCCTTGAAGGGAACGCCGGCCAGAGTCAGCGCGGCCGATGCCCCGAGCAGCGCCGGGATATCCCCGTCGATGTCCGGATCCATCGAAACGACCTGCGCGATGACCTGCACTTCGTTCCTGAAATTGTCCGGAAACAGCGGGCGCACCGGGCGGTCGATGAGGCGCGAGGTCAGCGTCTCCTTCTCGGTCGGGCGGCCTTCACGCTTGAAGAAGCCGCCCGGAATGCGACCGGCCGAGTAGAACTTCTCGACGTAGTCGACCGTCAGCGGGAAGAAATCCTGCCCTTCCCGGGACTTCGTTGCCGCCACCGCGGTGACGAGGACGACCGTACCGCCCATGCTGACGAGCACGGCGCCCGACGCCTGGCGGGCGATTTCGCCGGTTTCAAGCGTTACCGTATGCGCGCCGTACTGGAATGATCTGCTTACCTTGGCCACTTTGTCTGTCCTGGATTTGTAGGGAAGCACGCCCATGCGTGCTCCCGAATGCTCAATTTTGAAAGTGCGGCCACGGATGGCCACCCGAATTTGCGCGATGCCCGAACCCGATCCACGCCTTCAAGGCGCATCGTCACCCTGCATGGTTTCCTGACCGGGCAGCCCCGCAGGGCCGCCGCAGACTTCAACCTGCACGGCCACGAACGGCGGCCGTTGCAGCTGCAATCCGGCGTTCACGGGCGAACGCGGGAATCAACGACGCAGACCAAGGCGCTCGATGAGGGTCTTGTAGCGCTCGTTGTCCTTGTTCTTGAGATAGCTCAGCAGGCTGCGACGCTGGTTGACCATCTTGAGAAGGCCACGGCGGGAATGGTGATCCTTGCCATGCTGGGCAAAGTGCGTGGAGAGGTGCTCGATGCGTGCGGACAGCAGGGCAACCTGGACTTCCGGCGAACCGGTGTCGTTCTGGCCGCGGCCAAAGTCGGTGATGATCTTCGAAGTCTGTTCGGTGGAAAGCGACATGATGGATACCTGTTGATGGAACGTCCGGCGCGGTTCAGCCTGTCGAAAGCACGATCCGCGTTAAGTGGGGTCTTGCGAAAAGCCGCCTATTGTAGCCCGTTTCGCCGCATGCGCGCACGCAAGCGCCGTCGCGCCGGCTTCAGGCGGGATTGAGGCCGCGCAGGACGCGCAGGAATCCACCCCGCACTTCGGCCAGTGCCAGCGCCCGGCCGGACTCATCCAGCGCCAGGCAAGGCCCGAGCGCCTGCGCCCAGGCGATCGCCTGGCCCTGGCGCAGCCGCCGCGCCTGGTCCGCATCGAGCTGCACCCGGGGATACCCGGCCAGCCCCGCTTCCAGCGGCAGCAGCACGGCATCCAGCGCGTCCAGCCCAGCGGCCGCCAGGCGCGCCAGTTCGTCCAGCGTGTACATGCGCGGGGTGCGGAAAGGCTCCACCCACAGGCGGCGCAGGGCGGTGAGGTGGGCGCCGCAGCCCAGGGCCTCGCCCAGGTCGCGCACCAGGCTGCGCACATAGGTGCCTGAACCGCATTCGACGAACAGTTGCAGGCGATCGCCCTGACGCTCGCGCAGTTCGAATCGCCGCACCTCGACCTGGCGCGGCGGCGCCTGCACCGTCTCGCCGCGGCGGGCACGCCGGTAGAGCGGCACCCCGCCCTGCTTGAGCGCGGAATATACCGGAGGCACCTGGGTGAGGTGACCCGTCAGCGCAACCAGTGCGGCGCCGATGTCCGCATCGCTCAGCGCAGGGACGCTGCGCGTCTGCAGCACCTCGCCGTCGGCATCGTCGGTATTGGTGGTGGTGCCCAGGCACGCCTCGGCCAGGTACGCCTTGTGGGAACCGAGCAGCAGGCCGGCAATCTTGGTCGCCTCGCCGAAGCACACCGGCAGCAGGCCGGTCGCCAGTGGATCAAGGCTGCCGGTATGCCCGGCCTTGGCGGCGCCAAACAGGCGCCTGGCACGCTGCAGGGCCTGGTTGGAACTGAGCCCCTGTGGCTTGTCGAGCAGCAGGATGCCGCTTAGAGGCCGGGATTGGGGGGGAGCCGTGGGTCGGGAGTCGGCGCTCGCCATCATGGCGCGTCGGTCATTCCGTGATGGATGCGCGGCAGGCGGTCGCGAGGCGCGGCAGCCAGCATTGCCTATTCCTCATTCTCCGTTCCCGGATCTTCGCGCAGCAGCTGCTCGATCCGCTCGCCACGGTCCACCGAATCGTCATAGTGGAAGCGCAGTTCCGGTACGCGACGCATCTTCATCGTGCGCGAGAGCTCGCGGCGAAAGTCCCTGGCCAATTCCTTGAGCGCCTTGACCGCCTCGCGTGCCTGATCGCCGACCAGTGCCGTCACGTACACATCCGCCACGTCCAGGTCGCGGGTGACCTCGACATCGGACACGCTGACCGACGGCAGGGCACGTTCGCGCACCGCGGCGTGCACCAGCACGGCGACTTCACGCCGCAGCTCGGCGGCGACACGATCGGAACGGGTGAAGGATCTTTTCACGGGGCCGGGGTTGGGGAGTGGGGAGGGTGGGTACGAAAAGCCGGCTGCGCGGGACGGCGGGACCGGAAGCCGGAGTCGCGCCGTTGCGAACCCCGAATCTCCGATCCCGCATGCCGGCGCCCGCTACAGCGTGCGCGCCACCTCGATGCGCTCGAAGCACTCGATCTGGTCGCCGACCTTGATGTCGTTGTACTGCTTGACGCCGATGCCGCATTCCATGCCGTTGCGCACCTCGTCCACGTTTTCCTTGAAGCGTCGCAGCGATTCGAGCTCGCCCTGGAAGATCACGGTGTTGTCACGCAGCACGCGGATCGGCTTGTGCCGCTTGACCGTGCCCTCGACCACCATGCAGCCGGCGACCGCGCCGAACTTGGAGCTCCGGAACACTTCGCGCACTTCGGCGGTGCCGATGATCTCCTCGCGGATCTCCACGCCGAGCAGGCCGGTGGCGACCTGTTTCACCTGGTCGATCACATCGTAGATGATCGAGAAATAACGCAGGTCCAGGCCGTTGGTTTCGATCACCTTGCGCGCCGAGGCATCGGCACGCACGTTGAAGCCGATGATGACCGCCTTGGAGGCGGCGGCCAGCGTCGCGTCCGATTCGGTGATGCCGCCCACGCCCGAGGCGATCACGTTGACGCGGATGGCATCGGTGGAGATGGCATCCAGCGCCTCGCGCAGGGCTTCGGCGGAACCTTGCACGTCAGCCTTCACGACCAGGTTCAGGATGAGCTGCTCCTCGCTCTGGCCCATCTGCGCCATGATGTCTTCCATGCGGTTGCCGGCCTGCTTGACCAGGCGCGTCTCGCGGCGCTTCTGCTGGCGCTGCGCCGCCACCTCCTTGGCCAGGCGTTCGTCCTCGACCACGACGAAGTCATCGCCCGCCTCGGGCACGCCGGACAGGCCCAGCAACTGCACCGGGATCGACGGACCCGCCGATTCCACCTGGCGACCCGCCTCGTCGAACAGCGCGCGCACGCGGCCATACTCGACGCCGCACACCAGGAAGTCGCCCCTCTTGAGCTGACCTTGCTGCACCAGCACGGTGGCCACCGGACCGCGCCCCTTGTCGAGGCTGGATTCGATCACCGCGCCGCTGGCGCGGCCTTCGCCGACCGCTTGCAGATCCATGACCTCGGCCTGCACCGAAATCGCATCGAGCAGGTTGTCCACCCCGTCACCGGTCTTGGCCGACACCGGCACGAATTGCACGTCGCCGCCCCATTCCTCGGGCACCACCTCGTGCTGCACCAGTCCCTGCTTGACACGGTCCGGATCGGCTTCGGACTTGTCCATCTTGTTCATCGCCACGATCAGCGGCACGTTGGCCGCCCGCGCGTGCTGGATCGCCTCCACCGTCTGCGGCTTCACGCCGTCATCGGCCGCCACCACCAGCACGACGATGTCGGTGGATTGCGCGCCACGCGCGCGCATCGAGGAAAACGCGGCGTGCCCCGGGGTGTCGAGGAAGGTGATGACGCCCTTGGGCGTATCCACGTGGTAGGCGCCGATATGCTGGGTAATGCCGCCCGCCTCGCCGGAAGCCACCTTGGTCCGACGGATGTAGTCGAGCAGGGAGGTCTTGCCGTGATCGACGTGGCCCATGATGGTGACGACCGGCGGGCGCGTGGACTGCTCGCCCTCCGGCTGCTGTGCCAGCAGTGCGGATTCGGCGCTGGTATCGGTCGCTTCCACCACCTTGTGACCCAGCTCCTCGGCAACCAGCACCGCGGTGTCATGGTCGACGGTCTGGTTGATGGTGACCATCACGCCCATCTTGAACAGGGCCTTGACCACGTCGGCCCCCTTGATGGCGAGCTTCTGCGCCAGGTCGGCCACGGTAATGGTTTCGCCCACCGCGATCTCGCGCACGACCGGCGCGGTCGGTCGTGAGAAGGCGTGCGCGGAACCCGAGCGCGCCTGCTCGGCCTGGCGCGGCTTGGCGCGCTTGCGACCGGTACGACGGGCCGCCCCTTCCTGCGAGAGGTGCAATTCCGTACCAAAGTAGCGGCTGCCGCCCTCACCCTCCTCGCGCATGCGGTGCGAGCCATGCTTGGTCTTGTGGCGCGGCGCTTCGGTGCCGGCAGGCGGCGGAGCGGCCCGATCCGGGCGCTGGCGTGCCGGTTCGCGCACAGGCGCCGGCAGTTCCGGCGCGGCGATCGGCACGGGTACTTCCGCGGCAGCGGGTTCGCTGGTGAGCTCGGCGGCCTCGGCCTCCTGGCGCTGGCGCGCTTCTTCCTCCAGCGCGGCGCGACGCGCCTCTTCGGCTGCGCGCTCGGCGGCCTCCTCGGCCTGGCGGCGCTGCTCGCTCTCGATGCGCTGCTGTTCCTCGGCTTCGCGCCGCTGCTTTGCCTCATCCAGCTTGCGCTTGGCTTCCTCGCGCTCGGGATCGGCCAGGGCCTCCTGCTCGATCACGCTGCGCTTGACGTAGGTCCGCTTGGCGCGTACTTCCACGCTCACGGTCTTCGGCGTGGCGCCGCGCTGGCCAGGGTTCACCGTGATTTCGCTGACGGTCCGCCGGCTCAGGGTGATCTGCCGCGGGCTGGCGGGTTCGCCCGCCGCCGGCGCACGCTTGCCGTGCGCGCCCTGGAGGAAGTCGAGCAACTTCATCTTCTCGGCACTGCTGATGACCTGGTCGGGATCGGAGAACTCCATGCCCGCCTCGCCGAGCTGGCCAAGCAGGCGATCGACCGTGGTACTCAGAATCTTGGCGAGCTTTTTGATCGTGACTTCCGACATTGAATTCTCACTCCGTGGCCCGTGCGACGATGGTTGCGCCTGTCGCGACGGCGCTTCTTCCAGGCGGCCGCTCTGGTCCGACTGCTTGCGGCCCGTTCCGGCAGGAACCTGGCCCACCCTGCCCGTGCAGGATGCCCTATGCATTCCATCATGAAGCCGCGGACTCTTCGGTGAGGTTGCGCGCAGCCATGATCAGGCCCGCCGCACGATCCTCCTCGATGCCCTCGATGCCAAGCTCCATGAACTCATCCGTGGCCAGATCGGCCAGGTTTTCGCGCGTGACGATGCCGTGCTGGGCCAGCTCGAAGGCCAGCGCCTCGTCCATGCCCTCCACGGCGAACAGGTCCTGCGCCGGCTGGTTCTCCTGCAGCACCTCTTCCACGGCAAGCGCATCGGTCAGCAGGGCATCGCGGGCGCGCGCACGCAGTTCCTCGACCACGTCCTCGTCGAAACCATCGATGGCAAGCAGTTCCGCGCTCGGCACGTAGGCGATCTCCTCGACCGACGAGAAGCCCTCCTGCACCAGGATGTTGGAAATCTCGCCATCCACGCCGAGCTTGGAGATGAAGAGCTGGCGGGCGACTTCCTGTTCGGCCTCGCTCTTCTGGCGCACCTGGTCGGCGGTCATCACGTTGAGCTGCCAGCCCGACAGCTTGCTCGCCAGGCGTACATTCTGGCCGCCGCGGCCAATCGCCTGGGACAGCTTGTCCTCGGCGACGGCGATATCCATGGAGTGCTTTTCCTCATCGACGATGATGGACTGCACCTCGGCCGGCGCCATCGCATTGATGACGAACTGGGCGGCGCTCTCGTTCCACAGCACGATGTCGATGCGCTCGCCATTGAGTTCGTTGGACACGGCCTGCACGCGCGAACCGCGCATGCCGATGCAGGCGCCGATCGGATCGGTACGGTGATCGTGCGCCAGCACCGCGATCTTGGCCCGGTCACCCGGATCGCGTGCGCAGGCCTTGATCTCTACCAGGCCCTGGCCGACCTCAGGAACTTCCAGCTTGAACAGCTCCATCATCAGCTCGGGCGCCGTGCGCGAAACGAACAACTGCGGCCCGCGCGGCTCCGAGCGCACTTCATATAGGTAGCCACGCAGGCGGTCGCCGGTGCGGATGGCCTCGCGCGGAATGCTCCGATCGCGCGGTACGAACGCCTCGGCGTTGCCGCCCAGGTCGAGGTACACGTTGCCGCGCTCGACGCGCTTGACGATGCCCGTGATCAGCTCGCCGACGCGATCCTTGTAGGCATCCACGACCTGCGCACGCTCGGCTTCGCGCACGCGCTGGACGATGACCTGCTTGGCCGCCTGGGCGGAAATGCGTCCAAAGTCCGGATTGTCGATCGGCTGCTCGATGAACTCGCCCACCTCGATGCCTTCGACCTCGTCGACGGCATCCATCAGGCGCAGCTGCCGGTCCGGCGACTCCATGACGACGTCATCGGCCACGACTTCCCAGCGCCGGAAGGTTTCATACGCCCCGGTGTCGCGATCGATCGCGACGCGCACGGCGACATCCTCGTCCGGATAGCGCTTCTTGGCAGCGGATGCCAGGGCGAACTCCATCGCCTCGAAGATCACGTCCTTGGGCACGCCCTTTTCGTTGGCGACGGCCTCGATGACCAGCAACAGGTCTCTACTCATGCTTCGGCTCCTTCACGGCCACATCGGTGGCCGGAACGACAGTCCTTCCAGTCCAATTCGTCTTTGTGCCGCCCGGCTCCGCGAATTGCGAACCCGGCCGGCTCCTGCAAAATCAACTGCGCGCCCGGCCACTTCGCCGCGCGCGCCCTGCTGCACCCGCCTCGCCGCGCGCCGGCGCGAGACCAAGTGCCACGTAATCGGGTACCAGCCGTGCCTTGGCGATGTTCGCGTGCACGATCTCCACCGGCACGCCATCCTGCTCGATGGTGATCCGGTCACCATCCACGGCACGGATCGGCCCCTGGAACCGGCGCCGCCCATCCAGCGGCAGGTTCAGGTTGACCCGGACCTCCTGGCCAAGGAAGCGCACAAAGTGTTCCGGGGTGAACAGCGGGCGCTCCAATCCCGGCGAGGACACCTCCAGGGTGTAGTGCCCCGACATGGGCTCGTGCACGTCCAGCAACGCGGATATCTCGCGGCTGGCCCGCTCGCAATCATCGATTCCGACGCCCTGCTCCGGCGCGTCGATATAGACACGCAGCAGGCTGCCGCCGCTGCTGGGACTGAACTCGATGCCCACCAGTTCGAGGCCGAGGTCGGCCACCACCGGTGCCAGCAAGGCATTGAGTTCATCGTGCGTCATGAAGTCCTTCATCCACCGCTGCGCGCGAGCGCTTGTCCGGGCTGGCCCGGCGCGGACGATCCTGCGCGGCACCGGCACGCGGAAACAAAAAATGGGCACGAGGCCCATTCCGTAGTCTGCCGTTGTGTCGTCTCCAAACACCGGCATGCGCGCATCCTGCGCTGATCCAGCAAAAAGGCCACACGAGGTGGCCCTTCCGTCAGACCGGTGGTAGCGGGGGCAGGATTTGAACCTGCGACCTTCGGGTTATGAGCCCGACGAGCTGCCAGACTGCTCCACCCCGCACCGAGCTGCGCATCATACATTCGCACCTTGGCGGTTGCAATAGCAAATCACCAGAAGGCCGAAGATTTCCCACCCTTACAGTACCTTACGGAAAAAAGCCGCCCCTCGCGCCGGCCTGCGCCACCTGCGCTCCCAAACAGGTGTGGGCACGCAGCGGCCAAGTCAATGGCACCCTCCTCGCGTCCGCACCGGGCCCGCTTCCCAGACGCTGGCCCTTCCGAGGTTGGCAGGGCCGACACAGGCGCGCGCACCACACGTGGAGCCGGGGTCCAAATCAAGCGCGCGTGGGCCGAACGCGCGCGATCTGCCAGCTGTGGCCGCCCGGGAGATCGCCCGCGAACTCCAACGCTCCGCGAGCACCGTCAGCCACGAGTTGGCACGTAACGCGGGCAAGGAGGGCGACTATCGGGCACGCCAGGCGCAACGGCAAGCATGGTGAGACGCACCATGTCCCCGCCAACGAATTGCTGCGCGGCACGGAAAAAGCGGTGATGGCGGACCTTGTGGCGTCGCCGCTAGTTCGCTGCCGCGCAGGCAGCTCAGAAATTGGTCATTCGCCGACCCGGAAAGGTCGCGATGTTCGCTGCCGCGCAGGCAGCTCAGAAACGCGTGGGCCACGGTGCCCGGATAGCCCGCGCGCACGCTGCCGCGGCAATCTGCCGCTGCCGTTCCGCACCATTTGGAGTACGTCGTCTGGCCAACGACCACCGGCGTCGGCGCGCTGACAGGCCTTGCGGTGCGGATGATTCGCCGACCGAAACGAACGGCCGGCCGCAGGGGCGATGCGTCGCCCTGCCCGTCAGCCGATGACCTCGAACGCGCGATTGCACCACTCCAGCAACGGGTTCCAGGCCATGCCCATCACCAGCAGGGCCAGGCCGTTGAGCGAGAGCAGCCAGCGGTTGATCGGATCGCGCGGCAGTTCCAGCGGCGAGGCGTCCTGCGGGGCGTCGAAATACATCACCTTGACCACGCGCAGGTAGTAGAACAGGCCGATGATGGCGAACACGATGGCCACCAGGGCCAGCCACAGATAGCCGGCGTCGATCACCACCTTCAGCACCATCAGCTTGGCGAAGAAGCCAAACAGCGGCGGTACGCCGGCCAGCGAGAACATGGCCAGCGCCATCATGCCCGCGTACCAGGGGTTGCGCTGGTTGAGCCCCTTGAAGTCGTCGATCTCTTCCGCCTCGAAGCCGGCGCGGGCCATGACCATGATGATGCCGAACGCGGCGGTGGACATCAGCGCGTAGCAGACGATGTAGAACATCGCCGCACCGAAGCCGATGGCGGTGCCGTTGACGAAGCCGAGCAGCACGAAGCCGATGTGCGAGATGGTCGAGTACGCCAGCATGCGCTTGATGTTGGTCTGCGCGATGGCGATGACGTTGCCGACGGCGAGGGAAAGCGCCGCCAGCGCCGCCAGCATCATTGTCCAGTCCGGACTCATGCCGCCGAGCGCGCCTTCCAGCAGGCGGTAGGCCAGGCCGAACGCGGCCAGCTTGGAGGCCGAACTGATGAACAGGGTGACGGCGGTCGGGGCGCCGTGATAGACGTCCGGCAGCCACATGTGGAAGGGCGCGGCGCCGAATTCGAAGGCGATGCCGACGATCAGGAACGCCATGCCGATCGCCAGCAGGCTGCGGTGCGGGCTGTTCGAGGAGAAGTCCGCCACCGCATGGATGGCCGCCAGATCCAGCGATCCGGTCGCTCCGTACAGCATCGACATGCCGTAAAGCAGCAGGCCGGACGCCAGCGCACCGAGCACGAAGAACTTGATGGCCGCTTCCGAGGACAGCGGAGAGTCGCGATTCAGCGCGACCAGTGCATAGCTGCTGAGTGCGGTCAGTTCCAGGCCGAGGAACACGGTGACCAGATTGCCCGCCGACACCATCAGCATCATGCCCAGTGCAGCGAACAGCAGCAGCAGGTAGAACTCGCCGATCAGCAGGCGCCGCTCGCGCAGGTAGGAGCGGCTGTAGATGAACACCATGCCGATGGTGAGCAACACGAACAGCTTCAGCACGGTGGCCATGCCATCGCGCAGGAACATGCCGTCGAAGGCACTGATCACCTCGCCGGTCGAGGGTGCGCCGGTCGCGACCAGGCAGCCCGTCACCACCAGGGCAAGCACCGACAGCCAGTGCGTCACCGGCCGCTGCGCGGGCTTGAGGAACAGGTCGATCAGCAGGATCGCGAACGTCGAGCAGAGCAGGAACAGCTCCGGGGCGATGACGCGAAGATCGGCGGGGTTGAATTCGATCATGGGCGTGGGGCTCATACCTTGGCCGTGGTGAGCTGCTGCACCAGCTGCTGCACGGCCGGTTCCATCAGGTCAGTGAGGGGTTTGGGGTACACGCCGATGCCGATGACGGCAGCTGCGAAGGCGGCCAGCACAACCCACTCGCGGATGTTGAGGTCCGGCATGGCGGCGACCTTCTCGTTCTTGATTTCGCCGTAGATGATGCGTTTGACCAGCCACAGCGTGTAGCCGGCGCTGATCACCAGGGTGAAGGCCGCGGCCAGGGCGACCAGCGGGCTGTGCTGGAACGAGGCGAGGATGATCATGAACTCGCCGACGAAGCCGCTGGTGCCGGGCAGGCCCGTATTGGCCATCGAGAACATCACCATGAAGGCCGCGAACCAGGGCATGACGTTGGCCAGGCCGCCGTACTCCGTGATGGTACGCGTGTGCAGGCGGTCGTACATGACGCCGATGCAGGCGAACATGGCGCCCGAAACGACGCCGTGGGAGATCATCTGCACCATCGCACCCTGGGTCGCCAGCCGCGCCGCGCCGAGGTTCCCATCCATGCGCACCAGGGCCACGGCGATGAACACCCCCAGGGTCACGAAACCCATGTGGCACACCGAGGAATAGGCCACCAGCTTCTTCATGTCCTCCTGCGCCAGCGCGACATAGCCGACATAGATGATCGCGATCAGCGACAGCGCGACCATCACCCAGGCGTATTCGATGCTGGCGTCCGGCGTGATCGGCAGCGAGAAGCGTATGAAGCCGTAGCCGCCCACCTTCAGCATGATGGCCGCCAGCGTGATCGAGCCGCCGGTCGGCGCCTCCACGTGCGCATCGGGCAGCCAGGTATGTACCGGCCACATCGGCACCTTGATGGCGAAGCCGGCGAAGAAGGCGAAGAACAACCAGGCCTGCTCGGTCATGCTGAGCGGCGCGGCGGCGAACGCTGCCAGCGAGAACTCGCCCGTCTTGAGGTGCAGGTAGATCAGCGCGATCAGCATGAAGATCGAGCCGAAGAACGTGTAGATGAAGAACTTCAAGGTGGCATAGACCCGCCGCGGTCCGCCCCACACGCCGATGATGATGAACATCGGGATCAGCATGGCCTCGAAGAACACGTAGAACAGCAGCGCATCGGTAGTGGAGAACACACCGATCAGGAAGCCTTCGAGCAGGAGGGTGGCCGCCATGTACTGCGACACGCGTTCCCGGATCGGGCCCCACGAAGCCACCACCACCAGGATGGTGGTGAAGGTGGTCAGCACGATCAGGGCGATGGCGATGCCATCGGCCGCCAGCGCGTAGTTCGATTTCAGCGCCGTGATCCAGGCATGGTTCTCGACGAACTGCATGAGCGGGCCGTCCGGCACAAACCCGGTCAGCAAGCCGAGGGAAACGATGAAGGTCGCCAGGGTGACCAGCAACGCCAGCCAGCGCGCCGCATCCGCGTTGCGCCTGCAGGCGAACACCGCCAGGCCGCCGACGATGGGCAGCCAGATCAGTACGCTCAGGATATTGGGAACGGTCATGAAATCTGCTTTCCTTCTCGATCAGACCGGCACGCGCAGGGTGATCCACCACAGCCAGCCCATCAGGGCGATCAGGCCGAGGATCATCGCGAACGCGTAATGGTAGAGATAGCCGGACTGGATCCAGCGCACCACGCCGGCCGTGCGGCCGACCAGCGTGCTCGAACCATTCACTGCCCCATCGACCACCGCCACTTCACCACCCTTCCAGAATCCGCGGCCCATGCGGATGCCGCCGGTGATGAACAGGGCGTCGTACACCTCGTTGACCCAGTACTTGCGATCGAGCAGGTTGTAGATCGGACGCAGGGCGTTCTTCGCCTTGTCGGCCACGCCGGGGTTGTACAGCCACACATAGGTGGCCACGATGAAGCCGGCCAGGGCAATCCAGAACGTGGGCTGCGTGAAGCCGTGCAGGGTCATGGCCAGCGGGCCGTGGAACTCGCGACCGAGGATGGCCAGCACATCGTTGGCCGGCGCCACGCGGATGGAACCGCCGAACCAGCCGCCGAACAGCGCGGGAGCAACCGTCGGCCAGCCGATCATCACCGAGGGGATGGCCAGCAGCACCAGCGGCACGGTCACCACCCAGGGCGACTCGCGCGGCGGATGGTCGAGACGGCCAGGCTGATGCTGGTCGTCATGCACGCCATGCCTGCCCTGCTCCACCACGAAATGCTCCTTGCCGTGGAAGGTCATGTACAGCAGGCGGAAGCTGTAGAGCGCGGTGACGAATACACCTGCCATCACGCAGTAATACGCGTAGCCAGCGCCCCAGCGCTGCGATTCGGCGACCGCCTCGATGATGAGATCCTTGGAAAAGAAGCCGGAAAAGCCGGGCGCGGCGACCAGGGCCAGCGAACCCAGCCACATGGTGACGCAGGTGATGGGCATGTACTTCGCCAACCCGCCCATGCGGCGCATGTCCTGGTCATGGTGCATGGCGATGATCACCGAGCCCGCGCCCAGGAACAGCAGCGCCTTGAAGAAGGCATGCGTCATCAGGTGATACACGCCGCCGGCATAGGCCGATACGCCCAGTGCCACCGTCATGTAGCCGAGCTGGGACAGGGTCGAATAGGCCACCACGCGCTTGATGTCGTTCTGCACGATGCCGATCAGGCCGGTGAAGAAGGCCGTGGTGGCGCCGATCACCAGCACCACCGACAGGGCCACATCGGACAGCTCGTAGAGCGGCGACATGCGCGCCACCATGAAGATGCCCGCCGTGACCATGGTGGCGGCGTGGATCAGGGCCGAAATCGGCGTGGGGCCTTCCATCGAGTCGGGCAGCCACACGTGCAACGGCACCTGGGCCGACTTGCCCATGGCACCCACGAACAGGCACAGGCAGACGATGGTGGCGACATGCCAGGGATGGCCGGGGAAGATCTCGACCGTGTAGGTGGCCGCGCCCGGTTCCAGGGCCGCGGCAAACACCGTCGCGTAATCCAGCGAACCAAACCAGAACAGCGCCCCGGCGATGCCCACCACGAAACCCCAGTCGCCCACCCGGTTGACGATGAACGCCTTCAGGTTGGCGTACACCGCCTCGGCCGCTTGAACCAGAAGCCGATCAGCAGGTAGGACACCAGGCCCACCAGTTCCCAGCCGACGAACAGCTGCAGGAAGTTGTTGCTCATCACCAGGATGAGCATGGAGAAGGTGAACAGCGCGATGTAGCTGAAGAAGCGCTGGAATCCGTCGTCATCGGCCATGTAGCCGATGGTGTAGATGTGCACCATCAGCGACACGAAGCTGACCACCAGCATCATCATCGCGGTCAGGCGATCGATCAGGAAGCCGAGGTGCGCACTGATGCGGCCGACCTCGAACCAGGTATAGACGTTCTCGTTGAAGACCGGCACGCCGCCCCAGGCAAGCTGATAGAACACCCAGGCCGACAGCACGGTGGACAGGCCGACCCCCACGATCGCCGCGGCAGCCGCCCCCACGCGTCCGATCTGGTTGCGGAACAGGCCGGCAATGACCGATCCGGCCAGCGGCGCCAGCACGATGATGAGGAGTACCGTTTTGCTGATCACAAGCCACCTTTCATTCGGACAACCCTTCCGGCTACGTCATGACGGCTGCGGCAGTCCGGCCGCCCCGTGTCCGGCCCCGTGATGCGCGGCGGCATCGTCCAGCGGCCAGGTTGATCTGTCCCACACCCACTTTCCCTGCTGCATTGCTAGCCCCACCATCCACGGCGGGTCGCTCGCTCAGCTCGCGATGCCCGGTGGCAGCGCTCGATATCCCGTGCCACGTTTTCCACAACAACCATCCCTGGTGCGGACTACCCGGCCCCGCCATCCATGGCGGGTCGTTCGCTCATCTCGCGATGCCCGGTGGCATCGCTCGAAATCCCGTGCCACGTTTTCCACAACAACCATCCCTGGTGCGGTATACCCGGCCCCGCCATCC
>JALOBC010000010.1 GCA_023228465.1 Dokdonella sp. | reverse complement strand
CGGGCGCAGCTTGTCGAGCTCGGCCCTGACGGCCGCGGCGACGCTCACGGTATTCGCGTCGCCTTCCTTGTACAGCGCCAGCTCCACCGCCTCGCGCCCGTCGATGCGCACGATGCCCTCGCGCTCCTTGTAGCCCTGCCCGACCGTGGCGATATCCTTCAGGCGCACCGGCACGCCGTCGGCATCGATGCGGATGACCAGGTCGCGCATGGCATCCAGCGAATCGAACTGGTTGATGGTGCGCACCAGGAAGCGCTGGCTGCCCTCGTCGATGCGGCCGCCCGAGGCGTTCACGTTCTCGTTCCTGAGGCGCGTGACGACCTCGTTGATGTCCAGGCCCAGGCGCGCCAGCTTCTGCTGGTCGATCGCCACCTCGATCTCGTCTTCCAGGCCCCCGCCGACCTTCACCGCGGCGACCCCGGTGACCGGTTCCAGGCGCTTCTTGAGGATTTCCTCGGCGTAGCGGCGCAGCTGCTTGAGGCGCGCCTCGCTGGCAGCCGCCTCACCGCCGGCGCTCAGGCCAAGGCGCAGGATCGGATCGGTGGACGGATTGAAACGCAGCAGCAGCGGCTTCTTCGCGTCCAGCGGCAATTGCAGGGTGTCGAGCTTGTCGCGGACCTCCAGGCTCGCCATGTCCATGTCGGTGCCCCAGGCGAACTCCAGCACCACGTCGGACTGGCCGGTACGCGAGATGGAATGCACCTTGCGCACTCCGCGCGCGACGCCGACCGCCTCTTCCACCGGCCGGCTGATGAGATTCTCGATCTCCAGCGGCGCGGCGCCCTCGTAGTCGGTGCGCACGGTCAGCGTGGGATAGGACAGGTCGGGCAGCAGGTTGACCTTCAGCCCGGCCAGGCCGATCAGGCCGAACAGCACCAGGGTGAGCGTCGTCATGCCGACCGTGACACGCCGGCGGGTGGCGAACTCCGGCAGGTTCATCATGCGGCGTCCGGCTTCACGGTGCTGATCGTCGGCGCCGGTTCGATGGCCTGCACCGGGGCGCCATCGCGCACCGCATTGCGGCCGATGGTGATGACCCGCTCACCTGCGGCCAGACCATCGCGAACCTCGACGCGATCACCGTCGGCGTAACCGGTCGTGATGAGGCGACGGCGCGCCACGAAGCCCGGCAGCGCAGGGGCGGCATCGGCCGCCACCGCTTCGCCGCGCTTGCCCTTGACGGCCGGCGGCGGTGCGACGGGGGCGGGTTCCAGCACGAACACCGCGGTTTCGCCGTCCTCCTCGACCAGCGCCTGGCGCGGAATCACCAGCGCGTCCTGGCGCTGGTCGTAGGCGACCTCGATGCGACCGAACATGCCCGGCATCAGGCGCCGACCATCGTCGCGGAACTCGCAGGTCGCGCGGAAGGTGCCGCTGGCGGCATCGACCACCGGCGCGATACGCGCCACCTCGCCGTCGAACACCTTGCCAGGCAGCGCATCCACCCGCAGCTTGACCGGCTGCCCGGGCTGGAGGACGTGCAGGTCGCGTTCGGGGACATTGAGCACCGCCTGCAGCGGCTGCATGTCGACGATGCGGAACAGCTCCTCGTTGGTCTGCACCAGGTTGCCGGCCTTGACCAGGCGCCGGGCGACGACCCCCGCGATCGGCGCCTCGATGCGCGTCCAGGACAATTCCAGGCGCGCCCCATCGAGCACCGCCTTCTGCGCCGCGAGGTCGAACTTGTCCGAGTCGTACTGCGTGCGCGGTGTGATCTTCAGCGCCCAGCCCTTCTGCGCCTTGTCGAAGGCCGCCTGCGCCTTGCGCCAGTTCGCCTCGGCCTGCTCGACCTTGTTGCGTGCCGCCTGATCGTCGAGCACGGCGAGCACCTGGCCCTTGCGCACCTGTGCGCCCTCCTCCACGAGCAGCTTGAGCACGATCCCGCCGGTCTTGGCGACCACGCTGGCCTCGGCCACCGGCTCCAGGGTGGCGGTGCCCGAATAGCTGGCCGTGATGGGCTGCTGGAGCACACTGGCCACTTCCACCGGCAGGGCCGCAGGCGTCGACTGCGCCCCCGAAGAAGCGCCCTGGCCACCACACGCGGCGAGCACGAAAGCCAGGCCGGGCAGGCAGGCACGCAGGCCGCGGAACGCGCTGCGCAGGACAAAAGAGAACCTTGGCGGGAGCATGGCGAACGACCCAGTGTTTGGTTAGTGTTATAGTACGCCAGTACACCACCCCACCGCAACCCCAATGATGTGCACGGGCAAGATCATGTACGCAACACCGGCGCCATGCGCAGGCCGATCGTCACGGGTCCTGCAAATTCGCGCCACGATGGCGGTCCCGGCGTCGATCCGGGTCGCGGAGGCGGGTCGTTCGACCGCACCAGGGCAGCTTGCGCGCCGCACGCGGGCCGCAAACGTGAACGACGCGTTATACTGCGACAATTCACCGCGTATTCACTTCCCTCGGACCGGAACCCGCCATGCACCGAGCTGCTTTGCTTGTTCTTGCGATGTTGAGCTTTTCCTGCCTTGCCGCCACCGAAAAGGGCGATGCCGCGGAAGGCAAGACCCTCGTCTACACCTGCGCGGGCTGCCACGGCATCACCGGCTGGAAGAACCCCTATCCGAACTACCACGTGCCGAAGATCGGTGGCCAGAACTACGACTATCTCGTCGCGGCCCTGACCGAGTACCGCACGGGCGCGCGCAAGCACCCGACCATGGAACTGCAGGGCCAGGCACTGTCCGATCAGGAAATCCGCGACATCGCCACCTATCTTTCCGGGCTCACGCCGTGAAGCGCGCCAGCCAGCCGATCAGGAAGCCATCTGCCATGAAGCGATTTGCCACCATGCTGCTGCTCACTCCGCTTGCCCTGGCCTCGGTCACCGCCCTGGCCGCCGATGTGGACCTGGAAGCGGGCAAGGCCAAGTCGGTCGTCTGCCAGGCCTGCCACGGTGCCGATGGCAATGCCGAGGTCGATCCGCAATACCCGCGCCTGGCCGGCCAATACGCCGACTACCTCGCCCATGCCCTGCGCCAGTACAAGAGCGGCGGGCGCACGAATGCCATCATGCAGGGCTTCGTGACGACCCTGTCCGATCAGGACATTAGCAACGTGGCGGCGTACTTCTCCAGCCTGCCCGACACCAAGCTCACCAACCTCGCCGGACGCGTACAGGGCGACTGAGCACGCCGGCGCGCGAGCGCCGCTCAGGCGCCGGTGCCGCTGCGGTAATAGGGTTGGGCGCCCCGCGCATGGTCGGTGGCATCGATGACCGCGCTCACCTCCGGGACACGCGTCTTCAGGGTGCCCTCGACGCCATTGCGCAGGGTCACATCCACCATGCTGCAACCGTGGCACCCGCCACCGAACTCCAGCACGGCCCCGCCTTCCGGGGTCATTTCGACCAGCGCCACGTGCCCGCCGTGCGCCGCGAGCTGCGGGTTGATCTCCGCTTCGATCACGTAGCGGACGCGCTCGAGCACGCCGGCGTCCGGCCCCGGCACCTGGCCGCGCAAGGCGGGCGCATGGATGGTCAGTTCGCCACCGGCAGGCGAGCGCAGGAAGTCGATGCGCGCGCCTTCCAGGAACGCCAGGCTGTCGGCATCGACGAACAACGTGAAACCGTCGCAGGGAATTTCCAGCTCGCGCCCGTCGCGGTCGGCCGGCTCGCAGAACGCCAGCCGGCAATCGCCCTTCGACGTACCCGGATGTTCCGCGTGCAGGCGCACCCCGAGTCCGGGCAACGCCTGCTGTTCGATCAGCTTGCGAAAATATTCCTGCGCCGAGGCGGATATGGAAACCATGACTGTCCTGACTGCGTGCAAACCCATACCATCTTAGTCTGGTTGCCGCGCGCGCGTCAGCGGCCGGCGCGGCCTGGGGCCGGGGCTCTATACTCTGAGGACTTCCTTCACCTTCTCGAGGACAGGCCCATGATGACCTTCCAGTCCCTGCTCGCCCTGCACTGCCAACCACGCAAGGGCAAGGAGGCCGGCGTGCCGGCCGACGAACTCGACGGCCTGCTCGCGCAGCTGCCCAGCTGGCAGCTCGATGCCGACAACGCGGCCATCAGCAAGGAGTTTCAATTCCGCGACTACTTCCACACCATGGCCTTCGTCAACGCGGTGGCCTCGATCGCCCATCGCGAGGATCACCACCCGGACATGGAAGTGCACTACAACCGCTGCCTGGTGACCTATTCCACGCACGACGTGGGCGGTCTGTCGCTGAACGACTTCATCTGTGCCGCGCGCGTCGAGGATCTGCGCGCCGCCGGCTAGCCGCGACGCCCTTCCAGAGCGTCGATGACGCTGGTCAGTTCGGCCGGCAGGGGCGCACTGAAGGCGTAGCTGCGCTCGCCCAGATCGAACTCGAAGCGTGCCGCATGCAGGAACAGGCGCTTGAGGCCGAGCTTGTGCATGGCCTTGTTGAACTCGCGCCCACCGTATTTCTCGTCGCCTGCCAGCGGATGACCGATGTGCTGCGCATGCACGCGGATCTGGTGCGTGCGGCCGGTGTCCAGCGCCACTTCCACCAGGCTGGCACCGCGGTAGCGTTCCAGTTCCATGAAGCGCGAGCGCGACGGCTTGCCGTGCTCGGTATCGACCCGCACCATGCGCTCGCCACCCTGCAGGATGGACTTGCGCAGGGGCACATCCACCTCCAGCCGCGCCTGCGGCAGGGCACCGGCAACCAGGGCCAGGTAGTGCTTGCGCACGCGGCCTTCACGGATCGCCGCCTGCAGCCCGGTCAGTGCCGAGCGTCGGCGCGTCAGCACCAGCACGCCGCTGGTGTCGCGGTCGAGCCGATGGGCCAGCTCCAGGGTCTCGCGCGGGCGCGCGGCGCGCATCAGCTCGATGGCGCCGAAACTGACCCCGCTGCCCCCATGACTGGCCACGCCGGAGGGCTTGTCGATGACCAGGAACTCGCGGTCCTCGTGGATGATGGCCGCCTCGACCCGCTGCACCAGCGCATCGCGCGGCGCGTGCACGGCCGCCGGCTCGGCCAGGCGCAGTGGCGGGATGCGCACCTCGTCGCCGCTCGCCAGCCGGCGATCCGGCCTGGCGCGACCGCCGTTCACGCGCACCTCGCCGCTGCGGCAGATGCGGTAGATCAGGCTGCGCGGCACACCCTTGAGGCGCCCGGCGAGGAAGTTGTCGAGCCGCTGGCCGGCACGATCGTCGGCCACCCGAACCAGTTGCACGCGCGGCGCCGCAGCCGGCGCGCCGCCTTCAGTCGAAGCCCGTGTCTTCATTGATAATTCGTTTTCCAAACTGATATGCTTGCGCAGCGCGTCGCGCCGTCCCATGCCCCCATCCGCGGGAGCACAGGACAGCGGTGGCGCACTCGTCCAATGCTTTCCTTCGGACGACCCTTGCGACCGATGGCCCAACAGGGCATCGCACGGGCACGAGGGCACATCGTAGTGGCTCGGGTCGCGGATTGCTCGCCTCCAGATGGCGGCGTGGGTTCGCGGGTGCGCAGCAACCCCAATTGATGCCGGTGCGCGGAAGCGCCGGTTGGAATACCCGGCGCACCTGCCGCCGTCGGCCCGCATTTGCGGGCATCCGCGCAGCGCGATCACTCGCGCAGCGCCGACGACAGTCGAGCGCCGAAACAGGACAACGACAATGAAGCGCATGTTGATCAACGCGACTCAGCGGGAAGAGTTGCGCGTGGCGATCGTGGATGGCCAGAACCTCTACGACCTCGATATCGAGATCCCCTCCCGCGAACAGAAGAAAGCCAACATCTACAAGGCGCGCATCACGCGCGTGGAACAGTCGCTCGAAGCCTGCTTCGTCGACTACGGTGCCGACCGTCACGGCTTCCTGCCGCTGAAGGAAATCTCCAGCGAGTACTTCACCGAGGGGCTGTCGCCCAGCAAGGCGACCATCCGCGAGCTGCTCAAGGAAGGCCAGGAACTGGTCGTGCAGGTGGAAAAGGAGGAACGCGGCAACAAGGGCGCCGCACTGACCACCTTCATCAGCCTTGCCGGCCGCTACATGGTGCTGATGCCCAACAGCCCGAAGGCGGGCGGCGTTTCGCGCCGCATCGAGGGCGAGGACCGGGCCAACATCAAGGAAGCGCTCGGCCACCTCGAAGTGCCGGAGGAAATGGGTCTGATCGTGCGTACCGCCGGTCTGGGGCGCGACGCCGAGGAACTGCAGTGGGATCTCGATTACCTGCTGACCTTGTGGAAGGCGATCTCCGAAGCCGCCCGCTCGCGCAAGGCACCGTTCCTGATCTACCAGGAATCGCGCCTGATCATCCGCGCCCTGCGTGATTACCTGCGCGCCGACATCGGCGAGATCCTGGTCGACCAGGAAGAGCTCTACGAGGATGCGCGCGAGTTCATGCAGCAGGTGATGCCCAACAACCTGCGCAAGCTCAAGTTCTACCAGGACACCACGCCGCTGTTCTCGCGCTTCCAGATCGAGACGCAGATCGAGAACGCCTTCGACCGCACCGTGCGCCTGCCCTCGGGCGGCTCGATCGTGATCGACCAGACCGAGGCGCTGACCTCGATCGACATCAACTCCTCGAAGGCCACCAAGGGCAGCGACATCGAGGAAACGGCGTTCAACACGAACCTGGAAGCCGCGGTCGAAATCGCGCGTCAGTTGCGCATCCGCGACGCCGGCGGCCTCATCGTCATCGACTTCATCGACATGGACAGCCCGCGCCACCAGCGCGATGTCGAGGACAAGCTCAAGGAAGCGCTGAAGCTCGATCGCGCGCGCGTGCAGGTCGGGCGCATCTCGCGCTTCGGCCTGCTGGAAATGTCGCGCCAGCGCCTGCGCCCCAGCCTTGGCGAATCGACCCAGATCATCTGCCCGCGCTGCGAGGGCCACGGCCGCATCCGCGGCGTCGAATCGCTGTCGCTGTCGGCGCTGCGCCTGGTCGAGGAGCACGCCATGAAGGACAGCACCGGCCAGGTGCTGGTGCAGGCGCCGCCCAGCGTCGCCAACTTCCTGCTCAATGAAAAGCGGCGCCAGCTGAGCGAAATCGAGGCCCGCCACGACGTGAACATCATCGTCGTCGCCGATGAACAACTGGAAACGCCGCATCTGGAAATCCAGCGCCTGCGCGGCGCAGACATCGACGAAGAGATGAAGCCGAGCTACCAGCGCACCACGCCGGTGGCGCCCAAGCCGCTGCCGCAGATGTTGCGGCCGAGCGAGGAGCCCGAGCAGCCGGCCGTTGCCGGGGTGGTGCGCGCGAGCCCCGCGCCGACGCGGCCGGAACCTGCCGCACCCGCACCCGAAGCCGCGGCGCTGCCGGTTGGCCCGGCCGTCGGTGGCGGCCTGATCGCGCGCCTGCTCGGCTGGTTCCGCGGCAGCGAGTCGGCCAGTGCGCCCGCCAGCAAGCCGGCGCGCCCGGCGCCGCGTCCCGCGGCGGCTCGCAGCAGTGCGACCCAGAAGTCGGCCAGCAATGGTCGCGCCAGCGGTTCGGCGCAACGGCAGCGCCAGGAAGGCGCCAGCGGAGCGCCAGGCCGACGCGAGGCGCGTGGGCAAGGCACGAAGCAGACCCGCGGCGCACGTCACGAGGAACGCGGCACCTCGGCCGGCAAGGGCGAGCGCGCCACCTCCAACGAGGCGCGCAGTACTTCAGCCGCACGCCGCGCCGAACCGGCGGCGGTCGTCGAAGCCAGGACCGTGCCTTCGGGCAGGGCCGAACCGACCCGCAGGGGCAGCGCGCAAGCACGCCACGAGGACACCCACGACACCCCGGCCAGCGGCGTGCCCGACACACCGCTGAGCGCCGAGCAGGCGAGCGGCGCGGTTGCGCCCACGCCAGGTGCGGACAGCAGCACCGAGACCGGTCGCGAGGAATCGCGGACCCGTCGCCGAGGTCGGCGCGGTGGTCGCCGGCGCCGCAAGGACAGCGGCGTTGCCACGGGCACGGGCAGCGGACAGGACGGCAGCGAGGAGAACGCAGGAACCTCCGCCACGACGGATGAGGCCGTCCCCAGGCCGGCTTCCCGCGCGCGCTCCGAAGCGGAGCGGGCGCGCACGCCTGCGGCACCGGCAGCCGCGCCGAACGAGGCGCCAGGTTCCGCATTGCAGCAGGGCGGTGACGCAACCGGCACCATGTCTTCGCCTGCACCGCAGGCCGGGCCTGCGGCCGACGCGTCGGCAGACAAGCCGGCGACGCAAGCGCCGACGCCTCCCTCCTTGCCCACGACCTCGGCACCCCTGCCCTTCCCACCGGCATCCGCTGCGGCGGATGCCGCCAGGCCGGCAAGGACGCCGACGCGTCCCGAACCCGCACGCGAAGCGGCAGACACGCCGGCGCAGGCGGCGCAGCCACCGGCAGCGGCGGCGGCAGCAACGCGTCCCGAGCCGGCGCGCCAGGCAGCCGACACGCCGGCACAAGCTGCAGGTGAACCGGCACCGACCAGGGCGCCTGCCCCGCTCGCGCCTGAGCCTGCCGCGCCGTCCGTGCCGTCCGTGCCGCCAGCCGCGGCGCCACACCCGGCCAGCCCGACCCCGGTCACGCCCGCCAAGGCCGAACAGGCGCCCAGCGAACCGGCCGAGCGGCCGCAGCGCGCACCAGGCCCGGTCGCCACGCCGGCCGCGCCCGCAGCGGCCGGCCCGGCCGCTGCACCGCAGGCGGACCAGGACACCAAGCCTGCCCCACCCGCCACGCCGCCGCCCGATTCACGCGCCAGCTGATGGTGTGCGGAGCCCGAGCCACGTGCCCGGGCTCCGCGCCACGCCCTAATCGCCCACCTTGCGCGCTGGAGCATCCAGCACGCCATGCAACTGGGCCAGATGGGCCAGCGCCACCAGGTTGTCCACGCCGAGCTTGTCGAACAGGCGGTACTTGTAGGTGGCGACCGTCTTGGCGCTGAGCTTGAGATGGGCGGCAATTTCCTGCATGTCCTGCCCCTGCGAGAGCTTCATGGCCACATCGAGTTCGCGCGCGGACAAGCTGTCGAACGGCGACTGGTTGCCGTCGAGCGCACTCATTGCCAGCAGTTCGGCGATGTCCGGGGCAAGATAGCGGCGCCCGTCGGCGACCTGGCGCACCGCGCGCACGAGTTCGTCGGCGGCGCAGGCCTTGGTCAGGTAACCGCTGGCGCCAGCCTGGATCAGGCGCTTGGGGAATGGTGCCTCACTGACCACGGTAAGAATGACGATGCGCGTCGCCAGCTTGTACTTGCGTACGCGATCGGTGAGCTCCATGCCGCTCAATCGCGGCATGTGCACGTCCACCAGGGCGACATCCGGTTCGAGCTTGCGAATCAGCGCCAGTCCCTGCTCGCCATCGTCGGCCTCGCCGATGATGTCCATATCCGGTTGCTGGGAGAGGATCATGCGAAAGCCGGTTCGCACCAGCGCGTGATCATCCACCAGTACGACACGAATCATTGTCGACCACCCCCCTGCAGCCACCCCCAGTGGCAGCCAAACCATACAGCATTTCGGGGGCCTGTAGTAAGCTTCGACACCGGTAGCGGTGCCGCCCGCCGACGGGTTCGGCCATGCCGATCGGCACGTGACGGGATGCGCATTGCGCCCCGTGCGCCGCGCCTCCCGCGGCGTATCGCCAGCGGGGCCGGCAGCCGCAGGACGACGCAAGTTCAGACCACGGAGAGATGGCCGAGCGGTTTAAGGCAGCAGTCTTGAAAACTGCCGTAGGTGCAAGCCTACCGTGGGTTCGAATCCCACTCTCTCCGCCACTTTCAGCCGCGCTGCGGCCCTGCCCGGGAAGCGGTGCCCACCTCCGCGCACGGGGAGGCTTCTGCGCAGGGCGCGGCGCGCAAGGCAGCGCGGATCAGCTGGAAGAATCCGGCGAATCCTTGGCCGGGTCCCCCGCGCCGCGCAACGGGTACCTGCGCGCCACGTAGTCCTCGATGATGTCGATGAACTCGCCGGCGATGTTGCCACCGCGCAGGGTGAGCGCCTTCGCGCCGTCGATGAACACCGGTGCGGCGGGGGACTCGCCGGTGCCGGGCAGCGAGATGCCGATATTGGCGTGGCGCGATTCACCCGGGCCGTTGACCACGCAGCCCATTACGGCAAGGGTGAGGTTCTCCACCCCGGCGTGCCGCAGGCGCCACTCGGGCATGCGCGTGCGCACGTGTCCCTGGATGCATTGCGCGAGTTCCTGGAACAGCGTGCTGGTGGTGCGTCCGCAGCCCGGGCAGGCCGTGACCAGCGGCGCAAAGGCGCGCAGGCCCATGGTCTGCAGAAGTTCCTGGGCGACCATGACCTCGTGCGTGCGCGATTCGCCCGGCGCCGGTGTCAGCGAAATGCGGATGGTGTCGCCGATCCCTTCCTGCAACAGCACGGCGAGGGCCGCGGCCGAGGCCACGATGCCCTTCGAACCCATGCCCGCTTCGGTCAGGCCAAGGTGCAGCGCATGCTCGCAGCGCACGGCCAGGTCGCGGTACACGGCGATGAGCTCCTGCACGCCGGAGACCTTGCACGACAGGATGATGTGTTCGCGTGCGAGACCGAGTTCTTCGGCGCGTGCGGCGGAATCCAGGGCCGAGCGGATCAGCGCCTCGCGGCCGACGCGGGCCGCATCCCAGGGCACCGGGCGGTCACGGTTCTCATCCATCAGGCTGGCCACCATCGCCTGGTCCAGCGAGCCCCAGTTGGCGCCGATGCGCACCGCCTTGCGGTGGCGCAGGGCGAGCTCGATGATGGCGGCGAACTGGCTGTCC
This sequence comes from Dokdonella sp., assembly GCA_023228465.1. GTDB lineage: Bacteria > Pseudomonadota > Gammaproteobacteria > Xanthomonadales > Rhodanobacteraceae > Dokdonella_A. Next base: position 90,790 of record JALOBC010000010.1, on the reverse strand, counting down.
TTCTTCCTGCCGAAACCGACGTTGCCGGGATTGATGCGGAACTTGGCCAGTGCCGCGGCGCAGGCCGGCTCGCCCTGGAGAAGCTGGTGGCCGTTGTAGTGGAAATCACCGATCAGCGGCACATCGATGCCGGTCAGGCTCAGGCGTTCGCGGATACGGGGCACTGCCGCCGCCGCCGCGGGCGTGTTGACCGTGATGCGCACCAGCTCCGAGCCCGCGCGTGCGAGCTCCGCCACCTGGCGCACCGTCGCGCCGATGTCGGCCGTATCGGTGTTGGTCATCGACTGCACGATGACCGGCGCCTCGCCGCCGACGCGCACGCTGCCCACCATGACCGGCACGCTGCGGCGTCGCGGTCGCGGCGCGGGACTGAAGGGAGCGAGGTTCATGGCCTCAGGCGGCTGCGGTGCTGGCCCCGTCCGGCAGGCCGAAGATGCGGTAGGTGGCCCCATCCTCGACCAGTGGCAGGGTTGCCGGATGCAGGCGCCGCGCCGGCCGGGGCAGCGCGAGCGTATCGAGCGGAATGCCGATTTCCAGGTCGCGTGCCTCGCGCTCGACTTCGGTGGACGAGAGCAGTTGGGTGTAATCGGCATCCCGGCGACCATCCAGGGGCGCAAGCAACAGGCCGCGCAGGGGACTGCGCCCGCCGCCGTCGCGCAACGAACGCACCGCCACCGGCAGCGGACTGCGCGCCAGCAGGCGCACGCCGCATTCCACGCTGCCGTTTGCGTCGATGCGCAGCCAGCGGATCACGCCGACCATCCAGTCGTTGTCGCCGTCATCCTGCGGGCCGGCAGGCAGGGCCAGTCCGACCAGTTCGCCAACGCGCGCGCGCACGCCCTCGCCGTCGCCATCGCGTGGCCACAGGATGCGGTAACCGCCCAGTCCCTGGTCGAGCACGCGCGCCTTGCGCAGGGCGCCGCGCTGCAGACCGGAATTGGGCATGCGCCACGCTGCGCGTTCGCCCTCGGCCGCCTGGCTCGACGTGCCCGGCACGCTGCGCAGGAAGGTCTCGAAGATGTCTCCACCGGCGGCCACGCAATGCAGGTCATGCAGTCCAAGCACGGTATCGAGCAGGTGGTCGCCGCCGATCCGCGCATGGCCGCGGGCACGCTGCTCGGCCAGGCTGTCCATGCTCTGTTGCCACGTTGCAACGCTCACTTCCAGCGCTGCCTGACCCGGACGCTGCAGCAGGAGGGCGTGGGCACCCTGGGCGCGCGCAAGGCGTTCGCGGACGAACCTGCCCAGGTCGTCGAGGTCGAGGACCACCGACTCGCGCGCACCCTCACCCCGCTCATGGTCGAGATAGCCCGGCCCGCGGTCGCTGTCGATGGGCACGCGCACGCCGCCGGCGCCCGCGTTGCGCTCGCGCAAGCGCGCGTGGGGCGCCAGCGCGCCCATCAGCGCACGCACTTCGACCTGCTCGCGCTGGGTGCAGTGATACGGATTGGCGAGCGCCAGCAGCAGGGACTGGAGGTAGCTGTCGCGGGCACTGACCCCGGCCTCCGACCCCGGCTCGGTGACGCCGCGCTCTTCGAGGCGCAGCGCGCTGATGAACGCATGCACGTCATGCAGGGCCTGCCATGTACCGCGCTCCGGCGCGCGATAGAGAAGGTACGATCGGGCCAGGTGTTCGCCGCCGTGCTGCAGCGCCCGCACCGCGGCCAGTGCCACGCTCTTGCCACGCAGGAACGCCAACGTGCCGCGCGGCGCCGTCAGGTCGACCAGGCAGGTGCGATAGCCGCGTGCAAGGTCGCGCTGGAACGCCAGCGCGAGCTCGCCGAAGCCCTGCTGCTGCGCAGGCAGGGGAAATCCGCCACCAATGATCTGCCGCTCGAGTGCCGCGGCGAGCTGCAGCATGGGCGCGCGCAGCGTTTCCAGCGCGGCCAGGCGTGCAGCCGCGGGCAGGGACTGCGCATTGAGCGATCCAAGGCCCGCGCTGATCCGCTGCGCCGCGACGGCCAGATTGGCCAGCGGCAGCGAATCCAGCCACGTGCGCAAGCCGCGCGGGTCGCTGGCGATGGTCTCGCCGCGCGACGCGTCCATGGGGGCCGCGCGTTCCGCTGCCAGGCGTGTATAGGCGCCGTTCATGGCCCGATTATATGGCCGATGCCGTCCGGCTACACTGCCGCCATGAGCAATCGCAGTCTCCGCTCCGCACATGGCGGTTAAGGATGCCGGCTATCGCCTGCTCGCCGAGCAGGCCTTCAGCCGCGCCGCGGGTGCGCCCCTGCTGGGCGGCAACAGCGTCGAGCTGCTGGTGGACGCGCGCGCCAACTACGATGCCTGGCTGGCCGCCATCGGGCGCGCGTCGCATTCGATCCTGTTCGAGAACTACATCTTCCGCGACGACCCGGTCGGGCGCGAATTCCGCGCGGCGCTGGTCGCCCGCGCCCAGGCCGGGGTCCGCGTGTACGTGCTGCGCGACTGGTTCGGCTGCCTTGGACAGTCGCGCGCCGCCTTCTGGCAGCCCCTGCTGGCGGCCGGCGGCGAGGCGCGGGTCTACAACCCGCCCCGACTGACCAGTCCGCTGGGCTGGCTGTCTCGCGACCATCGCAAGTTGCTGCTGGTGGACGGCGAAGTCGGCTTCCTCGGCGGCCTGTGCGTCAGCCAGCGCTGGCTGGGCGACCCGCAGCGCGGGATCGACCCCTGGCGGGACACCGCCGTCGCCGTGCGCGGCCCGGCCGCCACCGACCTGATGCAAGCATTTGCCGACGTCTGGAGTCAGCTGGGCCCGCCCCTGCCGGCAACCATCGTGGATGATCTTCCCACGCCACCGGTAGCCGGCGAGGTGGACCTGCGCGTCATCGCGACGGTCCCCAACACCGCGGGTCTCTACCGTGTCGACCAGCTCATCGCCAGCATGGCGCGCGACAACCTGTGGATTACCGATGCCTACTTCGTGGGCATTGCGCCGTACGTCCAGGCCCTGGTGGCCGCCGCGCGCGACGGCGTCGATGTGCGGGTGCTGGTGCCGGGCAGCAATGACGTGCCGCTGGTTGGATCGCTTTCGCGCGCCGGCTACCGTCCGCTGCTGGAAGCGGGCGTGCGCGTGTTCGAATGGAACGGGTCGATGCTGCATGCCAAGACGGCCGTGGCCGATGGCCGCTGGGCACGCGTGGGATCGAGCAACCTCAACCTGGCGAGCTGGATCGGCAATTGTGAAATCGACGTGGCAATCGAGAATGCTGCCTTTGCCCAGTACATGGAACACCAATACCTGGCCGACCTGCAGAACGCCACCGAGATCGTGCTGCGCATGTCGCGCCGCCGGCCCCGGCGCCCGCGCACGGGTGCTGCAGCGAGGGGGCGCGACTATGGCGGCAGTTCCGGGCGGGCCGCCGCCGGCGCCCTGCGCCTGGCCAATTCGATCGGCGCGGCCATGACCGACCGCCGTGTGCTCGGGCCGGCCGAATCCGGCCCGCTGCTGGTCGCCGGCGCCAGCCTGCTGGTGGCAGCGCTGCTGGCCCTGTTCTGGCCGCACCTGCTGGCCTGGCCGCTGGCGCTGCTCACCCTGTGGATCGCCATCAGCCTGCTGGCGCGTGCGCTGAGCCTGCGCCGCGCACGCACGCCACGCCACGACGACGATTGACGGCAGCAGCGTACTTGTCCCTGGCGCAGCAGGGGTGCAGACTCGGGGGCCGCCCGTCGCGGGGTTCGTTTTCCAGCCGCAGGGCGCCATGTCCACCTTGCCACCCGTCCCCGAACGCGATGTCTACACCCCTTCCACGCTGGCGCGCTGCGTGCGCGAACTGCTGGAAGGTGCCCTGCCCCAGGTCTGGGTGGAGGGCGAGCTTTCCAACCTGGCGCGCCCGGCGTCCGGGCATCTGTACTTCACCCTGAAGGATGCCGGCGCCCAGTTGCGCTGCGCGATGTTCCGCCCGAAGAGCACCTGGCTGCGCTTCCGTCCCGGCGACGGCATGCGCGTGCTGGCACGCGGGCGCGTGTCGCTGTACGAACCGCGCGGCGATTTCCAGCTCATCGTCGAGCACCTGGAGGAAGCCGGCGAAGGGGCGCTGCAACGCGCCTTCGAGGAACTCAAGGCGCGCCTGGCCGCCGAGGGTCTGTTCGATGCCACGCGCAAGCGTCCCCTGCCGGCCATGCCCAGGCGCATCGGGGTCATCACCTCGGCCAGCGGCGCGGCGCTGCGTGATGTGCTCAGCGTGCTTGGCCGGCGCCTGCCGCTGGTCACGGTCGAGGTGCTGCCGGTGCCGGTGCAGGGCAAGGAGGCGCCCACCGCCATCGCCGCCATGTTGCAGGCGGCCTCACGCGCCGGCCGCCACGACGTGCTGCTGCTGACCCGCGGCGGCGGCTCACTGGAAGACCTGTGGGCGTTCAATGACGAGCATGTGGCGCGTGCCATCGCCGCCAGCACGGTGCCCGTGGTTTGCGCGGTCGGCCACGAAACCGATTTCACCATCGCCGATTTCACCGCCGACCTGCGGGCGCCCACGCCATCGGCGGCCGCGGAATTGCTGGTGCCGGATGCGCAGGAACTCGCGCGGCGCCTCGCCCAGGCCCGGCGGCGCAGCACGCAGTTGCTGATGCGTGGCATCGACGTGCGCGCGCAACACCTCGATCATCTGTTGGCGCGCCTGGGCGCGCAACGCCCGGCGCTGCGCCTGGCCAACGCGGGCGAACGCCTGCAGGCGTTGCAACAACGGCTGGCGCGGCATGCCTGGCACGCCCTGGATCGCCGCCGACTGGCGCTGGCCGGGCTGGACTCGCGCCTGCGCGCGCGCCACCCGGCGGCGCTGCTGCGCGCCCGCGACGAGCGCCTCGCGGCCCTGCACGCGCGCCTGCTCACCGGCATGCAGGGCGGCCTGCAGCACCGACAGGAACGCGCGAACGGCCTCGCCCGTGCCCTGCATGCGGTCAGCCCCCTGGCGACGCTGGAGCGGGGTTACGCCATCGTGTTCGATGCGGCAACCGGGCGCGTGCTGCGCTCCATCGCGCAGGTCGTGCCCGGCCAGGCCCTGCGCGCGCGCCTCGCCGATGGCGAGATCGATGCGCTGGCCACGGCCACCCGGCGCGTCGGCAAGCTGCCACCGCCATCCAGCTGAGCCCGCGCAACGCAGATTAAGGGGCAGGACATGCTCCGGGTGGCATACAAGGGGTCGAAGCTCCATTGGGGAACCGACCATGAACGACAAATCCACCACGGCCCCGACCGACGCCAGCCCCGCCCTGCCGCCGCGCCTTCCGCTGTATCTCGCCAATGCGGCGCACACACCCGATCGCTGGATCGAGGTGCGTGACAAGTATTCCGGCGCGCTCGCCACACGGGTGGCCTGCGCCGACGCGGCGATGATCGAGTCGGCCATCGCCGCGGCCGTGGCCGCCGAAGCGCCGATGCGCGCGCTGGCCCCGCATCGGCGCCAGGCGGTACTCGAGCACTGCATCGCGCGCCTGCGCGAACGCTTCGACGAACTCGCCATGGCGCTGTGCATCGAGGCCGGCAAGCCGCTGGGCGATGCCGAGGGCGAGGCCACGCGCCTGATCGATACCTTCAAGGTGGCCGCCGAGGAGGCCGTGCGCATCGACGGCGAAATGCCCGAGCTGCAGATCTCCAGGCGCGCGGAGGGCTATCGCGGTTTCGTCCAGCGCGTGCCGGTCGGCGCCTGCGCCTTCATCACGCCATTCAATTTTCCGCTGAACCTGGTCGCGCACAAGGTGGCGCCGGCGATCGCGGCCGGCTGTCCGTTCGTGCTCAAGCCGTCGGAAAAGACCCCGGTCGGCGCCCTCATCATCGGTTCCGTGCTGGCGGAAACCGATCTTCCCGCCGGCGCCTTCTCGATCCTGCCGTGCAACGTGGAGGACGCCGCACCGCTGGTCGAGGACGAGCGCCTCAAGCTGCTTTCCTTCACCGGCGGCCAGGTCGGCTGGGAGCTGAAGGCCCGCGCCGGGCGCAAGAAGGTGGTGCTGGAACTGGGCGGCAACGCGGCCTGCATCGTCGATGCGGACCAGGCCGGGGCCCTGGATGCGCTGGTCAAGCGCCTGGTGTTCGGCGCCTTCTACCAGTCCGGCCAGAGCTGCATCAAGGTCCAGCGCATCTACGCGCACGCCTCGCTGTACGCGCCGCTGCGCGAGCGCTTCGTGGCGGCCGCGCGGGCGCTCAAGGCGGGCGACCCGAAGCGGCGCGAAACCTTTCTCGGCCCGCTCATCGACGAGGCCGCGGCACGCCGGCTGGAGGGCTGGATCGGGGAAGCCACGGCGGCCGGCGCACGGCTGCTGTGCGGCGGGCGGCGCGAGGGCAACCGGCTCGAGGCGACGGTGCTGGAAGGCGTACCGGTACAGGCCAAACTCAACCGCCTGGAGGCGTTCGGTCCGGTGACGGTACTGGCGCCCTTCGATGAATTCGACGAAGCCCTGGCGCGCGTCAACGATTCCGACTTCGGCCTGCAGGCCGGCCTGTTCACCCACGACCTCAACCACGCCATGCGCGCCTGGGATGAGCTCGTGGTGGGCGGCGTCATCGTCAACGACATCCCGAGCTTCCGCGTGGACAGCATGCCCTACGGCGGCGTGAAGCGCTCGGGCTTCGGCCGCGAAGGCATCCGCAGTGCCATTGCCGACATGACCGAGCCGCGCCTGCTGGTCATGCGCACCGCGCCGCACGCGGATTGATCTCCAGCCCCGACGCCTGCTGTGCCGGGGCGGCCAGCCTGGCGCGGCGCGTGGCGGCGGCCGCGCCACGCGCCCGACGGAGTGTCGGCGCGTGGCGCCGCGGTGCCCTAGGACTTCGGCGCCTGGCCTTCGACCGGCTTGAGCAGATCGTTGAGCGCCTTGTCCATGCTGGCGTACTTCCACGACGGCAGCACGAAGGTCCAGCCGTCCAGGCGCGCCTGCAGGTCAGCCACTTCCTTGTCGAGCACGCTGCGGCGCTCGGCGCGATCCTTTGCCGGATCGCTGACCGCCAGCGGCGCGGCGGGCGACGCGGCCGGTGCGTCCGCCTGTTCCTCGTCATGCCCGGCCACCTTGGTGGCGGCCTCGTGAGCCGCCCTGGCCTTGTCCTGCGCCGCCGCAATGGCGGCGTCGGCGCGGGCCGCGTCCAGCGTGGCCGTGAAGCGCGCCAGGTCCTTGCCCTCGTGCTGCCAGGCGTGCACCTCGATCACGATGCCGTCGAAGGTTTCGTAGCGCGCCACGATCGCGTCTTCAGGGGGGACGGCCTCGCCCGCCGGCATCACGTCGTCGATCTGCAGGCCGCCCAGGGTCGAGGCCACGCCGTCGACGGTGTACTCCGACGCCGCCTCGCGGCCCTTCGGGATATCCTCCAGGGTGAAGTTCGCATCGTCCTCGCTCGCCTTGACGATGCGCACCGGCTTGCCTTCCGCCGGGGTCAGGGTGACCGACGCGATGCGCCCGGCCGGGATATCGAGCAGGTCCTTGCGCAGCCATTCGGCGGGCGTGCGCGCGACGCTCAAGGTGCCCGATACCAGCCAGCTCGGTTCCTCGCCCACCCGGCGCACGTAGGTTCCTTCACCACGCACGGCCGCATTGCCGATGACCAGTTGCACCGGTTCGGCCAGGCCGGCCAGATCGACGCGCACACCCTTGGCTTCGGGCGCGGAAACATCCTCCACGCCAAGCAGCGGGTACTTGTCCTCGCTGGCGGTCTTGCGCTCCACCGTCTTCGCGTCGGCCAGCTTGAGCAGGAAGGCACGCAGCTTGCCGGTATCGACCGGATAGCCGTCCTTCTCCACCAGGCCCCAGCCATCCGCACCACGCTCCAGCGTGGCGAGGGTCTTGTCGCCGGCACCGGTGATGACCAGCCGGCTGACGTCGTTGACGTGGCCACGCAGGCCGGGCACCAGCCAGCCGGCGGGCGTCGCCCCGGAGGTCATCTGCGGCGCATTGCTGCGCTGCAGCCAGAACGCTGCCAGGAGCGCGACCAGGGCGGCAATTGCAAGGCCGATCAGGGTGTTGCGATTCATGGTTGTGCTCCCCGCGCCTGCCGGCGGCGCTGGTTGCGCCACCACGCGAAGGCGAGTGCGGCGAAGGTGACCAGCAACGGCATCAGCACGATGTTGATGATCTTCAGACGGGTACCCAGGGCCTCGATCTCGGCATCCAGGTGCGCGCGCACCTGGCGCAGTTCCTTGCGGATCTCCAGCTTGCGCTGCAGGAAGTTGTCCAGTTCGGCCTTCTGCTCGGGCGAAAGGATCTGCGCCTGGTCCTGGCTCTTGGCACTTTGCAGCTCGTTGAGCTTGCGCTCGGTCTCGGCCAGTTCCTGCTGCAGTTCCTGCTCCTTGGCGCGGAAGCGTTCGTCGGCACTGCGCTTGAGGGCCTCGACCGTGGTGAACGGGCGCTGCGAGGTGGCGCGACCGCGGATCGAGATGAGGTCGCTCGAACCGCTGAGGTTGTCCACCGCATTCACGGCGAGGTCGCCGTTGTTGGCGAAGGCATTCATGATCTGCTGGCCGAAGAAGGGCCGGATCTGCACCCACAGCCGGTCGCTCAGGATGTCGGTGTCGGCAAACAGCAGGATCTGGCCCGGTTCCTTGGATTCGGCCAGGCTGCCCTCCTGCTTGCGATCCGGGAACGCCGTCCTGAACTTGCCGGTGAGGCGCGCGGCGATGACGAAGGGTGCACCCGCCGGCTGGTAACCATCCAGCAGAACCGCCGGATCGGCCAGCATGCGCAAGCGATCGGTGGGGACCGACTCGGCATCGGAGGTCGTCTGCAGCAGCGGGATGAGCTTGACGTCGGCCGCATCCTTGGAAAGCTCGAACCAGCCGGCGCTGGAGACATTGATCGAATCGAGATTGGCGGTGATCACGTCGTCACGATTGAGCTCGACCGGACCGAGGCCGAGGATGGCCGGATGCCTGACCGGCGCCTGCGCCTCGCCCACGCTGATCGGCAGCGCCAGCGTGCGATCGAGCACCACCTTGTGCGGGTCGTATTCGACCCCCCAGGCCTTGAACAGACGTGGCAGGTCCGAAGACTTGTCGGCCATCATCGCCGCCATCGGGTTGTTCGGATCGGCGCCCGACTGGTCCAGTTCGGCGTCCGGATCGACGAACACCAGCAGGTGCCCGCCGCGCAGCACGAACTGGTCGAGCGCGTACTGGGCATCCTCGGAAAGCCCCTTGGGCTGCACCACCACGAGCACATCGATGTCCTTGCCGACCGTGGTCAGCGTGGCCGGATCCAGCTTGCGCATGTCGAACAACTGCGCCCATTGCTGATATACCGCCCAGGGCTGGCTCATCTGGCGCGTGGCGACATCGAAATCCGGCGCCAGCGGCAGCGATGACAGCAGTCCCACCACCGGCTTCCTGGGCGTTTCCAGCTCGTGGATGAGCTTGGCGATGTCATATTCGAGGAACGCCTCCTTGTCCGGCTGCAGGAACGGAATCACCGCCTGGCCATTGGTCGAATTGGTGCCGGCGAGCCCGAAGTAGATCTTGTCGCCCCCCAGGGAGACCGGCACCGCCTGCAGCCCGAAGCTGGCGGCGCGATCCTCGTCTTCGGAGAAGGGCAGCGGATCGATGACTTCCAGCTTCAGCTTGCCGCCGGAATGTCCGGCCATTTCCTGCAGCATCTCGCGCACGCGGGTGAAGTAGGTGCGCAGTTGCGGCAGATCCTGGGTGCCCTTGTCCGAATAGAAGAGATACAGGTTGATGGGTTCGTCGATCGACTTCAGGATGTTCCTGGTGCCGTCGGACAGGGTGTACAGGCGGTTCTCGGTCAGGTCGATGCTGACCCCGCGAAACAGGGCGTTGACCAGCATCAGCACGGCCACGAACAGCACCGCGAGAATGGCGAGGGCGCCACCGGAAAGCGCCTTGCGATGGATCGTCATGGGTTCCCTCCTCAGGCCGCTTTCTTCATGTCGATGACGATCGCGGTGGCATACAGCCAGGCGAGGATCATCAGACCGAAGTAGATGAGATCACGCAGGTCGATCACGCCCTTGGTGATCGAGGCGAAGTGGGTCAGGAAGCTCAGGCCCGCCACGGCATCGACCACGCCCTGCGGCGCGAAGGCATGGAAGAAGTCGAGCACCATGGGAAAGCCGGCCAGCAGCAGCACGAAGCAGACCACCACCGTGAGGATGAAGGCCACCACCTGGTTGCGCGTGGCCGCCGACAGGCACGAGCCGATGGCCAGGAAGGCCCCGGCCATGAGCAGCGAGCCGATGTAGCTGGCCAGGATCACCCCGTTGTCGGGACTGCCAAGGTAGTTGACCGTCAGCCAGATCGGGAAGGTGAGCACCAGCGCGATCGCGATGAAGGTCCACGCGGCCAGGAACTTGCCCAGCACCGCCTGCCACATGGACACCGGCAGGGTGAGCAGGAGCTCGATGGTGCCACTCTTGCGCTCTTCCGCCCACAGGCGCATGGAGACCGCCGGCACCAGGAACAGATAGAGCCATGGATGGAAGTTGAAGAACGGCTGCAGATCGGCCTGGCCGCGCTCGTAGAAGTTGCCGAGATAGAAAGTGAATGCGCCCGAGAGCAGCAGGAAGATGACGATGAAGACATACGCCACCGGGGTGACGAAGTAGCTGCGCAATTCGCGCTTGAAGATGGTCGTCGTGCCGCTCATGTGCGCGCCTCCATGCCGGTGGCCCCCTGGGTGATGGTGCGGAACACCTCGTCGAGACGCCCGGCCTCCAGCGCCAGCTCGCGCACGTTCACGTTCTGAGCCTTCAGGGCTTCGCTCACGGCCATGAAGATCGAACGCCCGGGCTTGGGGAAGGCCGTGATGCGGTTGTCCTGTGGATCGACCTCGACCGCGGCGATGTCGGGCACGCGCGCCAGTGCGGCCCTGGCCTCCTGCACGTCCTTGGCGGTCAGCGACACGGCCTGGTGGTAGCGCGAGCGCGCCTCCAGCTCGGCGGGCGTCGCGTCGGCCAGGATGCGCCCGGCGGCGATGATGATGGCGCGTCGGCACACGGCATGGACTTCTTCCAGGAGGTGCGTGGAGATGATGATGGTCTTGTCGCGCGCCATCGAGTTGATGAGGGTGCGTACTTCCTGCTTCTGGTTCGGATCCAGTCCATCGGTGGGCTCGTCGAGGATCAGCACCCTGGGGTCGTGCAGGATCGCCCCGGCCAGGCCCACGCGCCGCTTGAAGCCCTTGGACAAGGTGTCGATCGGCTGCTCCAGCACCGGCCCCAGATGCAGGCGGTCGATGACGTCATCGCTGCGCCGGTAGCGTGTCTCGCCGGCCAGGCCGCGCACATCGGCGATGAAGGCGAGGAACTCGCGCACGTTCATCTCGCCGTAGCTTGGCGCGCCTTCCGGCAGATAGCCCAGGGCGCGCTTGGCTTCCAGCGCCTGGCTTTCGATGTCGAAGCCGGCCACCGTGGCGCTGCCGGCAGTGGGGCTCAGAAAGCCCGCCAGCATCTTCATGGTGGTGGACTTGCCGGCGCCGTTGGGTCCGAGGAAGCCGAGCACCTGGCCTGGTTCAACCTTGAATGAGATGGCGTCCACGGCAGTAAAGCCGCCATAGCGTTTGGTGAGTTGCCGCGTTTCGATCATCGTCTGGATACCATTCCGGGAAATGGGAAAGGCCGCGGCTGCCAGCGGCGGCCGGGCGGATGTCCATGCGGTGGCACCGGGTTTCCAGGACAGCGACGGAAACCCGAAGCTCGGGAGAAATACCACGAGCTTAACGAAAAGTTCCCCACTTACACAGGAAGGCCAGGCACGCCCGGGCGACCCGGATGCCGGCAGCGTCGGTGCACCGCCCCACCGCGCGCGCCGATCCCGTGGCGTGGCGCAACGGGCGGCCTGCTTGGCGATTCAACGCCAGATGACGATTTGCAGGCAGCGCGCCGGCAACACGACCGTATCGCCGGCGGAACGCCATGCCGCACCGAATCGGCGCACATGCAAAGTCAACGCGTCGGCGGCGCACCCGCGGCGCCGCGCCCTGGCCCGCCGGCCAGGCGGCCGGTCAGATCGTGTGCGTCGGCGTGGATGATTTCCACTTCGACGAACTGGCCGGGTTGCAGTGCCTGGCCATCGTCGATGCGCACGATGCCGTCGATCTCCGGCGCATCGGCCCTGGAACGCGCCACCGCGCCGAACGCATCCACCTCGTCCACCAGCACGGTCTGGCGCGTCCCGATCTTGCGCGCCAGGCGGGCCGCGGAGATGTCCGCCTGCACTTCCATGAAACGCTCGAGGCGTTCCTCCTTCAGCCACTCGGGCACCGGATCGGGCAGTGCATTCGCCCGCGCCCCGTCCACCGGCGAATAGGCAAAGGCACCCACGCGATCGAGTTCGGCCTCGCGCAGGAAGTCCAGCAGTCCCTCGAACTCGGCCTCGGTTTCGCCGGGAAACCCCACGATGAAGGTACTGCGGATGGTCAGCTCCGGGCAGGCCTGGCGCCACGCCCTGACGCGCGCCAAGACGCGGTCCACTGCGCCCGGGCGCTTCATCAGCCTGAGGATGCGCGGGCTGGCATGCTGGAACGGGATGTCCAGGTAAGGCAACACCTTGCCCTCGGCCATCAGCGGGATCACGTCATCGACGTGCGGATAGGGATACACGTAGTGCAGGCGCGTCCACACACCCAGCTCGGCCAGGCCCTCGCACAGGCCCAGCATGCGCGTGGCGCGCGGCTTGCCGCGCCATTCGCGTTCGGTGTAGCGCAAATCCACGCCATAGGCGCTGGTGTCCTGGGAAACCACCAGCAGTTCCCTGACCCCGCCCTGCACCAGCCTTTCGGCCTCCACCAGCACCTCGTCGATCGGCCGCGACACCAGATCGCCGCGCAACGCCGGGATGATGCAGAAGGTACAGCGGTGGTTGCAGCCTTCGGCGATCTTCAGATAGGCATAGTGCTTCGGCGTGAGCTTGATGCCCTGCGGGGGCACCAGATCCACGAACGGATCGTGCTTTGGCGGCAACACGGCATGTACCGCATTCATCACGCTGGCGTAGTCCTGCGGCCCGCTCACGGACAGCACGCCCGGGTGCGTTTCACGAATCAGCTCGGCACGCTTGCCAAGGCAGCCGGTGACGATCACCTTGCCGTTCTCTTCCAGTGCCTCGCCGATGGCATCCAGCGACTCGGCCACCGCGGCATCGATGAAACCGCAGGTGTTGACCACCACCGCATCGGCGCCTGCGCAGCCGGGCACCAGGTCGTAGCCTTCCACGCGCAGCTGGGTGAGGATGCGCTCGGAATCGACCAGCGCCTTGGGGCAGCCGAGGCTGACGAAACCGACCTTGGGATTGCGAAGTGACATGGAAGTGCACGCCGTCAGCGGGCCGCAGATTGTAGCGGCAGAGCACGCCCCGGACGGCAATTCGGGACAGGGCAGGTCGGCGCGAGGCGACCGACGCACACCGCGCCGCCACGCGACAAGGCAGCGGCGCACGTGGCGCCGACCGGCACACATCGAGCATGCCGCGTGAGCAGGTCGATTGACACCCGCGGCGGGCGGCTTAGGCTCTACCCTTTGCCGTCACGCAGGCCGCGACCATGGGACACGCAATCAACCTCAGCACGCCGCGCATGCAATGCATCGGCGCGTATCTCGCCGAGGCGCAGGGCACGCCCATCGGTGGGCTGGTGGTGGTCCAGGAAATCTTCGGCGTCAACGCGCACATGCGCAATGTCGTGGATCGCTTCGCGGCACTGGGCTACACCGCCATCGCACCGGCCTTCTTCGATCACGTGGAAAGCGGTGTCGAACTCGACTACGACCGTTCCGGCTTCGCCCGCGGGCGTCTGCTGGCCGCTGAAATCCCGTTCGAACTCGCCCTGGAGGACGTCGGCAGTGCCGCCGAATCGATTGCCTCGGCCGGTCGCATCGGCTGTGTCGGCTACTGCTGGGGCGGCACGGTTGCCTTTCTCGCCGCGGCGCGCCTGGGCATGCCGGCGGTCAGCTACTACGGCGCGCGCAACGTGAACTTCCTCGGCGAGCCGCTCAAGGCGCCGGTGATGTTCCACTTCGGCGGCAAGGACAAGTCCATTCCCGCCGAAGCCGTCGAACGCCATCGGACGACCTATCCGGATGCGCCCGTACACGTGTACGCGCAGGCGGGCCACGCCTTCGATCGCGCCGTCGATCCGCAGGCCCACGACGCCGGCAGCGCGCAGCTCGCCCTGGAACGCACGCTGGCATTTTTCCGGCAGAATCTCGCCCCATGAGCTTCCGCATCGATCCGCGCCTCGCCGCAGACACCCATCCGGTTGCCGAACTCGTGCTGTCGCGCCTGCTGTTGATGGATGACGCACGATTTCCGTGGCTGATCCTGGTACCGCGCATCGTCGGCGCGCGCGAACTCATCGACCTGGACCTGGACGACCGCCGCCACCTGCTCGACGAACTGAGCACGATCGGCCGCACCCTCGAGGCGCTGCTGCGCCCCGACAAGCTCAACATCGCCGCGCTGGGCAATGAGGTCACGCAACTCCACGTGCACGTCATCGCACGCTACAGCAAAGATGCCGCCTGGCCGCAGCCGGTCTGGGGCCACGGCCAGCGCCAGCCCTACGAAGCTTGCGCGCGCGAGCGCCGCGTGAGCGAACTGCGCAACGCCCTGACGGCCAGCCCGGGCTGATGGCCGCGCCGGGTGCCGGCACGGATTGCAGCTTCGAACCGCTCGGCGAAAGCGTGCTGCTGCTGCGCTTCGGCACAGGCATCGACACGGCGCTGAATGCGCGCGTGCACGCCGCCGTCGCGCAGTTGCGCCAGGCCGGGCTGGCCGGCGTGCGCGAGCTCGTGCCTGCCTACGCCTCGCTGGCCCTGCATTACGCGCCGGCGGCCTGGTCGGACGGCCAGACGCCTGCCTGGCGCCGGCTGGCCGGGGCCGTGCGCGCGATCCTCGCCACCCCGGACGTCCGCTCGACGGCGGCGCCGCGCAGCATCGACATCCCCGTGTGCTACGGGGGCGCGCATGGCCCCGACCTCGATGCCCTGGCCCGACAGGCCGGGCTCGCACCTTCCCAGGTCATCGCCCGCCACCTCGCACCCGACTACCAGGTGGCCATGCTGGGTTTCGCGCCCGGCTTCCCCTACCTGCTGGGGCTCGACCCGGCATTGCACGCGCCGCGCCGCGCCGATCCCAGGGTGCGCGTGCCTGCCGGTTCGGTGGCCATCGGCGGCGCCCAGACCGGCATCTATCCGGCCGAACTGCCAGGTGGCTGGCAACTGATCGGGCGCACGCCGCTGCGCCTGTTCGATCCGGCCCGCGAGCCCGCCTGTCTGCTCGGCGCCGGCGACCGGGTGCGCTTCCTGGCCATCGACCCGGCCACTTTCGACCGGCTGGCGGCGACATGAGCGTCACGCTGCTCCAGCCCGGCTTGCTGACCACCGTGCAGGACCTTGGCCGGCACGGGCACATGGCCCTGGGCGTAGGCCACAGCGGCGCCATGGATGTACCGGTCCTGCGCCTGGCCAATGCGCTGGTCGGCAATGCCGCGGATGCGGCGGCGCTCGAACTCAGCCTGCTCGGACCGACCCTGCGCTTCGAGGTGGCCACGCTGATTGCCGTGGCCGGCGCGGAATTCGACCTGCACCTGGACGGCCAGCCGCTGGCGGCCTGGCGCCCGCAGCCGATCGCTGCCGGCAGCGTGCTGGCCTGCGGTCCCGCCCGGCGTGGGGTGCGCGCCTGCCTGGCCGTGGCTGGCGGCGTGCGCGTGGCGCCGGTGCTGGGCAGCCGCGCCAGCGACATCCACGCCGGCCTCGGGCCGTTCGGCGGCCGGCCGCTGGTGGCGGGCGACGTGCTGCCGATCGAGCCGCGTCCCGGCGGCGCGACCATGCCATGGTCGCTGGATCCGCGCCCCTGGTTCGACCCCGATCCCGCGCAGCCCATCCGTCTCGTGCCTGGCAGCCATTTCGACCGGCTCGACGCGGCCGCGCGCAAGGCCCTGTTCAGCGCCACCTTCCGCATCGCGCCCGCCTCGAACCGCACCGGCCTGCGCCTCGACGGCCCACGCCTGGCCCTCGCCACGCCGCTGGAGCCGGTGAGCGAACCGGTCGCATTCGGCACCCTGCAGTTGCCGCCCGGCGGTCAGCCGATCGTGCTGATGGCCGAGCACCCGACCACCGGCGGCTACCCGCGCATCGGCCAGGTGGCCGCCATCGACCTGCCACGCCTGGCCCAGCGGCGCCCAGGTGACGGCGTGCGTTTCGCAGCGATCACCACCGCGGAGGCGCAAACGGGTTATCTTGAACGCGAACGCGCCCTTGCCGGGCTGCTCGACGCCCTTGCCCGCCGCCTGGCCACATGACTGCCCGCATCGACCTCAACTGCGATCTCGGCGAATCCTTCGGCGCCTGGACCATGGGCGCCGACGCGGCGGTGCTGCCGTGGATCAGCTCGGCCAACATCGCCTGCGGCTTCCACGCCGGCGACCCCAGCATCATGCAGCGCACCGTGGCACTGGCCGTGGCCGCCGGCGTGGCCATCGGCGCGCACGTCGCCCTGCCGGACCTCAGCGGTTTCGGCCGGCGCGAAATGGCCATCAGCGCAAACGACACCTATGCGCTCACGCTGTACCAGGCCGGCGCACTGGCCGGCTTTGCGCGCGCGGCGGGCACGCGCCTGGTGCACGTCAAGCCGCACGGCGCCCTCTACAACATGGCTGCGCGCGACCGCGCCCTGGCCGAGGCCATCGCCAACGCGGTGCGCGCGTTCGACCCGACCCTGGTGCTGGTCGGCCTGGCCGGCAGCGAACTGCCGCGCGCCGGCGAGCGCGCGGGCCTGACGGTCGCCCACGAGGCCTTCGCCGACCGCCGCTACCTGGCGGATGGTTCGCTGGTGCCGCGCCGTGAAGGTGGCGCCGTCATCGAGGATGCCGACGTGGCCATTGCCCAGGCCCTGGCCATCGCCGGGCGCGGCCGGGTCGTCGCGCGTGACGGCAGCACGCTCGCCCTGCGGGCCGACACCCTGTGCGTGCATGGCGATCGCCCCGACGCGGCCAGCTTCACCGGGCACCTGCGCAGGGCGCTGGATGCCGCCGGCATCGAGGTTCTGGCCCTGCATGGCTGAGCCGCGCGCAGCGCGCACGTGCCCCGACGGCGGTCGATTCCCGACTGCGCGCGAGATCCCCGTCCCATGAACTACTGGCCGCTGCTCGGCGTCGGCGTCGTCGTCGTCGGCTTCGTGATGCGCAAGAACCCGGTGCTGGTGGTGGTGCTGGCCGGCATCGCCAGCGGCTTCGGCGCCGGCATGCATCCCGGCGACCTGCTGGCCGTGCTCGGCAGTTCCTTCGTCAGCAACCGTGCCCTGCTGCTGATGGTGATGACCCTGCCCGTGATCGGCCTGCTCGAGCGCTTCGGCCTGCGCGAGCGGGCGCGCGACTGGATTGCCGGCTTTCGCGGCCTGACCCTCACGCGCTTCCTGCTCAGCTACCTGGGCCTGCGCCAGGTGCTGTCCATGCTCGGCCTGACCAACGTCGCCGGCCATGCGCAGACCGTGCGCCCGCTGGTCGCGCCGATGAGCGAGGCCGCCGCCGAACGCAGCATCGGCCCGCTGGATGAGGGCGAACGCCACCGCGTGGCGGCCCTCGCGGCCGCCACCGACAACATCGGCCTGTTCTTCGGCGAGGACGTCTTCATTGCGCTCGGCGCGGTGCTGCTGATCCAGGGCTTCTACGCGCAGAACGGCATCGAACTGGAGCCGCTGGCGATCGCGCTATGGGCCCTGCCGACCGCCATCGCCGCCTTCATCATCCACGCCATCCGCCTGGTGCATTTCCAGCGCCGCATGCAGCGCCGGGCGCGCCCGCCGGCATCGCCGGAAGAGGACAGGCCATGCTGAAGATCGAGCACATCTACTGGGTGCTCGGCGCCTTCCTGGTCTATTCGGCCTGGCTCAACCTGCGCGAGCGCCAGCGGGCCATGGCCGGCTTCTGGGCGATCCTGGCCTGCCCGTTCCTGTTTGGCGATCTGATCCTCGCCGCACTCGCCGATGGCACGCGCTGGCCGGCCCAGGCGATGGGCGTGGGCGTGATCGGCCTGGGCGTGATGGCGGCGCGCGGCGGCATGCGCAGTCACAGCGACGACGCCGCTGCCGAGGCGCTTCGGCGCACCGCGGCCAGCCGCCTGGGCAACCGCCTGTTCGGGCCGGCGCTGGCGATTCCGCTGGCCACGCTGGTACTGGTGCTGGTCGCGCCCTACCTGCGCTGGGCAGCGACGCCGCTGATCGAGGCGCGCCACGCCACGCTCACCGCGCTCGGCCTGGCTTGCGTGCTGGCCTTCATCGCCGCGCTGCGCGTGACCCGCGCGCCGCTGGCCACCGGCCTGGGCGAAGGGCGCCGCCTGCTCGACGCGTTGGGCTGGGCGGCCCTGCTGCCCATGCTGCTGGCAACGCTCGGCAGCGTCTTTGCCGCCACCGGCGTGGGCGACGTGATCGCCGGCCTGGTCGATGCCATCATCCCCATCGACAGCCAGTTCGCCTGCCTGCTGGCCTTCGCGCTCGGCATGGTGCTGTTCACCGTCATCATGGGCAACGCCTTCGCCGCCTTCCCGGTGCTGATGGCCGGCGTCGGCCTGCCGCTGCTGGTCCTGCGCCACGGCGCCGACCCCGCCATCCTCGGCGCGATCGGCATGCTGACCGGCTACTGCGGGACGCTGCTCACGCCCATGGCCGCCAACTTCAACATCGTGCCGGCGGTGCTGCTGGAACTGCCCGACCAGTACGGCGTGATCCGCGCGCAATGGCCGAACGCCGTGGCCCTGCTGCTGGTGAACTTTGCCCTGATGTGGCTACTGGTTTTCCAGCCGTGATCTCGCGGAGGGCTGGCCATCCGCAACCCGGGCATGCAGCGGTGCCATAGACCAACGCATGGCGCGCACGCGCTGCAGCCTCGCGTGACCATTGACCCAGGCGCGCCGGTTGCGCGAGCCACGGCTGCGCGTGCGGGTCGCCCTGCACACCGAGGGCGCGGCCCGACGGGGCCGCACCGGCATCGTTCAGCGCGCAGCCGTTTCACGCGGCTACCCGGCATGCGCCAAGCGCTGCGGCGCGTGGCAGAATCGAATCAACAGCCAGGTGGCGTCAGCAGCAGATGCACGGGTCCTCTCCCATCCTCCTCACCGGCTTCGAGCCGTTCGGTGGCGAAGCGCTCAACCCCGCCGCGGAGATCGTACGCGCGCTGGAAGGCGAAACGATTGCCGGGCACCGCGTGGCGGGCGCGATCCTGCCGGTGGCGTTCGCGACGACGCTGACCCTGCTCGAAGACCTGCTGGCGCGCCACCAGCCCACGCTGGTACTCGCCATCGGCCAGGCGGGCGGGCGCGCCTGCCTGGGCTTCGAACGGGTGGCGGTGAACCTGGTCGATGCGCGCATCGCCGACAACGAAGGCCTGCAGCCCATCGACGTGGCGGTGGTCGATCATGCGCCGGCCGCCTACCTCACCACGCTGCCGGTCAAGGCGATGGTGGCCCGCGCCGGCGCGCTCGGCATTCCGGCGTCGCTTTCAATGAGCGCCGGCAGCTTCGTATGCAACCAGGTCTTCTATGCGCTCGCCCACCTGGCCGCCACCCGCCAGCCGGCGCTGCGCACCGGCTTCGTGCACGTGCCATGGCTGCCGGAGCAGGCGGTCGGACACGCCGGGGAGCCGAGCATGGCCCTGACAACGATGGTCGCGGGTGTGCGTGCGGCACTCGAATGTGCCCTGGACACCCGGACCGACCTCGCGGTACCGGGCGGGACCACCCACTGAAGCGCCTCAGCAGCCGGCGCCGGACTTTTCCTCGGCGGTCACCTTGAGGATCAGGACCCCGGTGTCGATCCACGGCAGACGCACCTTGATCGGGTCCGTCGCGTAGTAGTAGCCGCCGCGGGTCGGCGCCTTGACCGCCTCGCGGGACTCGGATTCATAGGACTTGCCCAGCACCGCCGGCGTGGTTGACACCGCGAAGCGGCTGACGTCATCCACGGTCACGCAGCCCAGCAGGCGAGTGCGCCGGAACGGGCGGATATCGATGTGCAGCGGCTTGACCTCGAGCGGATCGCGCAGCTTGCCGTCCGCGTCCATGACGTAGAGCAGGGGCTTGAAGGCCGCATTGCCACGCCCGTCCGGGTTGGGCGTGGTGATGACCTGCACGCGCACGGCCGCATGCGCAAGCGGCGTTGGCAACTCCACCATGCGGTAGCGGCTGCTCCCCCTGGCGAACTCGCGGCTGGGCGCCTGGGCGCCGATGCGCAGGCGCTGCGGCTGGCCCGGCTGGAGCACGACCGGACCCCTTGCCGGAGCCTCCACGACGGCCACCTTGTCGCGGCCGAACAGGCGGTTCTTCCAGTCCGCAAAGGTTTCGCCGATGGCCGACAGCGGATTGGCCGTCGCCAACTGCAGGGTCAGGAAGAGGCCAGCGAGGAATGCAGGGAATCTGGAAGAACGCATGCTGGAAGGACACCACGGCGGCATGCGCGGGTGCATGCCGGTTCGAACCTGGCGGCGCGCGGGCATGGACATGCCACGCCGCACAGGATGTCAAAGGCGCACGCCGGATCGGCGCACCACGGCGGGCACACGACATCGATCCACGCCGGCAGGTGCGTCGGTTCCCACCAGCGCCGACCGGGCGGGCACCGTGACGGTTTACCTCGTCGGCGGCGCCTCGGCGGCATCACCCAGGGGCTGCAACTGGTTGCCGTCGCGCTCGAAGGCCTTCAGGCCAAGCGCCCCGGCGATGGAAATGATCACCTGGCGCTGGGCGTCCGTACCCCCGCTCTTCAGCACGATGCCGGTGAGTTTCTCCGTGTCGCGCAGGTCACCCATGTAACCATAGAGCTCCGCCTTGCCCATAACGAAGCCGTCGATGGCAAAGCGGTCGTTGCGCTGCGGATCGACGATGGCATTGCCGTCCTTGACGTCCGCAGCCAGCGCCGGCGCCGCCAGCACTGCCAATCCGATAGCGAGCAGCGCAACGCGCAGCAGGTTCCTGAAATTCATGTTGTTCTCCGCCCCTGAAGGGCATTGTCTGGGGGAAGCGCCAGGCCGGTCAACGCGCCTGCAGCTCCGCAATCTGGCCGTTGCTCTCGAGCACGTAGGCCTTGAAGTTCATTTCCATCGCAATCCGCGCCAGTGCCGAAAGGTGCTGCTTGCGCACCTTCTGCTTTTCGCCGCGCCTGAGGAGCACGGTGGACATCGGCAGCTTCTCCTCCAGGCGGTAGCGGAACGCGCTCTTGAGGTCCTCCGTGGTGAGTGGCGCGCCATCGAAATCGAACTGGCCATCCTTGTCGGCCAGCAGGGTCACGTCGAAGCTGGTCGGGATGTTGGCAGCCTGGGTCGCATCCGGCTTGACTGCGCCGCCACCGCCACACGCAGCAAGCAGGAGCAGTAGCAATGCACCTGCCACCAGCCGCCACGAGGGTCCGAACCTGAATCTCCGCATGTTGCGCTCCACGACCTGAAACCTGGGAATGGGCGAGCTTACCACCCGTTGCGTCCGGCGACATGCCCCGGTTCAGGCGTGCGGCAAGGTGACGCCGGTCTGCCCCATGTACTTGCCGCGGCGATCCTTGTAGCTGATTTCGCAGTCTTCATCGGACTCCAGGAACAGCATCTGCGCCACGCCCTCGTTGGCGTAGATGCGCGCCGGCAGCGGCGTGGTGTTGGAAAACTCCAGCGTCACGTGACCCTCCCACTCCGGCTCCAGCGGCGTCACGTTGACGATGATGCCGCAGCGCGCGTAGGTGCTCTTGCCCAGGCAAATGGTGAGCACGCGCCGCGGGATGCGGAAGTATTCCACCGTGCGCGCCAGGGCGAAGGAATTGGGCGGGATGATGCACACGTCCGCACGTACGTCCACGAAGCTGCGCGCATCGAAGTTCTTCGGATCGACGATGGTCGAGTTGATGTTGGTGAACACCTTGAACTCGTCCGCGCAGCGCACGTCGTAGCCGTAGCTGGAAGTGCCGTAGGAGATCAGCCGCCGCTCGCCGTCCAGCTTCACCTGGCCGGGCTCGAAGGGCTCGATCATGCCGTGCTCGGCCGCCATGCGGCGAATCCACTTGTCGCTCTTGATGCTCATGGTTTGCAGTGCTCGCAGGGTCAGGGGCTGGGGGTTGAAACGCCGGTCAGGGGTGCATTGCGCGCTGTTGCGACGGGCGCGCCCGGTGCGGGACGCGCGCCGCGCCAGACACGCTGGCGAGGGTCTTGCCCCGGCCTAGCTGTTGCTCACCACGATCTTGGGCATGGCCAGCGCCTTGTTGCGCGCGCGCAGCGACAGGCGGCCGGCCGCGTTGCGGGCGATCTCGCGATAGCGCGCGGCGATGTCCGAATCGGGCATGGCGGCGACCGTGGGCGTGCCACCGTCGGCCTGTTCGCGGATGCGGATGTCCAGCGGCAGGCTGCCGAGCAGGGGCACGGCGTACTGCGCCGCCATGCTGGCGCCGCCGCCGGCGCCGAAGATGGCTTCTTCGTGGCCGCATTGCGAGCACACGTGGGTGGCCATGTTCTCGATGATCCCGAGCACCGGCACCTTCACCTTGTCGAACATCTTCAGCGCCTTGCGCGCATCGAGCAGGGCGATGTCCTGCGGCGTGGTGACGATCACCGCGCCGGACACGGGGATGCGCTGGCAGAGCGTGAGCTGGATGTCGCCGGTGCCGGGCGGCAGGTCGATGACCAGATAATCCAGGTCCTTCCAGGTGGTGTTGGAAAGCATCTGCTGCAGCGCCTGGGTGGCCATCGGCCCGCGCCAGATCATGGCGGTGTCTTCCTCGATCATCAGGCCGATCGACATGGCCTGCAGGCCGTGGCCGAGCTTGGGCTCGATGTGCTTGCCATCGTGGCTGTCCGGCTTGCCGCTGAGCCCGAGCATGCGCACCTGGCTCGGGCCGTAGATGTCGGCATCCAGTACGCCGACCGTGGCGCCCTCGGCCTGCAGCGCCAGGGCGAGGTTCGCCGCCACCGTGGATTTGCCGACCCCGCCCTTGCCCGAGGCGATGGCGATCACGTTCTTCACGCCCGGCAACGGCGTCAGGCCGGTCTGGACTTCGTGCGCGAACACGCGGCTGGCCACGCTCACTGCAGCGTGGCCGATGGCCGGATCGGCTTCCAGCGTGCGCTTCACGGTCTCGGCCAGCTGCGCGTGGGTGGATCGCGCCGGGTAGCCCAGCTGCAGATCCACCGAGACATCCGCACCGGAGACGCCGACCCCACGCACCGCTCCGCCGGCAACGAGATCCTTGCCGGTATGCGGATCGATGAGGGTGCTCAGCAAGCGGTTGACGTGTTCCTGGGCGGATTCGGACATGGACTGGGCAACGTGCAGCGGGACAAACCGCCATTATGCCAGCAGCATTCACGCTGCAGCGCGGCTTGACGCGCGCGCGCAGGCCCGGCAACGTGCCCGGACCATCCCTCGGCGAGGAGTACGCACCATGCTGTTGCCACGTTGCACTGCCCTGCTTGCGCTTGCCTTCGTGTTTGCCGCCATCCCGGTGGCGGCCGCGGATCTCAGCCCGGTCGGCACCTGGACCACGATCGACGATGCCACCGGCAAGGCCAAGTCCGTCGTCCAGATCAGCGAATCGAACGGCGAGCTCACCGGCACGGTGCTGGAAGTGCTGGAGTCCGACCAGGGCCCCAATCCGCTGTGCACCAAGTGCAAGGGCGATCTCAAGGATCAGCCGGTCACCGGCATGCGCATCATCTGGGGCATGAAGCAGGACGGCGATACGTGGCAGGGCGGCAAGATCCTCGATCCCAAGACCGGCAAGATCTACGGCTGCAAGCTGCACGTCATCGATGACGGCCAGAAGCTGGAAGTGCGCGGCTTCATGGGCTTTTCACTGCTCGGCCGCACGCAGGTGTGGGTGCGCAAGGAATAGCATCGCGCAGCGCCTTTCCGCCGCTCATCCAGGTCGGGGCGACTTCTCCGGCGGGGTCCTGCGCTCAGGCAGGATCACCCGCCCGCGCTGTCGCCCCGAGCCACGCGAGGCGCCCGGCAGCCGCCACGCTGCCAACCCGGCGCGTGCGATAATTGCGGCTTTGCCGCAACGACGCCGAGCGGAATGAGCACACCGAAGGAAATCCTCGTCACCCACGCCCTGCCTTATGCCAATGGCCCGCTGCATTTCGGCCATCTGCTGGGCTACATCCAGACCGATGTATGGGTGCGCGCGCAGCGCATGGCGGGCAACCGGGTGCATTTCGTCGCCGCCGACGATGCCCACGGCACGCCGATCATGCTTGCCGCGGAGAAGGCCGGCACCACACCCGAAGCCTTCATTGCCGACATCCAGATCGGACACGAGCGCGATTTCCTCGACTTCAACATCGTCCACGACTGCTACCACACCACGCATTCGGTGGAGAACCGCGAGCTCGCCGAGCTCATCTACACGCGTCTGCGTGACGGCGGCCACATCGCGCGCCGTTCGATTCGTCAACTGTACGACCCGGCGCGGGACATGTTCCTGCCGGATCGCTACGTCAAGGGCACCTGCCCCAAATGCGGCACGCCCGACCAGTACGGCGACAACTGCGAGAACTGCGGCGCCACCTACGCGCCGACCGACCTGATCGACGCGCGTTCGGTGCTGTCGGGCGCGGCGCCGGAACTGCGCGATTCGGAACACTACTTTTTCCAGGTGGGCGATTTCGCCGACCTGCTGCGCGACTGGCTGGCCGGCAAGCTGACCGGCGGCAGGCCGGTCATGCATGCATCGGTGGCCGCCAAGCTGCGCGAGTGGCTGGACGCCGAAGACGGGCTGCGCGACTGGGACATCTCGCGCGATGCGCCCTACTTCGGCTTTCCCATTCCCGACGCACCCGGCAAGTTCTTCTACGTGTGGCTGGACGCGCCGATCGGCTACCTGGCGAGCTTCAAGCGCTACTGCGCCAGCCCCGCCGGGGCGGCCGCCGGCCTGGATGGCGATTCCTTCATGCGCTTCATGGAACAGCCGGCGCGACCGGGTTCGGCATCGCAAGACGGAAACGCCCACGCGAGTGAAATGCACCACTTTCTCGGCAAGGACATCGTGAACTTCCACGGCCTGTTCTGGCCGGCGATGCTGGCCGGCGCCGGCATGCGCACGCCGGACGCCCTGCATGTGAATGGCTACCTGACGGTCAACGGCGAAAAGATGTCCAAGTCGCGCGGCACCTTCGTGCTGGCACGCACCTACCTGGACGCCGGGCTCGATCCGGACTGGCTGCGCTACTACTTCGCCACCATGCTGACCGCCGCACCGGTCGATCTGGATCTGGACCTCAAGGCCTTCGAGGAACGCGTCAACTCGCACCTGGTCGGCAAATGGGTGAATCTCGCCAGCCGTTCGGCCGGGTTCGTGCACAAGTTCTTCGACGGTCGGCTGGCCGCCCGCCTGCCGGACGCCGAACGCGCGCTGTATGCGAGCGCCGCCACCAAGCTCGCCGGCTGCGCGGCGCTGTATCGGGCCTGTGACTATGCCGGCGCCATGCGCCAGATCATCGAGGTCGCCGACGCGGCCAATGCCTACGTGGCGGAGAAGGCGCCCTGGGTGATCGCGCGTGATGCGGACAGGCGCGAAGAGCTGCACGCCGTGTGCACGCTCGCGCTCAACTATTTCCGCCTGCTGTCGATCTGGCTGGAGCCGGTCGTACCGGGCATCGCGGCCCGCGCCAGGGCCTTCCTGCAGGAGGACTGGAGCCGCTTCGAGGCGGCCCAGGAACCTGCGCTCGAGCACGCCATCGCCGTGTTCACTGCACTCACCACGCGCATCGACCCCAAGGCCATCCAGACCATGATCGAAGCCTCGAAGGACTCCCTGCAACCGGCCCAGGCCAGCCGCGACGCAGTTCCAGGCAATGCCGCGCCGGCCGCGGAATCGCCGGGCGCCGCAAGCCCGCCCGCCGCGCAGCCCGCGGATCCGGCCCCGGTCATTTCCATCGACGACTTCGCCAGGCTCGACCTGCGGGTGGGCAGGGTCACGGCCTGCGAGTTCGTCGCCGGTTCGGACAAGCTGCTGCGCTTCGAGCTGGACGCCGGAGAACTGGGCACGCGACAGATCTTCTCCGGCATTCGCGCCGCCTATGGCGAACCGGGCAAGCTGGTTGGCCGCAATGTCGTCTTCATCGCCAACCTGGCCCCGCGCAAGATGCGCTTTGGCATTTCCGAAGGCATGATCCTGTCCGCCGGCAGCGGCGGCAGCGACCTTTTCCTGCTGGATGCCGACGCCGGCGCACGAGCGGGCGCACCCGTGAAATAGACGTGACAGCCGCACGGCGCCCCCACCATCCGAACCCGATGCGCGCACTCGCCGATCGCATCGACGCGCTGCTGCCGCAAACGCAATGCACGCGTTGCGGCTATCCAAGCTGCCGCGCCTATGCACAGGCCGTGGCCAGCGGCGCGGCCGATTTCAACCGCTGTGCGCCCGGCGGCAGCGCAGGGGTGGCCGCGCTGGCCGCACTGCTTGGCCAGGCCCCCAAGCCGATCGATCCGGCCTGCGGCGCGGAAGCGCCGCCCACGGTCGCACTCATCGACGAGGACACCTGCATCGGCTGCACCAAGTGCATCCAGGCCTGTCCGGTCGATGCCATCGTCGGGGCCGCCAAACGCATGCATGCCGTGCTCGCCGAAGAGTGCACCGGCTGCGGCCTGTGCCTGCCGCCCTGCCCGGTCGATTGCATCGCCCTGGTGCCGACGGCCGCGCAACCGCTGACGCGTGCAGCAGTGCTCGAACGCGCCGACCACGCACGTGAACGCTTCGAGGCGCGCGAGCAGCGGCTTGGACGGGACCTGCCTGGCGCCGGATCGGCGCAAGAAGACACCGCCCAGGTCGCCGCAAACGCGCATGCCGCAGACGGTGCGGCCGAACCCGCTGGCACGCAAGCCACGCCCGCCCCGGCGGCACCGCCGATCACGCGCAGCGCCGTGCTGGAAGCCATCGCCCGTGGCCGTGCCAGGAAGGCGGCGGGATGGCACCGCGGCCAATGAAGCGCGAGAACGTCATCGAGCTGTTCCGGCGCCTGCAGGCGCTCAATCCGCATCCGACCACCGAGTTGCACTTCTCCACGCCCTTCGAACTGCTGGTGGCCGTGATTCTCTCCGCACAGGCCACCGACACCGGCGTCAACAAGGCAACCCGCCGGCTGTTCGCCGTGGCCAATACGCCGCAGGCGATGCTTGATCTGGGCGAGGAGGGGCTCAAGTCCTTCATCAGCACGATCGGGCTGTTCAATGCCAAGGCGAAGCACATCATCGCCACCTGCCGCCTGCTGGTAGAGCAACACGGCGGCCAGGTGCCGCCTGCACGGGCGGCCCTGGAAGCGCTGCCGGGTGTTGGCCGCAAGACCGCCAACGTGGTGCTCAACACGGCCTTTGGCGAACCCACCATCGCAGTGGATACGCACATCTTCCGCGTCGCCAACCGCACCGGCCTGGCGCGCGGCAAGACGCCCCGCCAGGTCGAGGACAAGCTGCTGAAAGTCGTGCCGGCCCAGTTCATGCAGGACGCCCACCACTGGCTGATCCTGCATGGGCGCTACGTGTGCAAGGCGCGCAAGCCCGACTGTCCGCACTGCCCGATCAACGATCTGTGCGCGTATCGCTACAAGACACCGCCCGAATGACCCGCCTGGTGGCGTCCGCAGCCACGCGACGCGCCACTGCACAGCACCATCACCCAAGCAGCAGCGCATCGAGGTGGTAACGACCCGGCGCAGCCCGCGCGATGGCGCGCGCGGCAAACAGCGCGCCGCGCGCAAAGATGTCGCGGTCGCCGGCACGGTGGGTCAGCTCGATGCGCTCGCCCTGGGTGGCCAGCAGCACGGTGTGCTCGCCCACGATGTCGGCCGCACGCAGGCTGGCAAAGCCGATCGTGCCGAGCGTGCGGGCACTGTCCGACGGACCCGGGCGTGACAGGCATGCCACGGCGTCCAGCGCCTGCCCGCGTGCTGCGGCGGCAAGCCGGCCAAGGGCGAGCGCCGTGCCCGAGGGCGCGTCGCGCTTGGCGGCATGGTGCATTTCGAAGATCTCGCAGTCCCAGTCGGCCAGCGCCTGCGCGGCCTGCGTGACCAGGCGCCCCAGCACGGCGATGCCGATGCTGAAGTTGGCGCTCCAGAGCACCGGGATCGATGCCGCCGCGGCCTCCAGCGCCGCTTCCTGCGCAGCGGACAGCCCGGTGGTGCCACTGACGAAGGCCAGCCGGCGCTCGACGGCCAGCGCGAGCGCCCCGTCAAACGCGCCCGCCGAGCTGAAATCGACCAGGACATCCGCCGTCGTCGCGGCATCCAGGTGTGCCGTCATGGGCACGCCACGCGCAGCGTCGGCTGGTTGTCCAAGTCGTGGCGAAGCCTCGCTCACCAGCGCTGCGGCGAGCCTCAGGTCATCACGTTCGCGCAGGAGTTTGACGAGCGCCTGTCCCATGCGCCCGGAGGCACCGTGAACCACCAGCGATGATGCCGCCTGCA
Source organism: Dokdonella sp. (assembly GCA_023228465.1). Classification (GTDB taxonomy): domain Bacteria; phylum Pseudomonadota; class Gammaproteobacteria; order Xanthomonadales; family Rhodanobacteraceae; genus Dokdonella_A. The sequence goes on along the minus strand of JALOBC010000010.1, from coordinate 62,464 downwards.
TGCCCTGCTCCCACGCCCGGAGAGCGCCGATGTTATCAGGGCAGGCAAGCGCCCGGCCGTCCGGCGCCGGCGGCGCCGCGCTGGGGCGCCTGGACCGGCAAGCCGCGCCCGCCGCATGCCAGGGGTCGGGCGCGACGCCGGCTCAGGAAGTGACGCGATCCCAGAAGCGCTTGACCCCATCCAGCCAGTGGCTGCTGCGCGGGGAATGGGCGGCCGCTTCCTCGCCGACGAAGGTGGCATCGAACTTCTGCAGCAGCTCGCGCTGCTGCGCGGTCAGGCGGATCGGCGTTTCCACTTCGACGTGGCAGATGAGGTCGCCGGTGCGACCGCTGCGCACCGACTTCACGCCCTTGCCACGCAGGCGGAACTGCTTGCCGTTCTGCGTTTCGGCGGGGACGCTGATCAGCGCTTCGCCCTCCAGCGTGGGCACGCGGATTTCGGCGCCGAGCGCAGCCTGGGCGAAGCGCAGCGGGATCTCGCAATGCAGGTCGTCGCCGTCGCGCTGGAAGATCGGGTGCTCGCGCACGCGCACCTCGACGTAGAGGTCGCCAGGCACCGTGCCGGCGGGACCGGCCTCGCCCTGGCCGGCCAGGCGGATGCGGTCGCCGTTGTCCACGCCGGCTGGAATGTTCACCGACAGGGTGCGCTCGGAATGCACGCGGCCCTCGCCGCGGCACGCGCGACAGGGATTGGTCACCACCTTGCCGGCACCGCCGCAGTGCGGGCAGGCCTGCTGGATCGAGAAGATGCCGTTCTGCATGCGCACGCGGCCATGCCCGCGACAGGTCGTGCAGGTGGCGGTCTGGCCATCGGCCGAGCCGCTGCCCGAGCACTTGCCGCACTCGATGAGCGTGGGCACGTCGATCTGCTTGTCGATGCCGAAGACGGCTTCCTCCAGATCCAGTTCCACCAGGTAGCGCAGGTCCGAGCCCCGCCGCGGGCCGCCGCGACCGCCGCCCATGCCGAAGATGTCGGAAAAGATGTCGCCGAAGATGTCGCCGACGTTGCCCTGGAAGCCGCCACCCGCGCCGCCCATGCCGTTCTCGAAGGCGGCGTGGCCGTGCTGGTCGTACAGCGCGCGCTTGCGCGGATCGGCCAGCACCTCGTAGGCCTCCTTGGCCTCCTTGAACTTTTCCTGGGCATTCGGATCGTCCGGGCAGCGATCCGGGTGGTACTTCATCGCCAGGCGGCGGAAGCATTTCTTCAGTTCATCGTCGCCAGCCCCACGTGCGACGCCCAGGACTTCGTAGTAATCACGTTTGCTCATGGCGCGATGATCTTCTCCAAGCGCCGGTCAGGCACAAACCAGAGGGCCGCGACCGCCGCGTACAGCAGACCGGCGGTCCAGACATTGACGAACAGGGCCAGCGGAATGGCCAGCAGGTACAGCACGATGGAAGACCAGCCCTTGGCGTCCCGGCGGGTGGCGCGGGCCAGCGGGCATTGCGGACCGTTGCAGGCGATCAGCGTGCGCAGCAGGACCGGCCAGGCCAGTGCCGCGAGCAGCAGGACCAGGCCGTACAGGGCGGTCGGCACCGGGGCGAAGCTGTTCTCGCTCATCCAGGCCGTGGTGAACGGAAACAGCGAAATGAAGAACAGCACCAGCAGGTTGGCCCACATCACCCGGCCGTCGATGCGCTCGACCGCCTTCAGGAGGTGGTGGTGGTTGTTCCAGTAGATGCCGACGTACACGAAGCTGAGCACATAGCTGAGAAAGACCGGCCACAGGCCGCGCAGCGCCTCGATGGTCACCGCGTGAGGCGGCTTCATCTCCAGCACCATGATGGTGATGATGACCGCGAGCACGCCATCGCTGAACGCCTCGAGCCGCCCCTTGTCCATGCCCGCTCCCCGCCTCTGCCAGCTCGGCATCCGGCCCGCCGCGCGGGCGGGCCGGATGCGTCGGCTTACTGCTTGCCTTCGTCCTTGACCTCGGTGAACTCGGCATCCACCACATCGTCGTTCGGCGGCGGGCCGCCGGCGCCCTCGGCCGGGCCGTGCCCCGCCGGTGGCTCCTGGCCCTGCGCCGCAGCGGCGGCAAACAGCGACTGGGTAGCCTGTTCGAGCTCGCTGGTGCGCGACTCGATCTGCGCCTTGTCGTCGCCCTTCATCACCTTTTCCAGCGCGGCCAACGATTCCTCGATGCGGCCGATGTCGTTCGGCACCTTGCCGCCGTGTTCCTTGATCGCATTGCGCGTGGCAGCCACCAGCTGGTCGGCCTTGTTGCGGGCGCCGATCAGCTCGTGGAACTTGCGATCCTCTTCCTTGTTTGCCTCGGCATCGCGCACCATGCGCTGGATCTCGTCCTCGGAGAGGCCCGATCCGGCCTTGATCTCGATACGCTGTTCCTTGCCGGTGGTCTTGTCCTTGGCAGCCACGTGCAGGATGCCGTTGGCATCGATGTCGAAGACCACCTCGATCTGCGGCATGCCGCGCGGCGCGGGCTGGATGCCGGCGAGGTCGAACTTGGCCAGCGACTTGTTGTAGCGGGCCTGTTCGCGCTCACCCTGGAGCACGTGCACGGTGACGGCGGACTGGTTGTCCTCGGCGGTCGAGAACACCTGGCTGGCCTTGGTCGGGATGGTGGTGTTCTTCTCGATCAGCTTGGTGAAGACGCCACCGAGCGTTTCGATGCCAAGCGAGAGCGGGGTGACGTCGAGCAGCAGCACGTCCTTGACGGTGCCGCCCAGCACGCCGCCCTGGATCGCCGCGCCGACCGCGACCGCTTCGTCGGGGTTGACGTCCTTGCGCGGCTCCTTGCCGAAGAAGTCCTTGACCGATTCCTGCACCTTGGGCATGCGCGTCTGGCCGCCGACCAGGATCACCTCGGCGACGTCGGAGACCTTGAGGCCGGCGTCGTTCAGCGCCGTGCGGCAGGGGCCGAGCGTGCGCTCGACCAGATCGCCCACCAGGGCTTCGAGCTTGGCGCGCGTCAGCTTGATGTTGAGGTGCTTGGGACCGGAAGCATCGGCCGTGATGTAGGGCAGGTTCACTTCCGTCTGGTGCGCCGTGGAAAGCTCGATCTTGGCGCGCTCGGCGGCGTCCTTGAGGCGCTGCAGCGCGAGTGGGTCGTTCTTGAGATCGACGCCCTGGTCCTTCTTGAACTCATCGACCAGGTAGTCGATGACGCGACGATCGAAGTCCTCGCCACCGAGGAAGGTGTCGCCATTGGTGGCCAGCACCTCGAACTGCTTCTCGCCATCGACCTCGGCGATTTCGATGATGGATACGTCGAAGGTACCGCCGCCCAGGTCGTACACGGCGATCTTGCGATCACCACTCTGCTTGTCCAGACCATAGGCGAGTGCCGCCGCGGTCGGCTCGTTGATGATGCGCTTGACCTCGAGGCCGGCGATGCGGCCGGCATCCTTGGTCGCCTGGCGCTGGCTGTCGTTGAAGTAGGCCGGCACGGTGATGACCGCTTCGGTCACCTCTTCGCCCAGGAAATCCTCGGCGGTCTTCTTCATCTTCATCAGCACCTTGGCCGAAATCTCCGGCGGCGGCATCTTCTTGCCGTCGGAGGTTTCGACCCAGGCGTCGCCGTTGTCGTGCGCGATGATCTTGTAGGACACCATGTCGATGTCCTTCTGCACTTCCGCGTCGGTGAACTTGCGGCCGATCAGGCGCTTCACCGCGTAGAAGGTGTTCTTTGGATTGGTGACCGCCTGGCGCTTGGCGGTCGCGCCGACCACCACTTCACTGTTGTCCTTGAATGCCACCACCGAAGGCGTCGTGCGGTCGCCCTCGGAATTCTCGATCACTCGCGCCGAGCTTCCTTCCATGACGGCCACGCACGAGTTCGTCGTGCCAAGGTCGATGCCGATAATCTTGCCCATTGCTCAGTTCTCCCGCTTTGGATTCGATACGGTCCGGGGGACCGGGTTCTGCCGCAAAATCTGGGGTTGTGCGAGGCGCTTTCAAGCGCCCGCGCTGCGCTACTTGGATACCGATACCAGGGCCGGGCGCAACAGCCGGTCATTGAGGACATAGCCCTTCTGCATGACCGACACGATATGCCCGGAGGGATGCTCCGTGCCCTCGGTCACGCTCATGGCCTCGTGGTGTTGCGGATCGAAGACGTCACCGATGGCGCCCACCGCGCGCAGGCCGTTGACATCGGCCACGCGCAGCAGCTCGCGCAAGGTCAGCTCCACACCCCCGCGCAGGGCTTCCAGGTCGCCTGCGGCGGCCAGGCCGCGCTCGAGGTTGTCCAGCACCGGCAGCAATGCCGAGAGCAGCTTTTCGTTGGCATAGAGGCGCGCCTGCTCCAGATCGCGTTGCATGCGCTTGCGCTGGTTGTCGAGGTCGGCGCGCTCGCGCAGCACGGTTTCGCGCATCTCCGCGAGGCGCGCCTCGCAGTCGGCAAGCTGGCGCGTGAGCACCTCGATGTCGTTGTCGATGGCGGCATTCTCATCGACCGGCATCGGCGTGGCATTGGGATCCGTGTTCTGCATCTTTCCTCCGGAACTCTCTCTGGGCGGTCGCACGACCGGGTTCGACAAGCCGGCAGCCCACCTGCCAGCGGCCAAGCTGCGCGCCACACACGCGGCGCGCAACGTGCGCGATAGGCGGTTTATAGGGTCGTCTGGTGACGCTTCAAGGCACCGGAGATGATGCGTGCGGTGGCCTGCACCACCGGGATCACCCGTTCGTAGGCCATGCGGGTCGGCCCAAGCACGCCAAGCACCCCCAGCACGCGATTGTCCATGCCGTAGGGCGCGGTCACCAGGCTGAAGCCATCCAGCGCCGCGAAGCCCGATTCCTCGCCGATGAACAGGCGCACGCCATCCGCCCGCGCGCAGCGTTCCAGCAGTTGCAGCAGGTCGCGCTTGCGCTGGAACGCCTCGAACAGTTCGCGCAGCCGGTCCAGGTCGGTGGCGTCCTCGCGCCCCATCAGGTTGGTCTGGCCGGCCACCAGCATGTCGCCATCGGCACTGTCGCCGAAGGCCTGCTCGGCCACTTCCACCGCCGCCGCGAGCAGCTTGTTGAGGCGCGCGCCCTCCTCGCGCATTTCGCGCAGCAGGCGCGTGCGGATCTCGTCCAGGCGCATGCCGTTGAAATGACTGTTGAGGTAGTTGGCGACCTGCTCCAGTTCGCCCGGCGCATAGCTGCGCTCGGTGGTGATGACGCGGTTCTGCACCTGGCCATCGGTGAACACCAGGATGACCAGCAGGCGCGCTTCGTCCAGCGCCACGAAATCGATGTGGCGGAACGGGAACTCCTCGCGGCGCGGCACGCTGACCACGCCGACGAAGCGCGTCATCTCCGAGAGCAGCGAGCTTGCGCTGCCCAGCAGGTCGGTGGTGGCGGCGCCGGTGGGCAGCTCGCGGCGCAGTTGCTCCACCTCGGCACGCCCCAGCGGGCGCACCTGCAGCAGGCTGTCCACGAACACGCGATAACCCTGCGCCGTCGGCACGCGCCCGGCCGACACGTGCGGCGCGGCCACCAGGCCGGCCTCTTCCAGATCGGCCATGATGTTGCGGATGGTCGCCGGACTGACATCGAGCCCGGACGACTTGGCCAGCGTGCGCGAACCGACCGGCTGTCCATCGATGATGTACTGGCCGATCAGTGCCCGCAGCAGGTTGCGCGAGCGGCTGTCGAGCTGGTGGGTCGTGGTGGCGGACATGCAATCAGCATACACAAGCAGGTGATGCCAGGAACATGGGGGCGGCTGGCGGAATTTGCACGGGGGCGGCGGCGCCCCTTGCAGGCACCGGCCATCGCCCGGAAACTGCGCCTGCCATTCCAGCGGATCTGCCCATGCTGCGCATGCTTCATGTCAAGGATTTCGCCATCGTCGATGCGGTCGAGGTGACCTTCGCCGATGGCATGACGGTGGTCACCGGTGAAACCGGTGCCGGCAAGTCCTTGCTGGTGGATGCCCTGCTGCTGCTGGCCGGCAGCCGCGCCGACGCCAGCCTGGTGCGCCACGGCTGCGAACGCGCCGAACTGGCCGCCGACTTCGACCTCAGCGCGCGCCCCGACCTGCAGGACTGGCTGCGCGAGGAAGCACTGGACGAGGACGGCGCCTGCCAGTTGCGCCGCGTGATCCGCAGCGAAGGCAGTTCGCGTGCCTGGATCAATGGCCGGCCGGTCAGCGCCAGCCAGTTGCGCGCCCTGGCCAGCGGCCTGATCGAGATCCACGGCCAGCACGAGCAACAGGCCCTGCTCGAACGCCCCTCGCAGCTGGCCCTGCTCGATGCCTTCGGCGGCCACGGCGAGGCCCTCGCCACGGTCGCCGATCTGGCCCACGCCTGGCAGGCCGCGGGCCGGCGCATCAGTGCGCTGGCCGGCGGCGCGGACCATGCCGGGCGCATCGAATGGCTGAGCCACCAGCTCGACGAGCTCGAGCGCCACGCGCTGGCACCGGATGCGCTGGCCGAACTGGAGGATCGGCATCGACGTCTGGCCCACGCCGGTGAACTGCTGCAGGGTTGCGCGAGCCTGGTCGACCGCCTGGACGGCGAGGACGAACAGGCCCTGCTGCGCCAGCTCGGCCGCGCCCAGTCCGCCATCACGCACCTGGCCAGTCTGGATGACCGCCTCGCCCCGGTGGGCGAACTGCTGGAAGCGGCGGCCATCCAGTTGGGCGAGGCGCGCGACACGCTGGAGCGCCACGCTTCCACGCTGGATCTGGACCCGGCGCGGCTGGCCGAAGCCGAAGCCCGGCTCGCCAGCCTGCATGATCTGGCCCGCAAGCACCGCGTGCGGCCGGTGGAACTGCACGAGCAGGCCGGGCAGTTGCGCACGGAACTGGACGCCCTGCGTGGCGCCGAGGGCGAGATCGAACGCCTGCAGGCCGAACAGGCGCGCCTGGCCACCGACTACGCCGGCGCAGCGCGCGCCCTGGCCAGGCTGCGCGCCGACACCGCCGCCCGGCTCGGCAGCGCAGTGAGCGCACTCATGGACGAGCTCGGCACGGCCGGCGGCCGTTTCGCCGTCGAACTGGAGGCACAGGCCGCGGGCGATCCCGACCCGCAAGGCACGGAACGTTGCGAGTTCCTGGTCAGCGCCAACCCCGGCCAGCCGCCGCGCCCGCTGCGCAAGGTTGCTTCGGGCGGCGAGCTCTCGCGCATCAGCCTGGCCATCGAAGTCGCAGCCCTCGGCAGCGACACCGCCGGCAGCATGGTGTTCGACGAAGTGGATTCAGGCATCGGCGGGGCGGTGGCCGAGATCGTCGGCCAGAAGCTGCGCACGCTGGGCGGGCGCTGCCAGGTGCTGTGTGTCACCCACCTGCCGCAGGTCGCCAGCCTGGCGCACCACCACCTGCGCGTGAGCAAGGGCAGCGACGGCGCTACCACCCGCATCCGCATCGACACCCTCCAGGGCGCGGCCCGGCGCGAGGAAATCGCCCGCATGCTCGGCGGCATCGAGATCACGCCCGAGACGCTCGCGCATGCGGCGCAGATGCTTGCCGCCGGCGACCGGGATCCGGTGGTCGGCAAGCGCCGGCAGCCCGCGGGCGGTCGCGCTGTCAAGGTGGCGCGGGGCGATCGGCCGGCCTGAAGCGGGCATTCATCACCCGAACACGGCGCCAGCGTGCCTGCCGAAGCCGCCACGCCCGCGCCGGGCTGGCAGGGGCATGGGGTCGAGCGGCGCTACGGGCGCTCGGCCATGGCGGCGAACGGCCGCGAGCGGAACCGATCCGCTGTTCCCTATTCCCGCTTCCTGCGCACGTACAACACCAAACTGTGATCTTCGATCACGTAGCCGTGCTCGGCCGCGATCTCGTGCTGCAGGCGTTCGATCACCTCGTTGTGGAACTCGATCACGTCGCCGGTTTCCACGTCCACCATGTGGTCGTGGTGCTTGCCGCGATCGAGTTCGTAAACCGCCTGGCCGCCCTCGAAATTGTGCTTGAGGACGATGCCGGCCGCCTCGAACTGGGTCAGCACGCGGTACACCGTGGCCAGGCCGATGTCGTCGTTGCGCGCCAGCAACTCCTTGTAGATGTCCTCGGCGCTGAAGTGCCTGCCATCCTCGCTGTCGAGGATCTCCAGGATGCGCATGCGAGGATGGGTGACCTTGAGACCGGCCTTGCGCAGCTCGCAGGATTCACTGTTCATGCCCGGACCTCCTCTGGCGGTGGCGGCGATCAGCCCTTGTCGTGCAACGTCGTAGTGTATCATCGCCGCTTCGTCACCCTGCTCCGGAACCTCCCGCATGCGCTTCTGCTGGATCCTCCTGCTTGCCGCCCTTTCGCTTGGCGGCTGTGGCCTCATCTACCGCGTCGATACGCAACAGGGCAACCTGCTCGACAAGGCCCAGGTCGAATCCCTGAAGCCCGGCATGAGCAAGCGCCAGGTGCTGCTGGTGATGGGCTCGCCCTCGATCATCAGCCCGTTCGACCAGGATCGCTGGGACTATGTTTCCACGCTGCGCGAGGGCCGCAACAAGATGGATACGCGCGACCTGACGCTGCATTTCGAGGACGGCTTCCTGGCGCGCATCGAAGGGGACTACTTCGCCGAAGATCCCAAGCAGCTGATGCTGGAGGCGCGCAAGTACAAGCGCGCCTATCCCGACGAGAAGCGCCCGGACGAGAAGAAGCGCAGCGGCCAGGGCTGAGGCGCTGCGCCGGCCAGCGGGCGGATCAGCGCCCTGCCCGTTCGGCGCGCCGGCGCCGGGCTTCCTTCGGATCCACCTTGAGCGGACGGTAAAGCTCCACCCGGTCGCCCGCCTCGAGCAGCGTGTCGTGCCGCGCCGGCCGCGACCAGATCCCGACCGTGAGCGCCCCAGCATCGAGGCCGAGCCCGCTGACGATGCCCGACGCCTCGATCGCATCGGCGACGGTCGCCCCCCGTGCCAGCGCGATCCGGCGCAGGACCTGCCGCCCCGGTTCGGCATAGGCCACTTCGATCTCGATCTTCTCAGCCATAGACCTTGCGCGCCGCGGAACAGAAATCATCCACCATGCGGTTGGCCAGTACCTGGAAGCCGACCCGCAGCGCAGCACCGGTGATCCGGCCAGCGTAATCGAAGTCCAGCGCCAGGCGGATCTTGCACCCTTTATCGCCCAACGCATCGAAGTACCAGTCGCCCTCGAGGGTGCGCAGCGGCCCTTCCACCAGTTCCACGCGCAGGTGGTGGGGGGGCGACAACACGTTGCGCGTGGTGAAAGCATGGCGGAAGCCGGCAAAGCGCAGGTCCAGCCGCACGGTCAGCTCATTTTCCTGGCGCGTCAGCACGCTTGCCGCAGCGCACCAGGAAAAGCGCCTCGGGTATGCTTCCACGTCATTGACCAGATCGAACATCTGCGCGGGCGTGTAGGGAACGACGGCTTGGCGGCGGATCTCGATCATCGGCACTCGTTTTCCAGGATTCCAGCGTACATGGCCAAACCCAAGGGCAAGGAAAAAGGTGGCGGCCAGATCGCGCAGAACAAGCGCGCCCGCCACGAATACCACATCGACGAGCACTACGAAGCCGGCATCGCCCTGCAGGGCTGGGAAGTGAAAAGCCTGCGCGCCGGCCGCATCAACCTTTCCGATGCCTACGCCATCGTCAAGAACGGCGAGATCTTCCTGTTCGGTGCCTCCATCGTGCCACTGATCTCGGCCTCCACGCACGTCCTCGCCGATGACCGGCGCACGCGCAAGCTGCTGCTCCACCGCGAGGAGATCGACAAGCTCGTCGGCGCCATCGAGCGCAAGGGCTACACCCTGATCCCGCTGTCGATGTACTGGAAGAAGAACCGCGTCAAGCTCGACCTCGGGCTGGCGCGCGGCAAACAGGAGCACGACAAGCGCGACGCCGCCCGGGAGCGCGACTGGAACCGCGAGAAGCAACGCACCATGCGTGCCCACAACCGCGAAGCCTGAACCGCGCCGCCACGCTTGCGGCGCTTGATTTTCCCACCGCCCGACCCCACCATTAGTCCTGTTCCCGGGGGCGACCTGGCTTCGACGGGGGACGTGAAGCAGTCTGGAGCATGCCGAGGGCGTCATCTTCCTCGTTAATCCGGTGGCAAAAACTTAGACGCGAACGACGACGTCTACGCTCTGGCCGCTTAAGGCCTAGCCCCGAACCCACTTGTGCCTGTGCTCGTGGATGTAGGGTCATTATCACGGGATCGCCTGCACCGGCGCCTTTCGGCGGCAGGCTAAATCCAAGAGGCTGGTCCTGCGGCGTGCTTTGCCCGTCGTGTTGTCGCAGGATGAGATCAAACGTCGGGCTAAGCATGTAGCGCCGGGCGCGGAGCGCCTTCGGACGCGGGTTCGATTCCCGCCGCCTCCACCATCTACAAGGGCTCGGATGATCTCCGGGCCCTTTTTCTTGCCTGAAATCCCCGCGCCATGCGGAGTTCCGGCCAGCCGTGCTGCGGGTGGCCTGCTGCCGAAACGACTGAAATCGGCCACTTTCTCGGCCAGAGCCGCCTCTGTTCTCCGTTTGGCCTGCGGGTAGGCGCAAATGATGGTCTAGCAAAGTCAACAACTTACGCGCGCCGGTTCACTGTCAACCAAGGCCGCCAGTCAGGCATCGAACGCCATCAACGCGGTGGCAAATCTTCCCGTCTTGCTCTATCATGAATCGTCAAGATGAATCATGATGGAGATGGCCATGACGACTGCTGTCCGCGAAAAGTTTTCCTCCCAGGCCGCGCCCGATGTGCTGGCCGCGTTGCGCCAGATCGCAGAAAGCCAGGGCCGCCAGTTCCAGGCGGTGCTCGATGACGCCCTGCGCGACTACATCGACCGGCAGCAAAAGGAACGCCCCCGCCGTCACGTGATGGCTTCTTTCGCGTCCAGTCTGGATGAGTTCGACAGCCTCTACCGCGAACTGGCCAAGTAAACCGTGGCGCACGATTACCTGACCGTGGCTGATGTGCTGGGCATGCACACAGTCCTGATGCAACGGTATGGCGGGGCAACGGGGGTGCGCGATCCCGGAGCGCTGGAGGCCGCACTGTTCCGCCCGCAGACCGGCTACTACGATGACATCGTGGCTGAGGCTGCTGCTCTGTTGGAAAGCCTGGCGATCAACCACCCGTTCGTGGACGGGAACAAGCGTATCGCCTTTGCGGCGGCCGACGTGTTCCTGCGCATCAATGGCTGGCGCTTACAGCGTGCGCCGATGCAGATCTATGCGGAGATGTTGCAGATGTTCGAGTCTGGCACGTTTGACATCGCCCACCTTGATCCGTGGCTACGGTCGTTTGCCGTCGCCGCAAAGTGATGCCATGAACGAGAAAACACCGAACCTGCAGACTCAGGCTGCGATGAAAGAAGCCAGGGCGATGGCGATCAAGCGGGTGCCTGAACTGGCAGAGTCCACAGTAGGCGTTGAGTCATTTCCCGGCTTCACCAAACCCGCCCGCCAGCGCTGGGAGTCCATCCCTGCCGACATCCGCCAGCGGCTGCTGTCCAACGTCTGGTGCGGCCACTGCCGTCACGAAACCACGATCACCAATTTCAGCGGCACCACCAAGGGCGGCGACTTGCTGCTGGTGGGCCAGTGCGCCGAATGCCGCAGTGATGTGGCACGGGTGATCGAGGGTTCGTAATCCGGTCAGGCATCAAACCCGGCCACTACCCCCCGCTGCACCACCCAGTCGGTCGGCAGTGGATTCCGCTGGAACCACTGCAGGCTCATGCACTTGGACTGCTGTCCGGCCAGGATGGTCTGAATGATGGCAGGCTCCAGCAACGTCAGGCGCAGCAGTTCATTGACCGTCGAGTGGTGCAAGCCTTCGCGCTGGGCGATCTCGCTCCCACTGCCGACCACGCCGTCGTCGAGCAGTTGCTGCCAGTAGAAGGCCTGAACCACCCCGGCCTTCCCGGAGGCTTCAACTCTTGAGAGGATGGAGCAATTTACCCGAGGCCGAGCCCCTCGCCGCGCCAGTGCTCCAGGTTGGCCTCGCTGATGCACCAGCGGGCGGCCAGTTGCTTCTGCTTCAGGGGAACGCCTTCCATCCTGGTCTCCTTCCGGCCCATTCCGATCCAAGCCGGCCACCGATTCCGGAACATGCCGGCCGGGGCAGGTGAAGCGGTGTGGGTACTGTCACGGTGGTGAACGCAGCCGTCAAGATTTCCTGGCTGCAGCGGCCTTCTTCGTGATGGCCCTGTGCTTGCGCATGGGCGCTCCCGCCGATTGCCTGCACTCAGATATGTGTCGCCGCCGCCTCGTTGGGCACTTCCGGGCGCGACCTGGCGTACTTTCCGAGCAGCGCCTGGAAGCCCGGGTCGGCGCGGATCGGATCCCATGCGGGGTCCAGCCACAGCAGCACCGGTGCGCAGGTCAGTCCGGCGCCGGGCATTTCGATGAGCTTGTCGATCAGCGGAACCGCCAGTTCGGCGCGACCGGCCTGCGCATAGAGGGCCGCTGCGCCGCGCATCACCTGCGGCAGGAACACGTGGTCACCACTCCGGATAGTCTGGGCGAGCGCAAGTTCGGTCTGATCGAGCGCGTCCTGGAGACGACCCAGGCCAAGTTCGACGCGCGCGGATTCCAACTGGACGAGGCCGGCGAAGCCGCGCTTCCCGCTCAGCCGCCCCTGCACTGCGGGCCTGGCCACTTGATACGCCATTACCGCGTGATCGTTGTCCCCCAGCAAGCGGTAGAGTTCGGCTTCCTGCAACGACTTCGGGGCGGGCGCACCGAAGTTGTCCGGCGTGTCGGGTACGCTCTCGAGCAGGGCCAGCGCCTCGGCATGGCGCCGCTGCAGGGACAGCAGGTTCACGCGCATGAGTTTCATCATCGGCCAGTCGCCGGATACCGCGGACAGCGCGCCAGCGATATCGCCATCGCCATGAAGGATCGCGAGGGACAGGAAGGCACGCGCATTGAGGTTGTCCGGATCGAGTGCCAGCGCGCGCTGGCTCCAGCCCTGGGCCTCGGCATAGTGCCTCACCATGGCGTAGGTGGAGGCGAGCTCGGCAGCCAGCGCAGAATTGCGTGGATCGATCGCGAGCGACTTCTGCAGCGACGCAAGCGCCGCATCGTAACGCCCCTGCCGTCGCTCGACGTAGGCGCGCCCCGACAACGCGACGGGGTCGTTGGGCCTGGCGCGGAGCGCCCGCGCAAAAAATTCCAATGCGGCCGTGTAATCGCCACGGCCGTAGTACGCGCTGTAGGCCATTGCAACCAGAGCCGGGCTGTCGTCGGGCGCCAGGCGCAACGCCTGCCGGGCGTCGGCATCAGCGCGTTCGATCAGCTCGGGGACATCGCCGCCCCCGCCCCCGAACCAGCCCAGCAGGCTTTCCGCGAAGGACAGCCGCGCATAGGCCAAGGCAAACTCCGGGTCCTCCAGAATTGCCTGCCGGTAGAGCGGCAGCGACTCCCTGAGCGGCGCGGTATCGTAATTGGAGAAGCCCTTGGCCAGCTTGAACTCGGCGTGCAGGAAGCGATCCATCGCCACCTTGTCGGTGGTGGACACCATCGCCAGCCCCACCGTTTCGGCCTGGGAAAGCCGTGCATCCAGTGCACTGGCGATCTTGCCGGCCACTTCGCCTTCCACGCCGAAGACGTTGTCCAGCGTGCGCTCGTAACTCTGCGCCCAAAGATGCGCGTCGGACCGGGTATCGATCAACTGTACGTTGACCAGCACGCGGTTGCCCGCACGTTGCACGCTGCCCTCGAGCACCGTGGCGACGCCAAGTTCCGCGCCGACGCGGCGGAGATCGTCGGGCCGGCTGCGATAGCGGGAGCTCGAGGTGCGCGAGATGACCTTGAGATCGGCGATTTCCGAGAGCTTGGTCAGAATGAGATCCTGCATGCCGGCGACGAAGTACTCGCCTGCCTTCTCGTCGGACAGGTTCTCGAACGGCAGCACGGCAATGGATTTCGCCGGCGCCGGCAAGGGTGCGGCGATCGGTGCGGGCATCGGCCACGTCGCCTCCGTCTGACCTGCAGGCACGCCACCCAAAGATGCGTCGGACTGCGGCGCGGAACGATCGACAACGAGCAGCCGCCAGCCGAGGAACAACACCGAGGCGACCAGGATGGTGATGATGGCGGTGTTGAGCTTGCGCGCGACCTGGCGGCGCTGCTCGGCAGGTCGCGCCTCGGGTGAGTCGGCCGGAGCCGTACGGCGGATGCCGCCCGGGGTCAGCTCGTAGATCCAGGCCAGCGCCACGGCCACCGGAAAGCCCAGGAACAGAAGCAGGATCACCAGGCGCACAGCCCAGTTGGGAATCTCGAAGAAGGGAAAGACCTGCGTCGCAATCTGGATGACCAGCCAGCCTGCGACCATATAGGCCAGCGCCACGCGTCCGACGTGGCGGCGCTTCAGTTCCGCGAGGAAGCCAGGCTGCTCGGACGGCATCGGGGCGCTTCCGCCAGACCGGCCCAGGCCGGCCCTGTGGTGCCGAGTGTATCCAAATCCGCTGCCGCTGGAATGGGCCGGAAGTCGCGCGGGCCAACGACCTCGGTGTCTACCTGGAGGGCCACCACCCAGCCACCCGGATTGCCGGATTTCCATCTCGACCGGCACGAGACAGAGCAGGCCCGTTCGCCGGCGGCCTTGACCGAAGGCATCCCACGCCACGATGACCCGAAGGTGGCGCGATCGTCACCCACTGGCCCGATATCGCGCCCGCCATGGCCCGGCCGGCCCGGAATCGAGCCGCCGCCCGCGCCTCTCGGTCGCCCACCCTGCTCAGTCGCGCGCCACCTGCAGGCCGGCCGGTGATTGACTGACCGGCATCAGCTCGAAGCGGCTGACGTTCAGGTGCGGCGGCAGGTTGGCGATCCACCAGGTGGATTCGGCCAGGTCATCGGCGGTGATTGGATGGGCACCGGCATACAGCGTATCGGAAGCGTGCTGGTCGCCGCCCGTGCGCACCAGGGTGAACTCGGTCTGCGCCATGCCGGGTTCGATCACGGTAACGCGCACGCCAGTGCCGTGCAGGTCGCAGCGCAGGCCCAGCGAAAACTGGGTGACGAAGGCCTTGGTGCCGCCGTACACGTTGCCGCCGCGATAGGGATGGGTGCCGGAAATGGAGCTGATGTTGATGATGGCGCCGCGCCGCTCGATGAGGCCCGGCAACAGCAGGCGCGTCAGGGTGACCAGCGCGGTCACGTTGGTGTCGATCATCTGCTGCCACTGGGCCAGGTCGGCCGCCTGCGCCGGCGCGGTGCCGAGGGCAAGGCCGGCGTTGTTGACCAGCAGGTCGATGTCGCCGAATCCGTCCGGCAGGGCGTCCAGGGCGGCGCGCATGGCCGCCGCATCGCGGATGTCGAAGGCCGCGGTGTGTACCCGCGCAGGTGCGCAGGCCTGGGCCAGCTCGGCCAGGCGTTCGGCACGCCGGCCGAAGGCAATCACGTTCCAGCCGCCAGCGGCGAAGCGCCGCGCGATGGCTGCCCCGAAGCCGGCCGTGGCGCCGGTAACCAGTACGGTGCGTGGGTTCATGCAGGCATTGTAGTCCGTCGCGGTGGCCGCACCTCAGGTCTTCAGGCGTCTTGCGCAGGTCACCCGGCCGCGCACGCTTCGTCAGGCCATGCGCACGGCACAAGCGCGGCCATCCACGTCCGATCCGCGGGGGAAACGCGCCATGCAGGGCATCACCGGCACCTACACCGATCTGTACCAGCTCGCCATGGGACAGGCACTGTTCCGCGGTGGCCAGCAGGATCGCCGGGCGGTGTTCGACTATTTCTTCCGCAAGCTGCCCTTTGGCGGAGGCTACGTGGTGTTCACCGGCCTGGAAACGGTGCTGGAGGTGCTGGAGGACTGGCGCTTCACGGCCGATGAGATCGATTGGCTGGCCGGCCATGGCTTCGACACCGACTACCTGGATTACCTGCGCGAGCTGCGCTTCCGCGGCAGTCTGTACGCGCCCAGTGAAGGCGAAGTGGTGTTTCCGACCGAACCGCTGCTGCGCGTCGAGGGCGACGTGATCGCGGCGCAGCTGGTGGAGACGCTGATCCTCAACCTGATCAACTACCAGTCGCTGGTGGCAACCAAGGCCGCGCGCATGCGTCTGGCCGCGGGCGACGCGATCCTGAGCGAATTCGGGCTGCGCCGCGCGCAGGGGCCGGCGGGCGTGCTGGCCGCGCGCGCGGCGGTCATCGGCGGCTTCGATTCAACCAGCAACGTGTACGCCGCCAAGGCCTACGGTCTGCGTGCCGAAGGCACCATGGCCCACGCCTTCATCCAGTGGCATGGCGACGAACTGGCCGCCTTCCGCGCCTTTGCCGCCGCGCGGCCGGACAACACCGTGCTGCTGGTGGACACCTACGACACGCTCGGCAGCGGCCTGCCGAACGCGATCACGGTGGCGCAGGAAATGCGTGCGCGCGGCCAGCGCCTGCGCGCCATCCGCCTGGACAGCGGCGACCTGGCCTTCTTCGCCCGCCGCGCGCGCGACATGCTCGATGCCGCCGGCTGCCAGGAGGTGAAGATCGCCGCCTCCAACCAGCTCGACGAATACGTCATCCGCAGCCTGCGCCAGCAACATGCGCCCATCGACATCTTCGGCGTGGGCACCAGCATCGTCACCGGCGAGCCGGATGCCGCGCTCGATGGCGTGTACAAGCTGGCCATGGCGCACGGCGAACCGCGCATCAAGCTGTCGGAGAACCTCGGCAAGACCACCCTGCCCGGCACCAAGCAGGTGCATCGCTATTTCGCTGCCGACGGACGCTTTTTCGGCATCGACGGTATCGCCGGCAGCGCCGAACCGGTGCCTGCGCGGCTGATCCACCCTTTCGAATCGCACAAGTCCATGAATTCCGCCGGCCTGACCAGCGAACCGCTGCTGCATCCGGTGATGCAGGACGGCCGACGAACCACCGCAGCGCGCAGCATCGACACCATCCGCACGCATGCCGCCAAGCGGCTCGCCCTGTTGCCGCCCGAATACCTGCGTTTCGAGAACCCGCACGGCTACAAGGTCGGCATCAGCGAGCCGCTGCATGCCCTGCGCGAGCAACTGCGCCGCAACCGCAACCGACAGGAGGAAATCCAGTGAAAACGCTCATCGTCACCGACGTCCAGAACGACTTCCTGCCCGGCGGCGCACTGGAGGTGCCGGGCAGCGATGTCATCGTGCCGATCATCAACCGCCTCATGCCGCACTTCGACCTGGTCGTGGCCGGCCAGGACTGGCATCCGCCGGATCACGCCAGCTTCGCGTCCAACCATCCGGGCCGCCAGCCGTTCGAGGAGATCGATCTCGATGGCATCCGCCAGAAGCTGTGGCCCGACCATTGCGTGCAGGGCAGCGTGGGCGCGGAGTTCTCAAGCCGGCTCGATACACGCCCCTTCGAGGCCATCTTCCGCAAGGGCACCGATCCGGCCATCGACAGCTACAGCACCTTCTTCGACAACGCCCACCGCAAGAGCACGGGCCTGGCCGACTACCTGCGCGGCAAGGGCGCCAGGGAGCTCTGGCTGTGCGGTCTGGCCGGCGACATCTGCGTGTACTTCAGCGCCCTGGACGCGCTCGCGCAGGGCTTCGGGGTGAACCTGATCGCCGATGCCTCCACGCCGCTCGATGCGGCCATCCAGCCAACGCGCCTCGCCGAGCTGCGCGCGCGCGGCGCCCACGTGGTCGAGAGTGCTTCGATCGCGACCTGAGCGATCCCGCCCGGCGCCACGCCCCCCTGCGACAAAAGCGCAGCGGACACGTCCGCGGCATTTTGTCGCAGGCGCCTTGACCCGCGTGCTTGACCTGCGTCAAGGGGTCGCATCCATGCGCTTCCTATAGTCGAGGCGCCTCCGGCAAGCATTATCGGCGCTGTGCAAGCTGCGCCCCCGATGAGCCCGGATGCGTGCTGACTATCCATGGGGAGGGGGTGCAATGACACAACGCATCATTGACGGGACGCTGTCGGTGCTGGCGAGTATCGTCGGCTTCGCGCTGTCCTGGCCGTTCTGGCGCGACTTCGAGTACTGGCCGGAATCGCGCGAAATGTGGTGGCTCTATTTCGTCGTCGGCTTCGTGCTCGCCGTCTACGTCTTCTATGTGTTCATCCGCGTCACGCGGACGCTGTTCGAACACGATGCGATAGGCAAGGCCGCCGCCCGCGCGGATGCCGCCGCCAATGACAAGGCAGGTGCACCGTGAGCTGCGCCGACGGCAAGAACTGCAACGAAGCCAAGAAGCGTCGCCGCGGCATCATCGTCCTCGGCCTGATGATCATGATCTTCATCATCCTCTCGGGCTTCTCGTTCCTGGGATCGCGCGGCCGGGCCAACCCGGACGCGATCAGCTTCGGCGCGCATCAGGCTGCCGATGGCAAGCGCGTGTTCCAGGCCTACAACTGCATGGGATGCCACACCATGGTCGGCAACGGCGCCTACCTCGCGCCGGATCTGACCAAGGAATACACCACCGCGGGCCCGGCCTGGCTGGCCGCCTTCCTGCCTTCGGCAGCCGGTTGGCCGACCGAGGCGGCGGTACGCACGCAGCTCACCAACAGCGACGTCGCCGCCGATGCCGGCGTGGACAACATCGAGGACTACTACAAGAAGTTCCCCGGTGCCAGGGAACGCGTCGAACGGCGCGGTGGCGGCACCACGCTCATGCCCAACCTGGCCTTTTCCAGCGACGAGGTCGGCCAGTTGATCGCCTTCATGAAGTACAGCGCGGCGATGAACACGGAAGGCTGGCCGCCGGAGGTCAAGACCGGCAGTCTCGAGCGGCGCCTCGCCCTGCTCAATGGCGGATCACACATGCTGGCGACGGCGACGGCGGCGAGCGCGCCGGTGGCTGAAGGCGCCAGCGCCACGCCGGCCGATCCGGTGGCGCGTGGTGAGGAGCTCACGAAGGAATACGCCTGCACCGCCTGCCACGCGCTCGATGACAAGCGCATGGTCGGTCCGGGTTGGGGTGGACTCTACGGTTCCCGGGTCAAGCTCGCGGACGGCAGCACGGTGACCGCAGACGATACCTACCTGATCGATGCCGTCATCGCGCCCGACAAGCAGATCGTCGAGGGCTTCCCGCCGGGCGTCATGCCCAAGTACGACACCTTGCTGAAGGACGATGACGTCAAAGCCATCGTGGCCTACATCAAGAGCCTGGAGAAGCCGTGATGCAGATCCAATACAACACCCAACGCCTCAGCATGCGCTTCTTCATGCTCATGCTGGTGCTCTTCGTCTTCCAGGCCGGATTCGGCCTGCTGCTGGCCGCACAACAGGCCGACCCGATGCTGCTGGCCGGCATCATCAACTTCAACGTGGTGCGTGCCGAGCACCTGAATCTTGGCCTGCTGTGGATCCTCGCCGGCTTCATCGGCGCGATCCTGTTCGTCGGCCCACTCCTGTCCAAGCGTGAGCTGGCGTCCCCCTGGTTGATCAAGTTCCTGTTCTACGCCCTCGTCGTCACCATCGTGTGGAACGTCGGCACGCAGTACCTGGCGATGGAAGGCACGGCCGGCTGGTGGGCCGGGCAGCCCTGGCTGCAGGAAGGCCTGGAGTACATCGAAGCCGGGCGTGCCGCGGACCTGGTGATCCTGATCGGCTTCAGCATCCTCGCCTACGTGGTCCTGCGCACGTTCCCGCCGGTCAGCGAGTGGAACGAGATCCACTGGGGCCTCGGCATCGGCGTGGTGGCATTGACCGTGGTGTGGGTGTTCGGCCTGTTCTACATCCCGACCATCGACATGCAGGAATACTTCCGCTGGTTCGTGGTGCACTACTGGGTCGAGGGCGTGTGGGAAGTCATCCACATCAGCCTGGTCGGCATGCTGCTGGTGCTGCTGTTCAAGGTGGACGTGAAGTCGGTGGGCTTCGCGGTGTTCTGGGGCGTGCTGCTGGTATGGCTTTCGGGCCTGATCGGCAACGCACACCATTACTTCTGGATCGGCACGCCGGAGTTCTGGCAGTTCTGGGGTTCGCTGTTCAGCGCGCTGGAACCGCTGCCGCTGATCTTCTGCTTCTGGCACGTCTATCTGGACGCGCACCAGAACCGCAAGCCGATCGAGAACGCACCCGCCTTCTACTTCATCCTGGGTTCGGTGGTACTCGAACAGGTGGGCGCGGGCATCCTCGGCTTCACCATGACCTTCGCACTCACCAACGTGTGGTCGCACGGCACCTGGATCACGCCGGCGCACGGCCACCTCGCCCTGTTCGGCACCTTCGGCATGCTGGGCATCGGTGCGGCCTATTACGCGGTTCCGGTGATGCGCAAGGCGCTGGACTTCGACCAGCGCCTGGGCAAGCTCGCCTTCTGGCTGCTGTTCACCGGCATGCTCGGCATCGCGCTGGCCTTCGCGCTGGGCGGTACCGTGCAGATCTATGCCTACCGCACGCTCGGCCTGGAATGGTTCGGTGGCGACGTCTTCCCGATCATGGGCATCTACAAGATGCTGGTGCCGGTGGCTGGCCTGTTGTTCACGCTCGGCGTCGGGATACTCGTCTTCGACCTGGTCACGCTCGGCAAGCGGGTACGCTCGCTGGCGGGCGCAGGGGAAACCGAGCCGCTGGTGTCACACAGCCCGCACGGGTGGGCCAAACCGCTGACCGGCTACGAAGCCAGCATGTGGTTGACCGGCATGTGGCTGTTCGGCGCGATCATCACGCTTGGCCTGCTCAGCTTCAACCTGCACATGGTCCGGGTGGAAGGCAATCCCATCCTGCCCTATGTGCTGGCTGGCATCGGCTATCCGGGCCTGCTGCTGATCACGGTGCTGTTCGTGTGGCGCTTCCTCGCTTCGCTGGAAGCCCGCGCGAGCGCGCCCATGCGGCTCGGCGAGGCCGCGTTGGCACCCGCCTGAGCACCTGGTTGAACGGGGTGCCTGGCAGGCCAGGCGCCCCTTGACGCAAGCCGCCGGATACATGCCGGCGGCTTTTTTTTTACTCATTTCAATTGGTTGGAATAACAACCTCAAGCTGCTTCGCGATGCTCGAAGTAGGGCCGCTCGCGGTCATCGAGGATGGCCTGCAAGGCCTCGGGCCGGGCCGGATCGGGGTGCAGCCACGCCGCGACGTTCGCCGGTTTGAGCGGTACCACGCAACGGTCGTGCCCGGCCGCGGCCACTTCCGGGGGCGGCGCGTCGGTGATCGCGGCAAACGACAAGAGGTCGGCCTCGCCGGCGCGCTGCCAGTGCGACCACAGGCAGGCAATGAGCATCTCCTGGCCGTTGTCCGGCCGGAACTCCAGCACCACGTTGGCTTCGGCTTCGCCCGGCGCCAGTTCGCGCCGCTCCAGCGCATGCCGGCTGACATTCTCGAAGAAAGCGGTGGCGACCAGGATGCCGTGGGTGTGGCCGAACTGGCCTTTCCAGAAGCGCCCCAGGCTGTCGCGCCGGGCGTTGTAGGTGCCTGGATAGCGCCGGTCATACGACGCGGGCACGCCGGCGGGGCGGCACTGGTAGCGCATGGGCTTCACCCGCAGTCGCCCGCCTTCGGCGATCAGCACGGGTGCGTACCAGCCCGGAAAGATGCGCGCGTCGCGCCTTTCCAGACCTGTCCGGCGCAGGTCGGCCAGGCGCTGCAGGCCGCTCGCCACCTTGGCGGTGGCAATGCGCCTGCTTTCGGCCGCGGCCCGGGTCGATTTCAAGGCGAGTTTGCGCTCGGCATCGGCCAGGCGCTTGCGCTGATTGAACACCTCGCGCTCCAGGCGCCCGGCCTCTGCTGCGTCCCAGTCTTCGATCAGCGCCAGGATCTTGCGTTCCTCCGCCGAATGGGGTGTGCGGAACGCTGCATCGACGACCCTCGGAATGCGCAGCTTCGCCCCCTGGCTGCGCTGCCCGTACAGGCGCACGAAGGCCTCCAGGTCGATGTCCGCGCCCCAGCGCCTCACGTACTCGCGCCAGTGCTGTTCAATCTGTGCCGAGTAACACATGGCCGATGGCTCCTCCAGGGAGCCATCTTCCACCGCGTCCGGGCCGCCATCAAGCCAAACGGTTCTCCGGGCGCGCATTGGCGCCGGGAGAACCGCAAGGCGGGTGACACCCGGGGTTCGACTTCCTTCTGACGCATTGGCCCGCAAGTGAACCCGCCCTGCTCCCGTCACATCACGGGAGCGTGAGTGCCGCGCCCTGCCTGCCAGGATCGCGGCTGCCACCGCGCCAACGCCTCCCCTCGCATCAGGGGATGGTGATCGCCGCGCCCGACTTGTCGTAGGCGTAATCCATGATCACGGCCGGGAATCCGCTTCCATGCGTGGTCAACATGTGCACGTAACCGTAGTTGATCTCACCGGTCTGCTCGTTGAGGAAGCGCACGCCAAGATAGCCGTGCATGCCGTCCCAGTAGTCGAGCATCATGCCCGGCAGGCCAAAGGCGGCGCGGCTGAACGTTGAAAACGGTCCGATGGTGTCGTCGGGGCCAAGCACCAGGTAGCGGTCCGTGCTGGTGAGCGCAACGCCGGCGTTGTTGTCATCCGTCCCCCAGTAGAACTGCATGCCCGGGCCGAACAGGAACGGGTCGCCTGCGGCCGCGCAGAAGTGCGAAATGGGCAGGCTGGGGGGCGACATTTCCCCGGTCAGGAAGTTGATGCACAGTCCGCTTCGCGGGATCGCGACGTTGAGCGGGTCGCTGTAGACGATGCCGGCCGGAGGTGGCGTGCTGCAGGAGCCATCATCGCCCTGCTCGAAGCGGCTGCAGAAGATCGCTTCGCTTTGCGCGCCGCCAACATAAAGCGTGTAATCCTCGGCCTGGCCCGAAGCGCTGCCGCCTTCATTGCAAGACCAGGGATTGGCCATCTGGTCGAACGCCTTGACTACACGCATGCGCGTTTCGCCGGTCCTCGCCGAGCTCGGCACGCGGAGTGTCGCCGTCACCTGCTTGCCGTCGATGCCGGTCGAATCGAGCAGAAAGCCGATCGGGTAGCCCTCGGTGGCCTCGTCGAAGGCGCCATCCTGGTTCCAGTCGATGTAGACCTTCACGCCCTCGCTGGAATTGGCCGGGGTATAGCCCTGGATGCTGATGGCAGCGAGCTCACCCGTTTGCACCTGCGCCACCAGGGTCGTGAAGTCCTCCAGCGAGGGTGAAGCGTCCGGCGTGGGGTCGGACCGATGGTCGATACCCATGCCCTGCACCCGCGAGATCGGATGCACGGCTTGCGCATAGGACAATGCGCAGTACGGTGTCGGGAAGGTTTCGCCGCTGTTGCCGATCGGCGGGAGACGGGTCGCCTGGTCACCGGCGCCGTTGAGCTTGGTGGCGGCCACATCGATCAGGGCGTGCGTTGCATCCGCGCTGGCGCCCAGGGTGCTTGTCGCATAGGCAAGGCCGAGGGTCACGCCCAGGGCAATCGAACTCGTGGTTGCGTGTTTCATCAGTGATCCTCCAATCTTTGGGGAACGCGGCAACGCCTTGCCCTGCGGCGCAGAAATGCCTCCGCCGGACTCGGAACTGCTGCAAATGGTGGCGTCGGCTCGCGGACCGACCCGCGCCGCTGGTGCACGGTGCGGCGACGGTTTGGGCCGTCCCTTTCACCCCTTTGGGTGCGGGCCTCCGCAAGGCGCTCGTGGGCACAACGCATCGGATGCAGCCGCCATCGGAAAGGTTCCCGGCGGGTTCCCGAGGCGCGCAAGGACGCGGTCGCGTCAAGCCAGACTTTCTTCCGCGAGATCGATCCTGCGGGTGGCATGACCCATGCTGGACCGCCTGGACCTTGGATGTCGCATCAGGCGCCGATGGCGCGCGAACGGGTGGCGCGCGAGCAGGCGCGAAGACCAGATCGCGCCCGGCTGCATCGCAACCACGGCGGCGCCGCACGCCACGCCACCTGCAAGCGAGGGCGCAGGATCCTGAAGCCGTCCATTTGCATTGGCGCCGGCAGCTCCACGGCCGTCATTTGGCCATCCATCCGGCGATGGGGTGGGCGCGCAACATGCAGCCGACGCTGCCGGCCGCCAAGAACGAGTGGCGCTCGTTACAGTGGCAGGCGCCCGCTACTTCACGGGCGCAAAGACGGTCTTCCAGGCCGTTTTCATGTCGATGACGATCCAGCCATTGGCCGGTGCGGCATCGAGTGCCTTGTCCAGCGCTCCGACCGATGATTTGCGGTCGTAGGCATATTCTCGCGCGGCATCGGTGTGGTGGACGATCGCGCCCAGTCGGGGCCCCTCGCCCGCCGTCGTCCACTGCAGCATCTGCAGGTCGCCGTCGGAATTGCCGAAGGCTGCGATCGGGCGCTCGCCGATGTGGAGATTGATGCTGACCGGCTTGCCGCCCTCATCGGTGATGAACCCCAGTTCCGGCAGGCGCACGAGAGCCGGCTTGCCGTTGATCATCTCGAATTTCGTCTTGAGGTTGGAGCCGATGACGTTGGGCGGCGCGATGCCGTAGACCTCTTGCGCCAACGGGCGCATGAACTCGACGCCGCCGCCCGACACGATGTAGGTGCTGAAACCGTTGGCCCGCAGGTACTGGAGCAACTCGATCATCGGCTGGTACACCAGATCAGTATATTTCCGCTTGAAGCGCGGGTGCTCGGCTTTCGCGAACCAGTCCGCCACGATCGTCTCGAACGCGGCGGTCGTCATGCCGGCGTGGGTCACGGCCATCAGTTCGAGGATGCCGCCGTAACCGGACGCCAGCAGGGTCCTCGTGTTGCCCTCGATCGCCGCCTTGAGCGCGGGGTTCTTCAGCCATTCGGGGTGCTCGGGAGCCAGCGCTCTCACGCGATCGAGCGCAAAAGCGATCTGGGTGTACATCGGCTGTTCGACCCACAGCGTCCCGTCGTTGTCGAATACCGCGATGCGCTTTTCCGGTGGCACGAAGTCCTTGCTGGCCGGATCGCTCACCGTTTCGACGAACGAGACCAGGGCGTGCTTGGTCGCGCCATCGTTCCAGGATGCCAGCGGATCGGCGCCGGTCGCGGCCGCTGCCGGCAATACCGTCGCCAACGCCAGCAGGGCGGCGATGGCCATCGTGGCCATGCCGCGGCGGAGGGTCGGGATCCAGTCGAACATGTGTGGTCTCCGTCAGCCGGGAGACCCACGCAGTGGATCAACCCCGGGATGGTTGCCGAGCGCCGTGACGATGAAGCGGCGCGGTCGGGATGTCGGATTCGCGCAGGTGCTTGCGCAAGCGCGCGCGTGCAATCAAGCCGACTTCGTGGTGCATTGATGCAGACAGGCTGCGGGCCGCCCCCGGGAAGGCAAGCGGCCCGCTCGTTCAACGATCCAGGACTTTACTGGACCGGTACGATCTCGCCCGGCCGCCAAGTCTTGTCGAACCAGGCCTCTTCCGGTCCGTAAAGCCGTATCACCATTTTCCAGCCTTTGCCGGGAACGGCCTGCACCGAGTTCGACTCATGGCCCTTGGGCGCGGAAGGACTGAACCAGACATCGACCGAGCCATCTTTGTCGACAGCGAGCTTGTCGTTGCTGATGGCTGTGGTTCCCGTTCATTTCGCTGCCACGACACCTGGGGGCCCCCAGGTACCCTTGCCAGGCGGCAGTACAGATGGGGCCTCACTTGCCGACTTGGGCCAGTACATGCGCAGTGCCATGTAGATCGGGCCATCAGGCGCCGGCAGCCAGTTCGACTCCTTGTCCTTGCCGGGTGATTCATGCTGAATGTAGATGGTCAGCGAACCGTCGGCGTTCTTTTTCATGTCTGGCAACATCGGCGAATTGACCAGGTAACGGTTGATCGGGTTTTCGACCAGCAGCTGACTGTCACCGTAGTACATGGTCACCGACCAGAACGCGTTGACCGGTGGCAACGAGCCGGCGGGGAAGGTGAGGGTGTAGTTGTGCTTGCTGCCATCCAGGATCTGGCCCTTGGCATCGGTCCGGCCCAGAAGGTACATCGCCTCGGCGGCGTCGTTGCCGTAGATCCCGGCCTTGGCGCCGCCGGCACGCTTGAGCCAGTCGCCGTCGTAGAAATCGCCGTCGCCCCACATCGATCCGACCTGCCAGCCATTGACGTCGGTGGCACCCCCGGCTACGAACGCGTTGACCTTGGCGTCGCCGGCCTTCATCCCCTCGGCCATCGCCTGCTGTTGCTCTGGCGAAAGGCCGTTCATGTCGAAGGTCTTCCCGGGACCGACACCGATCTTCGCCAGTTTGGCGCGGATTACCTTGTCTTTGGCGGACTCCGGTATGTAATTGAGCGCGGCGCTCAGGTAGCTCCAGAAGTGGGTCTTGACCCCGGCCGACGTCGCGGGCAGGAAGTCGATTTCCGGCGCCGCGGCTGGCGCGGGCTTGCCCTGGAATGCCGACAGGGTCTGGATCTTGTATCCGGCCTGGATCTTTTCCACGTTGGGCATGTCGTTGGCATTGAACAGCTGGGTGCGGAAAGCGACGAGCATGAACGGCGTCGTCGAATGGAAAACCTTGCCGACGCCTGTGGGCGTTTCGCCGTGCCAATCGGGGCCGACAACCGCATAGGAGCCGGCTTTGTTGCCGGTTGCACGGCTGCCGATGTAGCCAACGTTGTAGACGTTGCCGTCGATCAGTTGTGCGGAGTAGTAACGGCCCTTGTCGACCTCGGGGACCGAGATCACGACAGGTTCGGCACGCAGGTCGAGCCAGGCCAGCGAGTAAGGCGTATCGCTGTTCGGGCTGAGAACCGCGGTGTCTTTGTAGGTGAAGAGGCGCGGCTCGTTCTTGATGTGGTTGAACGGTGCCTTGAACTGGCTCGTATTCTTGTCGACGGCATATTCGTTCATGATCGCGTAGTTCATGACCAAAGGCAGACCGAAGATGTAGCCTCCCTCGGCGATCGCCTTGAACTGTGCGGTGGTCAGGCCGTCCGCCTCGGTGGCGGGCGTTGTCGCGGCGGGCGTTGCCTTGGTGTCGGCTGTGGCCGCCGTGGAAGCGTCGGCCGGTTTGTTGCAGGCGGACAAGGCAAGGACTAGCAGAAGGCTGGCTGTCGCCGACTTGAGGGTGGCGTAGGGGAACTTGCTCATCATGACTCCTCTGGGTTCATGTTCTGGTTGGCGCGGACCCGAATCGATCCAAATACGGGCCCGGCCTGAAGGTTGGTCTGGTTACTCGACCGGCACCATCTCGCCCGGCCGCCAGGTCTTGTTGAACCAGGCCTCTTCCGGCCCGTAAAGCCGCATCACCACATTCCAGCCCTTGCCGGGAACGGTCTGCACCCAGTTGGACTCGTGGCCCTCGGGCGCCTTCGGGCCGAACCAGACATCGACCGAGCCGTCGGGATTGGAGACGACCCCCTTCTTGTCGTTGCCGATGCTCGGGTAGGGCTGGTCGGTCTGCAGCATCGAGCGGGTCTGGTTGTCGTAGACCGTGAACGACCAGAAGTCCTTCGCCGGGATGTTCGGCGGCAGGTGCAGCTTGTAGGCCTTGCCGCCTTCCAGCCGCTGGCCGTTGGAATCGGTCACCGCCGCCGCATACTGCGAGCCCTTGCCGACCAACTTCAACGCCATCGCCGGGGTGATACCGGTGGCGTAGTAGATGAAGTGGACCATGGCGTCGGTATTGCTCACGCCCGGTTGGGACTGGAATTGGTAGTCGCCGCCGACGAAGCCCGTGAACCAGGCACTGTTTGGATAGAAAAGGACGCTCGGATCGGGATACTTGAAGACCAGGGTGCGTGCGGTGGCATTGCCGACCGCCGCGGCTTCGGTGAGGATCTTCTTCATCCGCGCGTCGGGGTTGAAGGTCTTGCCCTTCTCGATGCCCAGCGCGGCCAACTGGCCCAGGACCTCCGGGCTGAAGGCCTCGTTCGGCTCATGCTGGACAACCTTGTCGATGTCCTCGTAGAACTTGTAGGTATTGGCGCCGATGGTGTTGAAGACCTTGTTGGAGGCGTTGACGAACTTCATCGGCGGCGCGTTGGCGGCGTCCTTCAGGCGATAGACCTTGGCATTCTTCTTGATCGACTCGACTGCCGGCTTGGTGCTGCCGTTCTCGGAGAAGCCGCGCCAGAAAAGCAGGTTGCCGTAGGTCTTGGAATGAACCACGAAATAGCCGTCCGGCACGTCGCCCTTGTAGCCGGGTGGGACCAGCAGGTAATTGCCACCCTGGCCCTTGTCGGGACCGACCCGGCCGAAGTCCGTCACGTACTGGAACCAGTGATCATCGATGAACCCGAGGACGTCCGGCGGCACTTCGAACACGACGGGGCCGTCCTTCAGGTCCACCCACGCCAGGCTGTAGATGCTTTCGGTATTGCCGGTGAGAAACAGCGACCTGGAATTCATCAGATCCTCGAAGATCGCGACGGACTGGTTGTTGTCCACGCCGATGCTGGCCAGGCCCTGGCGGAAGGCTTCGGCCGAACCGCCCGGCAATGCGGTGAGGAAGCTTTGCACGCCGCGCTGGAAGGCCAGATTGTCGTAGACCTTCTGCACCGTCTCCTCGGTCGGGAAACCGTCGTTGAAGCGCAAGGTGCCGATGCGCGTTTCCACCGTGTCGGGCGTGGTGATGTCCGCCGGAATCGGCGTGGTCATCTTCATCTTCGGCGCGTCCTGCGCCGCCGCCATGCCGGTCGTCAGCACACAGGCAAGCGCGGTAGTCAGGATGGACGATTTCATGGTGGCTTGCATGGTCACTTCTCCTGGGACAATGGCTGGCGCGGACGCGCATGCGTCGCAAGATCACGTCAATGCGATGCTGCCATGCTGGAGAAATGCGAGACATTGGACCTTGGCCACCCCCACGGGTGCCCCACGCGATGGGTCGGCGCCGGGAAGCAGCGCGTCTTCGGACACGCGATCACCTACCGGGATTGCTGCATCCCGATCGCTACACTGCCATTTACTGGCGCTGCTGCAGCAGCGGACCGAGGCTGAGATACCAGGCGTTCGCGCCATCGCTGGCATGGCCGAAGCCGAGGAACAGCGGCCCGATAGGCGTGTCAATGCCGCCGAAGATGCTGCCGGCATGGATCAGCGAGCCGAGGCTGACCTGCTGCCTGGATGACCACACGTTGCCCGCCTCGAGGCTGCCGCCCACGTAGAGCGGCAGGTTGAAGATCCTGTCCATCCTGTCCATGCGGCGATAGAACACGGCGCGGCCAAGCAGGCTCTGGGTGCCGTACAGGGCGAAATCCGGGTGCCCTGAAAGATTGAGAAAGCCGCCGAGGAACTGCTGTGTCTCGATGACGTTGGTATTGTCCAGCGCACTGTTTGCGCGCAGGCCAAGGAGCAGGGTGTAGCGCTTGCGCAGGCCCAGTCCCCAGTTGATTGCCCAGTCGCCAGTCAGGCGCGCGACGTCACCATCCACGCTGCCACCCAGCATGTCCTGGTAGCTCTGGTAGTCGAGGCTGACGCGGCTGCCCTGGGTGGGGAATTCCGCGTCGTTCAGCGTGTCCCACAGGCCGCTTAGGGTGAGGCTCGCCCAGTCGGAAGTCTGATCGGGAAAGCTGGCCGGGCTGCCCACGCTCAGGTCGGCTGCGCCGCGCCCGCGCGCCAGTCGCGTGCTGAGTTGCCACCAGGGCTGAGGCGACCATCCCAGATCCACGCCCAGATCGCGGCGATGGACACGGTACTCGGCGAGTTCACGACCGTCGGAGTAGATGGGGAACTGCTCGGTGCGCAGGTTCAACAGGGGCATCAGGTACCAGTCACCGGGCATGCCGAGCGGCTGGCGAAAATCCGAATAAAGCCCCGTGATGCGTCCCAGCCAGGCCCGGTTCGTCCAGCGCGCACCCCAGCGGTTGATGTCGGTGATGGCCAGTTCGGCGGCAATGGTATAGCTGCTGTTGCCATTGAAATCGTCGTTCAAGCGAAAGCCGAATTTGCCGTAAACCGGACCCCAGGGCTTGTCAACGGGTGAGATGAGGAGACCCAGGCGCCCCCCCTGCTCCGCCGGGCGCCAGGAAATCTGCTGGTAGTTGCCTTGCCCATACACCGCACCGATGTCCTGGTCGATGCGCGTCACGTCGAATGGCTTGTCGAGGTTTTCAGCCAGTTGCCCCTCGATGCGCGGCGCACTGCTGGTACCCGCATCGACCACCTCGATGAATTCGACCAGGCGCGGGTCGAATGTGCGCTGGCGGTGCCGCTGTTGCCAAGCCAGCCAATGCGTGGGCGCGGCACTGAACTGGCGCAGCTTGGGCAGCGCCGCTTCCGCGGCCTGCCGCCCGACCCTGGCGGCTTCCTGCGCGCGATTGAAGTCGGCGGACGTCATGTCGCCCAGGTTCGGCGTGATCAGGACGTCCCCTGGCTCCAGCGAGGCGATCTGCCGCTCGGTGGCGCCAAGGGTGGCGACGCCCACCATCTGGTTGAGCACCGCCAGCGGATTGTTGAGCGTGTCTTCCTTCGCGAGCGGCGTGCCGACGTCGACCACGATCAGACGGGTCGCGCCCATCTTGCGCGCGACGTCGATCGGCACGTTGTCGACGATGCCGCCGTCGATGAGCAGGTGCCCCTGGTAACGGACCGGTGCGAAGGCCCCCGGCACCGACATGCTGGAGCGCACCGACATGGCCAGGTCGCCCTCGTCGAACACCACCGGCTGGCCGTTGCCGAGGTCGGTCGCGACCGCTCGGAACGGAATCGGCAGATCGTCGAAGTCTTGCGTATCCCAGGTCGAAAGCAGCAGGCGCCGCAGGAGCAGCAGCAATTTCTGTCCCTGCACGAATCCCGACGGCATGATGACCTTGCCGCGCCGATAGCCGATCTCGAAGTTGAGCAGGAAGTTGAAATCGGCATTCTTGCGCCGCATCGGCTGTTCGCGCCGGGGCGGATCGTCATCGAATATTTCAGCCCAATCCAGACTGCCGAGGATGTTCTCCATTTCCGCAGGGGCGTAGCCGGCCGCGTACATCGAGCCGACGATCGCCCCCATGCTGGTACCGGCAATCCGGCAGATCGGGATGTGCTCACGTTCGAGCACCTCGAGCACGCCGATGTGCGCCGCGCCGCGTGCGCCACCGCCGCCAAGCACCAGCCCGACGCACTCGGCAGAGGGCGCGGAACGAGGGGTTTCGGCGCCCCGCGCTGGTGTGCTGGTCGCCAGCGCCACGGCCAGGAAGAACGTGGCTCCTGCAGCTCGAATCAGGGTGGCTTGCATGAGCACTCGGGCATCAACGCGGCTTGTGGAGCGAGAGGCGTCGCCAGGCAACATGCACGGCGGGCCCTTCGCCGCCCTGCCTGTCCATTGGTGCCCGCCATGCGCCGATCGACGCGAACCGCGCATCCCCCGCAGATTCCAGACTTCCGATCCGATTCCGGTCAGCAAGGACTGTCAGTCCAATGCAACGTCGGTGCGCACGCTCCATCCTGCGCGGTGAAGTTCCGCCGCAGCCCTGGGCGACAGCTTGCCGGTGAACCAGGCCGTCCGCGTGCGCACGCGATCATCCCTGCGCCCGATGAACGTCTTTACTCCGTCGGTCCAGGTCAGGTAGTCGAGCGCCACAGGAACAAAGAGCCCGCCATCGCTCGTGCGGAAACCGCCCACCCTTCCCAGTGCCTTCATGGACGTGATGCGATGCGCACGCTGTGCATGGGCGTGCGCCATGCGTAGTTGCGCGATGTAGAAGCGCGCCTCGACTTCGGATTGCGCTCCGGCAGCCAGCGCGACAAACGCATTCGCACCTTCCCGTACGCCGAGGCGCCGCAATGCTTCGACGAAGGACAACGCCATCGTGGGTGTGAAGTGTGGATTGTCCAGGAGACGTGCACGGGTCGCAGGATCCACTCCCAGTGTCGCGAGCTCCTTTTCGTTGCGTTCACGGACACTCGCCGGGGGCAGGCTCCAGGCCAGGTTGCTGACTGCCTTGGTCGCCGAAACGATGGTCGCGGCACCGGCCGTGGACACGGCGAGCACCACGTCGATGGAAATGCCGCCGGCCACCGCGGCCCTCGCCAACTGGTCGAGCCGTGCGGACAGGTGCGGGTTGCTCGTATAGGGGTCCGCACCGACCTTCTCGGCAAGGGCCCGCCGTGCCTTGTTGACACCCAATGCGTCGTCGGTAGCGCTACCCACGCCTTTTTCGGCGCTGGTCGAAACGGCGTCCTGGACCGTGTTGCCCACGGACTTGAAGAAACGCCCGATCCCCGCTGGCAGTTTCTGCACCGTATCCACGGGATGCGTGACCGCCTGCCCGATTGCCTGGGCACCACTCTTAGCCGACTGGCCCAGCGCGTCGGCGAACACTTCGGAAGTCGACAATTTCTGCAGGGCGTCCGCAGGCCCGACCTCGGCGATGCGCTGCCTGAGCAGGCTGACGCCGTCGACGGTCATGTCGCCCTGGTCGGTATGCAGGGAAAACTGTCCGTAATAGCCGGCGATCGGCACGTTCGTGCCGACCCGGTATCCCTTGCCGGCCGCGGGCGGCAAGCCAGCAAAGTCGGAAAGCCGCAGCGTGGGGTCGGTCTCGATGCCCGCTGCCGCAGCGAGCGCGCGGGGCGGCAGGCCGACCGACACCAGCGCGACGCCTGCGACGGCTGCCAACGCGCAGACACGGATCAACTGGTGCGGGAATGGTCTGGATGACATGGCAGTTGCTCATTTCATGCGATGGCGGGGCACGCTCTGCGAGCACGAAGACACCGCCGTGGCGGGCGGCCTGCGGACGAACGTCGGGCCGCAAGCGGAATGCTCCACGCTTCCGCTCTCCCCGGCCACGCGTTGCTGCCGCGAACCACCACACACTTCGGATCTTGTCGTGCCTGGGGCATTTCAGGGGTTTCACCGGCATTGCGCAATGGGACCTTCGGTACCCACCGTCCAGTGGGCGTGCAGCGTCAAGCCCGGAGGATTCCCGGGCGATCTCGCCGGGCGCTGCAGGACACGTGCGCGCGCTTGCGTGCCTGGCGCAAGCAGACCCCGGGGCAAAATTCCGGCCTGAGCGAGGATGTGACAGAATGAGGCGCGCGGTCGGGGCGGCCGGTCGGGACGTGTCATGGACAGGAAGGGTGTCGTTTACGTGATCGACGACGATGCGGACGTCCGCACGAGCCTGACGCGCCTGGCTCGGTCCGCCGGATGGGACTGCGCCGCCTTTGCGACCGCCCAGCACTTCCTGGACGAGGCGTCCTTCGACGAGATCGGCTGCGTCCTGCTGGATGTCAGCATGCCCGGCATGACCGGCCCCGAGTTGCATGCGCAACTACTGGCCCGCGGCTGCGGGCTTCCGCTGATCTATCTCACCGGCCATGGCAGCGTGGCGATCGGTGTCAAGGCCATGCGGCTGGGTGCCTTCGATTTCCTGGAGAAGCCGGTCGATGCCGAGGTCCTGCTCCCGCTCCTCGAGGCCGCGATCGACCAACATGCGGACCGGTGCCACAAGGAACGCCACCTGCACGAAATTCGCGAGCGGCTGGCGACCCTGTCACCGCGCGAGCGTGAGGTCATGGATCACGTGATCCTCGGTCGCCTGAACAAGCAGATTGCCGATGACCTCGACATCAGCCTGAAGACGGTCAAGGTCCATCGCGGCCGGGCGATGACGAAAATGCAGGTGCGCTCGGTGGCCGAGCTTGTCCATCTGTGCGACGTGGTCGGGGAACGCCCGCAAGTCCCACGCCCCGTCGACTGAACACTCAACCTCACGGCGATGGGATCATGGTCCCATATGCCCGGACGACTTCCGCCATTAGGCTGATGTGCTGACGGACCCTGTTTGACGCAAATCCTGCGTCAAACGCAGGGTGCACGGTGCGGAGACGGCAGCAGATGGGAACGGGCGAAGCGCCGGCGTGCCTGATCGTGCATGTCATCGATGACGACGAAGCGGTGCGCGACGCATTTGTGCGGCTGCTGCGCTCCGAACGGCTGGATGCGCGTGCGTACCCCTCGGTGGAGCGCTTCATGGACGAGGCCGACAAGACGATGCCGGGCTGCATCCTGCTGGATGTCACCATGCCGGACATCGATGGCATGAACGCGCTCAAGCTCCTTCGAAGCACCCACAATGCGTTGCCGGTCATCGTGGTGTCGGCCCACGACAGTTTGCCCAACCAACGACTGGCGCGCAGCCTGGGAGCGAAACTGTATCTGCGCAAACCGGTTGACGATCAGGCCTTGCTGGACGCCATAAGTTGGGTCACCGCGACCTGAGACTGCGCTGTGCATTGTCGCCAGCCTGTCCATCTTCGGCCCACCGGACACACTTCGAGCGGGCTGCGCCGGCTGGCAAGCGGCCCGCGCCAGTCGAATGGGATCAAGGTCCAATGGTGTGGGCAGGCACTCCAACCTATGCTCGGCCACGCTGATTTCCAGCCAGTGGCAACGCCGGTGCCGTCGTTGGCCTGGCCGCCATCCAGGCCACCGGCAGGCCACGATCGGGCGAATTGCACCGCGATCCTGGAACCACCGTCCAACGACCGGGAGTTACGAACTTGAAACGCCCAACCCTGCTGCTCACCGCCCTTCTGGCAGTTTCCGTCTCGCCGCTGCTTTGCGCGCAAGCAGCCGATTCCGCCCCTGCTGCCCCACAGGCCGCGCCGAACCCGGCGGTCATGCCGGATGCGCAGGCGGTCCTGAACCGGATGACGGCGTCCCTGGGTGCCCTGCAGACGTTTTCCATCACCAGCGACTCGACGCGTGACGAGGTGATGGCGCTCGGCTACAAGCTGCAGAACAATGAACACGCCGTGCTGACAGTGCGGCGGCCGGACAAGCTGCGCGTCGACCTCAGCGGCGACATGCGCGATCGCACCTTCGTCTATGACGGTGCCAGGCTCGCCATGTACTCGCCGGATGATGCCGCCTTCACCCGGATCGAGGCACCCGGCACATTGAAGGAACTCATCGGCGGCATGCTCGACGCGGGTATCGAGATGCCGCTGATCGACGTACTGTACCAGGCGGTGGATGGGACGCTCACCGACGCGGTGGAAAGCGGCATCCTGGTTGGGCAGTCAACCATCAACGGGGTGGACTGCGATCAGCTGGCGTTTCGGCAGGCAAGCATCGACTGGCAGCTCTGGGTGCAAAGGGGCGCGAGTGCGCTTCCGCGCAAGCTTCTCATCACCACCCGCTATGAAGTCGGCGCGCCCCAGTTCCAGTCGCTGCTGACCTGGAACCTCGACCCTGCAATCGACAAGGCGACCTTCGTCTTTTCGCCCCCGAGCGATGCGCGGGAAATTTCCTTCAGCGACCCCGCGGCTTTCCAGGCGTCCGCCGGCAAGGGAGAGTAGACATGCGCCATTCCACAACAATCCGAAATCCACGCGTCGCGATGCTGCGCACAATCGCCTTTTGCCTGGTGACGGCGGTTCCGGTCATGATGCTCGGCATCACCGAAGCCAGTGCGCGCGGCGGGCGTGCCGGTGGCGATCGCGGCAGCATGGCCCGGAGCTCCGTGTCCAGTGTGAATCGTGGCAACGTCAACACGCGCGACGTCAACCGCGGCAACGTCAACCGCGGTAACGTGAATACCGGCAACGTCAATCGCGGCAACATCAATACCGGTAACGTCAACCGCGGCAACATCAATACCGGCAACATCAACACGGGCGACATCAACCGGAACGTCAATGTCAACGTCAACAACGGCTACCACGGGGGTTACTGGGGGGGTGGCTATTACCACCCGGTCGCCAGGGCGGCAGCCATCGGCGCCGTTGCCGTCACTACCGCCGCAGTCATCGGGTCCATGTACTACGCGTTGCCGCCAACCGGCTGCACTACGGTCATCAAGAAGGGGGTGACCTACAGTCATTGTGGAAGTGTCTACTACCAGCAGACATGGTCAGGCAGCGACGTTGTCTATGCCGTGGTCAGTCCCTGAGTACCGACGCGTCCGGTCACGCGTCTCGCGTCACGACTCCCCTGGTTCCACTTCACCTACTGGAGCAAAGACGATGTGCAAGCGGCAATGTTTGACGAGCGTTGTTTCCGCCATTCTTCTTGCTGCCGCCCCGATGGGCAAGACACTTGCGGCGGACAGTGACGGCTGGACCTGGGTGGTTGCACCCTATATCTGGGCTTCCTCTGTCCGAACCAACCTGAATGTCGACCTGCCACCGATTCAGAACAATACAACGACCGATTTCGGCACGCTCATCAGCAAGCTCAGTTTTGCCGCAGAGCTGCACCTGGAAGCGCAGACCGACAACTACGGTTTCCTCGGGGATATCATGTACATCTCCGCCGACGACAGTCACAACCGCCCACACTTCAACTCACATTCTTCGGTGAGCGGAAGCATTGCCGATCTGGCCGTAGTCTGGAGCCCGGATGATACTCGTCTCTCCGGCTTCGAAGGATTTGCCGGTGTACGCAACTTCGGCACCACCTTCGATTTCAAGCTAGCCGCCGTTGATCCGGCAATCCCGCAGGCGCATGTCCGTGTCAACGACAACTGGACCGATTTCCTGATCGGTGTTCGCTATACCGCGCCCGTGTCCCAACGCTGGGCAATCACGTTCCGCGGCGATGGGGGCTTCGGAGATACGGATGGCAACTACAATGCCTCTGTCGCAGCCCGCTACAGCACGTCCAACGGGGCATGGATATTCGGCTACCGGTACATGGATACCCGCTTCAAGACGTCCGGCCGCGACTTCGACCTTGAAATGTATGGTCCGGAGATCGGCTACGCCTTTGTATTTTGAGCCCCGCACACGCCGATCCGCTGGCGGATCGGCCACGCCCGGTTCTGCCAGACAGCCAATGGGAAGCACCATGCATACGTCGTCGATCTTGGGATTTCTGGTACTTTCTACCCTCGCCCTCCCCGCGACGTCACTGGCCCAGGCGCCCGCCGGCGCTCAGCAATATGTCTATCCGAGCAACGAGCAGACCGCGCAACAGCAGCAGGCCGATGAGGTGCATTGCGGCGCGTGGGCGGTTCAGCAAAGTGGCTACGATCCGGCCCATCCCCAGGCGTATGCCCAGGCGCACCCTGCGCCGGTGACCGGCAGCGGGGCGCGGGTCCGTGGCGCGACGGCAGGCGCCGCGGTCGGGGCCATTGGTGGCAACGATGTCGGCAATGCGGCGGTCAAGGGTGCCGTGGTCGGTGGCGTCGCCAGGCGCTCCAGGAACCGCCAGGCCGCGACCCAGCAGAACGCGGCAGCGGCGGCACAGCAGCAAAGCGGCCTGGCGGCGTATCAGAATGCGCGCAACGCATGTCTCGATGGTCGTGGCTACAGCGTGCGCTAGGGTGCAAGCAGCCAGGACCCGGCCGTTCCCGACGTGAACCCCGTAGTTGCCGGGCTTGTCGTTCTGGCGGCCGTGTTCGGTGCCGCCCTGCTCGGGTTGCGCATCCGCGCCATCTATCCCAAGCACCACCTCGGTTCGCCGACCGAAGCGACGGTCAAGCTGGCGATCGGACTCATTTCCATGATGGCCGCGCTCATGCTCGGCCTGCTCGTCTCGTCGGCGAAGGCCAAGTACGACGTGCAGAAGAGCGAAGTGACCGCCCTGTCGGCGAAGATCGTGGTGCTCGATCGCATGCTGGCAGCCTATGGGCCCGAGTCTTCTGAGGCACGCGTGCAGCTTCGCAACGCCGTCGAGCAGATGATCGCGCACGTCTGGCCCCGTACTGACACGGATCGCTCGCAACTTGATCCAAGCGCGGCCTCGGGCGCGGCCGTGCTCGATGCGGTGCTGGCGTTGTCGCCCGGGGACGATTCGCAAAGCGCGATCAAGCGCTCGCTCCTGCCCATGACGGTTGACCTCGGCCAGATGCGCTGGCTTTTATACGCGCAGACCAATTACGGCCTGCCCCTACCGATGCTGGTCATGCTGGTTACCTGGTTGGCGGTGATCTTTTTCAGCTACGGGTTGTTCGCCGACCCCAACGGAACGGTCATGGCGATTCTCTTCGTTGCCGCCCTGGCAGTCTCCGGTGCGATCTTCGTGATCACGGCATTGGACCAACCGTTCGCAGGCCTCATGCGCATTGGAAGCACCCCGATGGACGTGGCATTGGCGCACCTGGGCGGCTAGCGTGCCAGCGCTTCAGGCCATCCTTGCCCGCGATACGGGCCGCGCCGCATTTGCTGATTGCCCGCTTGCGGAACGCCCGGGCGCTGCTGCGGACGATCGACCGCCATCGTGTGCGCAAGTGCAGGCTGGCTGCGCGGGCAGTGCCAATGCCCATGACGAGCGCGACTACCAGACCAGTTGCACCCGCGCCTCGGTGATGCCCGGGTTGTCCGGGGTGTCGCCCATCTTGCTGCGCGCCCAGACGTGGTTCAGCACGAATTTCCAGC
This sequence comes from Dokdonella sp., assembly GCA_023228465.1. GTDB lineage: Bacteria > Pseudomonadota > Gammaproteobacteria > Xanthomonadales > Rhodanobacteraceae > Dokdonella_A. Next base: position 24,530 of record JALOBC010000010.1, on the reverse strand, counting down.
GTGCGTTCCAGTACAGGTTCACGCCCACGGTCCAGTTGCGCATCCAGCCCCCACGCACGCCGCCGTCATTGAGATCGATGGTGTCGAAGCGCACGCCAAGCTGCCACATGCGCGGGGCCACCTGCGTGATGGGCACGCCGTTCTCATAACCCCAGTGCTGGCCAGTCCCGTTCCACAGGGCGCTGACATAGCCGCCATGGCCCCGGAAGTCGCCAGAGTCGGCCGCAGGCCGGGCTGCCCGTGTGGTCATGTATTCCCCCTGCAGCTTGAAGGGGCCATCTGCCCAGAAGCTTTCCGCGCCGAGCGTCGCGACACGCCGGGTATCGACGAGGTCGCCCGTGTTGACCAGCCATACCGGCGTGAGATCGGCATTCGGCCGCGCGCGCAGGTGCACCGTGTCGTCCGAGGTGGCGTAGTTCGCATAGGACAATCCCAAGTGCAGGATCGTGCCGTCGGCGTCGAACGGTGCCCAGGTTCCGCGAACGGCGTAGCCCGCTTCGGATGTCGCGCGCCGGGTGGTTATTGCGGGCCCGAAATAGCCCACCTCGACGCCCCAGTTGCCATCGGCCGCACTGCCAGCGCCGAGATCGCTCCCCGATGCACCTGGACTCCGTTCATAGCGATAGCCAATGCCGATGCGCCGGCCGACGGCGAACGTGTCACTGAGCATCGAACGCGACATGAAATCATTGTTCCTGGAGGCGGAAAGTCTCTCCAGCCCGCTGGGCTGCTTGAACTTCCCAACCCACAGGGTCTGTCGCTTGTCGAAGTCGTACTGGAGGTTCGCATCGAGCCATTTGCCGTTCTTCGCGTCATAGCCCAACACCCAACCGAGACGTCCCGCGGACCTGCCCTTCAGGTAGACCTGGGCCCGGCGCACCGCGTAGGCGGCGCTGCCACGCTCGTCCGGGCCCCCGGTGAGATCCACCGTGTCGCTGTCATACCAGTTGGCATCGCCCTGGATCATTCCGTTGCTGGTGATGTCGAATCTGCCCAAATGGCCCACCGCGACCTGGGCGGCTGCCCCGGGTGCCAGGGCGGCAAGTGCCAGGCAAATGAGCGTGCGCTGGTTCAGGTTCATGTGCGCGGATCCTTCTGTTTCCGGAGCCCTGCCGGCGCCTGCTCGGAATCAACTGCGCGGCGATCCGTCCAGGATCACGGCAACACACACGTCCTTCCCGATCACGGCCAGCGCCTGACTGCCATCCTCAGTCAAGGCAGCTCCGCCTTGAAGCTGCCAGGGCGAAAGCCGACGCAAAACGCGGCCAGACCGGCAACCAATCCGCCATTGGTGACGCCACGCGCTCGCGTCCGGTGGCGCACGGCCGCCTTCTGCCTACGCACCTCCACGCGCTTCCAGCAACTTGCAGGCACGGACGTCTGTGCTGATCGTCGCATGCGGAAAAAGCCAAACCGTGGCGGCCACCGGAAACGGCCCCGCGATCGCAGTGGAGGGTTGCCTTCGGGATTGTTGCGCAGGTCTTGCCATCATTTGCAGCATAAGCAAACGCGTGCGTCGCGGCGATTGGGCCTAGGTCCCATCCGGAATGAAGATGCAACAGTAACGCGCCAGGCACCACGACCGAAGGCGCACGCTCAGCCGGGCGCACCGCCAGGCGCGCTGGCGGCACCCTCGATCAAGCCGGGCTTCTCGTCGCCGTTCGCCGGGAGGAAGAAGTGCAGCGTCGCACCGCCCGCCGCGTTGTTCGTCGCCCACAGCCGGCCGTGATGGGCATCGATGATCGACTTGGAAATCACCAGGCCCAGGCCCATGCCGCCGGGCTTGCTGCTGACGAAAGAGGAAAAGACGTTGTCCAACCGGTCGGGCGGGATGCCCTCGCCGGCGTCGGAAACGGACACTTCCACCCCCCGCGGATTCGCTGTTCGGGTGCGCAAGGTGAGTTCGCGTCCAGCGACGCTGTCCGCCATCGCGTCGCAGCCGTTGATGATCAGGTTCATCAGCACCTGTTGCAGTTGGATGCGATCCCCGGTGATGGCCGGCAAGGCGGACGCCAGATCCAGGCGGAGGTGCACCTCGCGCCGCAGCAGGTCGCTTTCAAGGAGCTTCAGTACATCTTCGATGACGTCATTGATCTGCAGACTGGTGAGATCGGACGGATCCTTGCGCAGCATCGCGCGCAGCCGCTTGATGATTTCACCCGCGCGCTTGTCATTCGCGACGATGCTGACGAGACTCTCGCGGACCTCGTCGAGGTCCGGCGGTTTGTGCCCGAGAAACCGCACCGCCGCCTGGGCATTGCTGAGGATGGCGGTCAAGGGCTGATTGAGCTCATGCGCCAGCGAGGCGGCGAGTTCGGACAGCATCGTGACCCGCGACAGATACGCCAATTCGTCGCGCTGCCTGGCCGTTTCCATCTCCAGGCGCGTTCGCGAGCTGATGTCCACCGCGACGCCCGTGAAACGCGCCGGCGAACGCGACGTGCCTGGTCCGACCTGCCCGCGCGCGGCAATCCAGCGCGTGTCGCCGTCCGCCGTGATGACCCGATATTCACTCTCGAACTCACTCTGCTCGCGCACCGCCGCGGCAATCGACTCACGCAGAAGCTCGCGATCGCCCGGATGCACGCGCTCGAGAAACTCCGCGAGTGCGGGCCTGGCGCTGGGCGCGAAGCCATGCATGCGTGCGCCCATGTCCGAGTACCAGACCCGGTCCGATTCCATGTCCCAGTACCAGAGCCCGACGCCAGCAGCGCGGATGGCAAGGTGCATGCGCTGGTTGGTTTCGCGCAGGCTCGCGCGGGAGAAATTCAGGCTCTCGATCAGCCTTGCGGCATTGGAAACGGCGCCACCCAGCTCGGAACTCATCACCAGCACGACGACCATGAAGGTCGGGATGAGTATCAGCGGCCCGTTGATCCAGCCATACACCACCGCGGGCGTCTGCAGACCGGCAAGCACCAGGAACGCGATGATGCTGGTACCAACGAGGGTTGCGTGACGTGCCTGGGCGGCATCTGCGTGGCGCCGCACTGTTCTGATCATGCTGATCAGGAACATGATGAGCAGGGCATCGGCGACCAGTTCGAGATTCCCCCAGGGGTTGGGGATGCCCTGCGGCGCGGCGACGATGCTGCCGCCTCCCCACACCGGGCGCAGATCGAGGTGGGTGATTTCCAGGTAGTTGAGATTCGCGCCGGAAAGGAAATCCGGGAACGTCGTGGCGCATCTGGCGACAATTGCCGCCGCGGCGAACCCCAGGTGGCCGGCGCGAAAGCGCATGCGCACCCAAACCACGATGCACACGAATGCGATCGTCACGGGCACATGAATCCAGCGCAGCAGGTCGCCGTAATGCTGCGGCGTGCGCGCATGCATCATCAAAAGCTCGAAGACCGCGCTGACCGCAAGCGACAGGCACAGCAGCGCGAACACGAGGTTTTCCACGCGCCGCTCGCGCTGCGTGTTCCATGTCGTCAACTGGATCAGCGCGAGTACGAGGCCCGCGGCGCCCATCATGGGCCAGGCGATATCGATCCAGTTCATGACGGGCCGGCGAACGGAAGGCTGGGGGCAGCCGAGTCTAGCGCCGCGCTGGCGTCGCCGCACGCCATGGATCACGCGGCTGGCATGCCGCCAGGAGACCGGTAGCGCGAGACCTCCGTGTCACGGGCAGGCGGGTCCGCGCGATCCGGTCGCTGAGCGCTGCCTGCTACCGAAAGCTGTAGAGCGCCTGGGTGGGGCGCGGCGGGTTGCCATCACGCAACGATGTCGCGCGCTACCTGCTCAAGCCCGGGCGCTGCGTTGTGGCTCCTCAGTGCTTCGGGTAGAGCAGCGTGACGACGAAGCGGAAGCCCCAGCCGTGCGCGCCGTTGTCGGGGCTGGTCGTGTAGTAACGCACGCCACCGGTGAAACTGACCGGCGTCGATCCAATGCGGGTGAGCTTGGCGACGGTGAAATTCAAGGGCACCGTCCATTCGCTGGTCTTCCAGTTGTAGGTCGATTCGGTGTTCAGGCCGTAGGTCCAGGCGGTGGGCGTCGTGTACGAGAGGAACGGCTGGATGAACGCGCTGCTGATGCCCGGTGTGTTGCTTTCGCCACGCACGGACGCGACCGACCAGATCTGGTTGGCCAGCGCGCCATAGGTCCACCCGTGGCTTTGCTTGAGCACGACCAGCGTCGGACCCAGGCCCCATTGCTTGGCGCTGATTCCGTCGGCACCCGTCGGTATCAGGATGGCTGGACCGGCGCCCCAGATGAGCCCGTTCGAAGTGGGCGCCTTCGGTGAAAAGAACAGGCTCTGGGTGATGTCGCCCAGGCCCGATTGGGTGCCTGCGCCCGGGAAGACATCCGACTGGGTGGCAAGCGGCACGATCGTGCGCGAGATCATGTTCCAGTCTTCGCTGATCGAGATCGGTATGACCGGCTGGATGTTCAACGTGGTGCTGTCGCCGTCTTCTGCCGGGCCGATGTTCTGGTTGTAATTGACCTGGAACGGAACACTGATCAGCGCCGCCACCGGGTTGCTCAGCTTCTTGGCGAGGTCGGACGCATCATCGGCCGACGCGATGGCTGGCAGCAGTGCCAAACCCAGACAAGCCACGAACGGCGCCTTTCCCAAACGAAGATTGCTCATGCGTAGCCCCACAAAGGTCGACCGTCGACGGGTGCGGACTCTACGGTGCGCGGATCGAGGTCGCCATGGGACCTTGGACCAACAAGGTCCTCGCGGCGCAGCGGCGTAGCGCAATGCGTCGGCCGGTTGTGGGAACGACAGGCCAGCCAATCGCCCGCGAGTCGCCAGGCGGCAGGCACGACGGCCACCGGCCGGGACCCGGAAAGGCAGAAGGGCCAGTGACTGCGAGTCACTGGCCCTTCTCATCTTCGTATGGCGCGCCCGGAGAGATTCGAACTCCCGACCCCCAAGTTCGTAGCCTGGTGCTCTATCCAGCTGAGCTACGGGCGCGGGGTGATGCAGCTTCCCGCCGTGGGCGGCCGCGCAGTTTAACATGCTGCGGGCGAGGCGTGCGCGTCGGGAAGGCCGCGGATTATTCTGATCGCGAGGGGCCACGTCAACCTTTTTCGCACCACCGGCAGCGCTTCGCGTGCCGAGATGGGGGCCTGCCGCCCTGGGCCGGCTCACCCTGCCTGCTACAATCGTGGGTCCAGAGCCGCAAGGCGCCTACCTTTCCCTTGGAGTCACCATGTCCGCGCAGATCCTCAACGCGCTCGGCCTCGCCGAGCACAATTCCGGCACCTATCTTGGCAACGGCGAATGGTCGCGGGCCACCGACGCCGGCTTGCTGCAGCCGCTGAATCCGAGTACCAACGAGGTCATCGCCGGCGTGTACGCTTCGAGCGCAGCGGATTACGACACCATCGTCACGCGTGCGCAGGCAGCCTTCGAGACCTGGCGCACGACACCGGCACCGCGGCGCGGCGAGGCAATCCGCCTGTGCGGCCAGGCCCTGCGCAAGCACAAGGATGCCCTGGGTTCGCTGGTCGCCCTGGAGATGGGCAAGATCAAGCCCGAAGGCGACGGCGAGGTGCAGGAGATGATCGACATCGCCGATTTCGCCGTCGGCCAGTCGCGCATGCTGTACGGCTTCACCATGCACTCCGAGCGCCCGGGCCACCGCATGTACGAGCAGTGGCAGCCGCTGGGCCTGGTGGGCATCATTTCCGCCTTCAATTTCCCCGTCGCGGTGTGGGCGTGGAACTCGTTCATCGCCGCAGTGTGCGGCGACATCTCGATCTGGAAGCCCTCGCCGAAGGTGCCGCTGTCGGCCGTGGCGGCGATGAAGATCTGCAACGACGCCCTGCGCGAGGGCGGCTTCCCGGACCTGTTCTTCCTGTTCAATGACGCCGGCACGGAGCTGGCGCAGAAGTTCGTCGATGACCGGCGCATCGCCCTGGTCAGCTTCACCGGCTCGACCAGGATTGGACGCCAGGTCGGCGTGCGCGTGGCCGAGCGCATGGGCCGCTCGCTGCTGGAACTGGGCGGCAACAACGCGATCATCGTGGATGAAACGGCCGACCTGAAGCTGGCCATCCCGGCCATCGTGTTCGGCGCGGTCGGCACGGCAGGCCAGCGCTGTACCACCACGCGCCGCCTGATCGTGCACGAGTCGATTCACGACACGATCGTGGACACGCTGGTCAAGGCCTACCAGCAGGTGGAGACGAAGATCGGCGATCCGACCCTCGCCGCCACCCTGATGGGGCCCCTGAACAGCCAGGATGCGGTGCAGAACTTCCTGGCCGCCATCGACAAGGCCAGGGCCGCCGGCGGCACCATCGCCACCGGTGGCAAGGCCCTGACCGACCGTCCGGGCAACTTCGTGCTCCCGACCATCGTCACCGGCCTGCGCAACTCCGATGAAGTGGTGCAGACGGAGACCTTCGCACCGATCCTGTACGTGATGCCGTACAAGACCCTCGACGAAGCCATCGCCATGCAGAACGCCGTTCCGCAGGGTCTGTCGTCGGCGCTCTTCACGCAGAACCTGCGGGCCTCCGAGCAGTACCTGTCCGCCGCGGGCTCCGACTGCGGCATTGCCAACATCAACATCGGCACTTCCGGCGCCGAGATCGGTGGTGCCTTCGGTGGCGAGAAGGAAACCGGCGGCGGGCGCGAATCGGGCTCTACCGCCTGGCAGGCCTACATGCGCCGGCAGACCAACACCATCAACTGGTCCGATGAACTGCCGCTCGCGCAGGGCATCAAGTTCACGGTCTAGAACTCGCCACCGCCGACACGGCACCGCGGCTCGAGGCGACCCTCCAGGCTGGCCTGGAGGGTCCGACCGCGGTGCCAGCCTGCCACGGACGGCGTGACCGGCGCCGCATGCTAACCTTGGCCCGCGCACTGGACGCCACAGGACCTTCCGCCATGAATGCCCTCCAGCCCCGTACCAGCACCACCGCCATCCTGAGCCTCGTGTTCGGCATCCTGTGCTGGGTCGGCCTGCCGTTCATCGGCGCCATCGTGGCCGTCATCTGCGGGCATGCCGCGCGTGGCGAGATCCGCCGTGCGCCGCCCGGCATGATCGAAGGCGATGGCATGGCGATCGTCGGCCTGATCCTCGGCTGGCTGCACCTGCTGGCCATCGTCATCTTCACCTTCATCGTGTTCGCCTTCCTCGGTGGCCTGGCCTTCCTCGCGCACCTTGCCTCCTGAGTGACGGTTGCCCGCCGGCCGGCGTGCGCGGCCCGCGCTTGCCGCTGGCTCGAGGCGCCCCCATCCAACGCCTGGTTTCCACATGTACGCCCTCGCCCGCCCCTTCCTGTTCTGCCTGGACGCCGAGCGCGCGCACGACCTCGGCCTTGCCGCGCTTGAAGCCGCCTGGCGCACCGGCGCCAACGCGCTGCTCGCGCGCGTCGCCGTGCCGCTACCGCGCAAGGTGTTCGGCCTCGACTTCGCCAACCCGGTCGGGCTGGCCGCCGGCCTGGACAAGAACGGCGCGCACGTGGACGCGCTGGCGGCACTGGGCTTCGGCTTCATCGAGGTTGGCACCACCACGCCGCGGCCGCAGGCGGGCAACCCGAAACCGCGCATGTTCCGCCTGCCCGAGCACCAGGCCGTCATCAACCGACTGGGCTTCAACAATGGCGGCGTGGATGCGCTGGTGCGCAATGTCGAGCGCGCGCGCTTCTCCGGTCCGCTGGGCATCAACATCGGCAAGAACAAGGACACGCCGAACGAGAACGCAGTCGATGACTACCTGCACTGCCTGGAGCGGGTCTATCCGCGTGCCAGCTACGTGACGGTCAACATCTCCTCGCCCAACACCCAGGGCCTGCGCGACCTGCAGGAAGAAGACACCCTGCGGCGCTTCATCGGCACCCTGCGCGAGGCGCAGGAGCGCCTCGGCGCCCGGCATGGGGCACGCAAGCCCATGCTGCTGAAGATCGCCCCGGATCTGGCCGACGCCGAGCTCGACGCCATGGCCGAGGTGCTGCTGGCCGCCGGCATCGACGGCGTGATCTGCACCAATACCACCCTGGATCGCACCCCGGTCACCACCCATCGCCTGGCGCGGGAAGCGGGCGGACTGTCCGGCAAACCGTTGTTCACGCGCGCCACCGCCGTACTGCGCGGCATGGCCGCGCGGCTGGGCGAGGCCGTCCCGCTGGTCGGCGTGGGCGGCATTGTCAGCGGTGGCGATGCCGCGACCAAGATTGCCGCCGGGGCCAGCCTGGTGCAGTTCTACACCGGCATGGTCTATCGCGGCCCGGCGCTGATCGGCGAATGCGTCGAGGCGATCCGTGCACGCGGCTGAAGCCGGCCCGGTCGGTGAACTGGGCTACACGCTGGTCGCCGATGCCTCGCTGGAAGGCCGCAACAGCTTCCGCGTGCCGGCCGTGGCCAACCTGCTGGCGGACGTGCGCGATCCGGCGGCGCTCGCCCACCTGTTCGCCCTGCCGGCCCTGAACGCCCTGCCCCTGCTGGTGCTCGGCGAAGGCAGCAACATCCTGTTCGCCGGGGACTGGCCGGGGGTGGTGCTGGGCGTGGCCACGCGCGGCATCGACATCATCGGCACGCCCGCAGGGGCCACCAGAGTCCGCGTGGCGGCCGGGGAAAACTGGAACGACTTCGTGCACTGGTCGCTCGGCCACGGCCTTGTCGGGTTGGAGAACCTGGTGCTGATCCCGGGCACGGTGGGCGCGGCACCGATCCAGAACATCGGCGCCTACGGCGTGGAGGTCGGCGAGTTCATCCACGCGGTGGAGGCCTGGGACCGGCCGGCCGGCCGGCTGGTGAGGATCGACAACGCCGGCTGCGCCTTCGCCTACCGCGATTCGCTCTTCAAGCAGGCGCCGGACCGCTATATCGTGACCGCGGTGGAGTTCGACCTGCCGCACCAGCGCGAACCGCGCGCCGACTATGCCGGTGTCGCCGAAGAGCTGGCTGCGCTCGGCGTCGAACGGGTCACATCCGCGGCGGTCGCCGAGGCCGTGGCGCGCCTGCGCACCCGCAAGCTCCCCAACCCCGCCCTGATCGGCAATGCCGGCAGCTTCTTCAAGAATCCGCTGGTGGCCGACGCGGACGCCGAACGCCTGCTGCGGGCCCATGCCGGCCTGCCCCATTGGCCGGCCGGCCAGGGATTGCGCAAGCTGTCTGCGGCGTGGCTGATCGAACAGGCAGGCTTCAAGGGTTATCGGGAGGGCGATGCCGGCATTTCCGAGCGCCACGCCCTGGTGCTGGTCAACCACGGCCGTGCGCGCGGCAGTGAACTGCTGCGCGTGGCGCGCCACGTCGCACGTGGCGTACACGCGGCGTTCGGGGTCAAGCTGCAGGCCGAGCCGCGCATCGTCGGCGCGGGCTGAATCGCCAACCCGGTCAGGGAATTACGCGCCGATTGGCGTTAGGCTAGCCAGCGGGTTCCCTGCGGAATTGCCCATGAGCACGACGTCTGCCCCGCTGATCGACGCACTCCGCCGTGTGGCGGGCCTCCTGCCGGCCTCGTCGGGTGCGGGTGCCCGGCCCATGCGCCGCCCCGGCAAGGCCGCCAGCGACGCCCACCTGGCCGACGCACCGGGCACGCTTGCCGCGCCACCCCCGCTGCTGCGCTGGCTGGAGCGCGCCAGCTTTGGCGCCACGCCAGCGCTGCTTGCCGAGCTCACGGCGCTGGGCGCCGACGATGCCAGCCGCTGGCAGGCGTGGATCGACCAGCAGCTCGCGCCGGCAGCGATCGACGACAGCGCGGTCGAGGCGCGCCTCGCCCCGGCGGTGTTCCCCACCCTCTACAAGTCGCTGGAGCAGCTCTGGGCCGACCATCACGAGAACGCACCGGACTACGCGGTGCGCATGCGCCCGGTCAGCGAGTGCGAACACGCCAAGCTGACCCGCGCCGTGTACAGCCGACGCCAGCTCTTCGAAGTGGCGGTCGACTTCTGGCACGACCACTTCAGCACCTTCGGCTGGGACTACGACGGCGCCACCGTGTTCCCGCACTACGACCGCGATGTCATCCGCGCCCATGCCCTCGGCAACTTCCGCCAGATGCTGGGCGCGGTCACGCGCGCGACGACCATGATGTACTTCCTCGACCTCAGCGCGAACCGGCGCGACGGGCCGAACGAGAACTTCGCCCGCGAGCTCATCGAGCTGCACACGCTTGGCGTCGAGAACTATGCCGGCGTGCTGCGCCCTGACGACCCTTCGCTTCCCGTCGGCATGGGCAACGACGGTATCGGCGTACGCCTGAAATACGTGGACGAGGATGTCTATTCGGCCACGCGCGCGCTCACCGGCTGGACGCTCCGCAACGGGCACTGGCAGTTCCCCGGCGAGAACGACGGTACCTTCGTGTTCCGTCCCGGCTGGCACGACAACTACAGCAAGTGGTTCCTCAACCGCTTCATCCAGAGCTACAAGGGCGAGATCGACGGCGAATTGGCGCTGGATACGCTCGCCGCGCACCCGGGCACCGCCACCCACGTGTGCCGCAAGCTGTGCCGTCGTTTCGTCGGTGACGAGCCGCCCGCGAGCCTGGTGGCCAGCGCCGCGGCGGTGTTCGGCGCGACCTGGGAAGCGCCCGACCAGCTGCGCCAGGTGCTGCGTCACATCCTCCTCTCGGCCGAGTTTCGCGCCGCCTGGGGCGAGAAGGTCGTGCGCCCCTTCAGTGCGGTCGCGCGCGCACTGCGCGTGTTGCAGGCCGATTTCACGCCCACCTGGGACAATGATCCGGCCTGGACTGTCAGCGAGGAGCTGGTTTCGCGCATCGGCAGCACCGGCCACCGCGCCTTCTACTGGGCGGCGCCGAACGGCTATCCCGATCGCCGCGAAGCATGGACGAGTTCCGGCGCGCTGGCCATGACCTGGAAGCTGATGGCCCAGCTCACCGTGTTGCGGATCTCGCGAGCCGACGAAGCCCCGCGCATCGCCGACATCGCCGCGCAGACGCTGGCCGCGCTGGCGCCCGGCCAGCGCTCGGCCAACGCCATCGTGGACTATTGGACCGGGCGCATCTACGGCTTCGCGCCCGATCCGGCCCGCCGTACCGTGCTGGTCAACTTCATGCGTCAGAACGCCGATGCCGGCGCCAACCTCGCCATCGATACCAATGACTGGGCGGGCGAGGGCAATCTCGCCGCGCACTACGTGCAGGCCCGCCTGCGTCACCTGGTCGGGCTGATGCTGTGCGCGCCCGAATTCCACCGTCGCTGAGGACAGCCCGATGAGCATGAACCGACGCGATTTCCTCAAGACCAGCGCGCTTGCCACGCTTGCCACCGGCGCGGCCACGCGCACCCGCGTCGGCCTCGCCGGACCGGGCGCGGCAAGCGATGACGTGCTGCTGTTCGTGTACCTGCGCGGGGCGATGGATGGCCTGAGCTTCGTCGCGCCGATCGCCGGCGAACTGCGCGTGCAGTACGAGCAGGCGCGCAGCGCCACGCGCATTCCGGCCAGCGGTGCCAACGCCGCACTGCCGCTGGCCAACAGCGGCGGCCTGTGGGGCCTGCATCCGCGCGCGAGCGGGCTCCACACACTCTACCAGGACGGCAAACTGGCCATCGTGCACGCGGTCGGCATGACCCAGCAGCCGGTCACGCGCAGCCATTTCGACGCCCAGGCGTTCATGGAATACGGCCTCGGCGGCCTGTCCGGCAGCGAAGGCTGGCTGACCCGGCACCTGCGCACCGGCGGCCTGCCCGCCAGCATCCCCATTCCATCCTTGTGCGTCGGCGCGATCACCTCGACCAGCCTGCTGGCCAGCACGGAAACCATCACCATGGCCAGTGGCGGCGCGTTCCGCCTGGATACCGGCGACTGGGCCTGGCGCGCCAGCGACGTTTCCGGCAACACCGGCTTCGTCGATCTGCTGCCGGCACTCTGGCAGGGTGCGTCGGAACTCGAGCGCAAGGGCCGCCAGGCGCTCGATTCGCTGGCCCTGATCCGGCCCATCGATTTCAACGCCTACGTGCCGGCCAATGGCGCGGTGTACGACGGCGGGTCACTCGGCAGCCAGATGAAGATGCTGGCGACGCTGATCAAGCGCGAGGACCTGGGGCTGCGCATCGCCACCGTCGATTATGGTGGCTGGGATACGCACAACGGCCAGGGCAACCCCACCCAGGGCTGGGACTATTTCGGCAACCTGGTGGAGGAGTTCTCCGGCGCGCTGACGGCCTTCTGCACCGACCTGGATGGCAGCCACCTCGGGCGCGTCAACATCATCGTGATGAGCGAGTTCGGCCGCCGCGTGCTGGAAAACGATGCCGGCGGCACCGACCACGGCTACGGCAACATCGCCCTGGTGCTGGGTGGCGCAGTAAACGGCGGGCAGACCTACGGCAGCTTCCCGGGACTGGCGACCGAACAGCTGTTCGAGCGCGCCGACGTCGGCGTCACCACCGATTACCGCCACATCCTGGCCGAAGCGGTCAACCGGCGCCTGCGCAACCCGCACCTGCCGGCCGTGTTCCCCGGCTACACGGACTACGCGCCGCTCGGCATCTTCCAGGGTACGGACCTGCCGCCGGCCGATTACGAGATGATCTTCGCCAGCGGTTTCGAAGCCTGAGCCGCCGCGCCGCACCACCGACGCCGTCGGTCAGGCGCGGCCGCCCGCGCAGCGTGTGACCAGGTCCGCGCCGCGCGGGCTACGCGTCGGCGCACTGGAAATAGACCAGTTCCGGCGCCTCGGCCAGGTGGCTCTGGCCGAGGCTGACCGAACCGCTGCGCCGCAGATGGGTCTCGTCGCGGTGCACCAGCAGTTCATCGTCCTCGCCGATCTTCAGCCAGGTGCCGTTGGTCGAACGGTCGGCCAGCATGAAGTAGCCACGCTTCCATTCGATCAGTGCATGGTTGCGTGAAACCCACTCGGTTTCGACCACCAGGCTGCTGGCCGGATCGCGGCCGATCGAGAAGGCGGCGTCTTCATCCAGCTCGAACACCTGGCTGCGATAGCGCAGCAGCAGGCGCGCGCCGGCCACGCTGGATGGCTGCACGATGCGCTGGACGGTGGTCACCAGTTCCTGGTTTTCCTGCCACAGCACGTCGACGATCTCCAGCGGAGCGAGCTTGCCGAGCACGTGCACGTTGCCCAGCGAGCGCACGTTCAGGCCGGTGGCGTGGGTGAGCCCGACCACGGTACTGCGCGTGGTGATGATCTGGTCGCGCCGCGCCAGATCCTTGTCGGCCATGCGTGCGGCGGTGTTGACCGCATCGCCGAACACATCCCCGTCGTTGATCAGCACATCGCCATGGTGCAGGCCGATGCGGATGGCGACGTTGTCGGTAGTGAACTCGACATCACTGTTGACCCGGCGCTGCATGTCGGTGGCGGCGAGGATGCCGTGCAGCGGCCCCGGGAACGTGCACATGATCTCGTCGCCGATGGTCTTGACCACCTGCCCGCCGTGGCTGACGGCCACCTCGGCAAGGGCGCCGAGGATGCGACTGACGCGCTGCAGCGCCTCGACGTCACCATAGGCCTCGAACAGCCGCGTGCTGCCCGAGATATCGGCGAACAGAATGGTCAAGGCGCGTCGTTCAGTCATGCGGCGCGGATCATAACGAATCCCTGCCCTGTCTGCCGCGCTGCCGGCCGGCGGCGGCGGGTGACGCCGACCCGCGGCGCGCCCGGGCCGGCCAGGCGCGCGCTCAGTCCTCGTCCTCGACGAACAGGACGCGCCGCGTCATGCCGCAGGTGAGGTCGTAGCTGAGGGTGCCGGCATGGGCGGCGACGGTTTCGACCGGCAGCCCGGCGCCCCACAGCGTGACGACCTCGCCGACGCGCGCCTCCGGCACGCTGCGCAGGTCGATGCTGATGAGATCCATCGACACGCGCCCGACCACCGCGGCGGGCCGACCGCCGACCAGCACCGGCGTGCCGTTGGCGGCACTGCGTGGATAGCCGTCGCCATAGCCGATCGCGGCAATGCCGAGCGGCAGATCCTGCGGCGCCTGCCAGGTCGCCGCGTAGCCCACGCGTGCGCCGGCCTCGAGCGGATTGACGGCAATCAGGCGCGTCTCCAGGGTCATGGCCGGCTCGAAGCCGAAGTCCGCCCCGCACTTGCCGTCCACCACCGACAGGCCATAGAGCAGGCCGCCTGCCCGCACCCAGTCGCCACGCCCGGCCGGCCAGCCGAGCAGGCCGGCGGAGTTGCTGAGCGAGCGCGCACCCGGCAGGCCCGCGGTGGCCTGCACGAACGCAGCGATCTGATGCCCGGTGAGCGCGTTGTCGAACTCGTCCGACGCGGCGAAGTGGGTCATCAGCACGATGTCTTCGGCGACCGCCGGCAGGCGCGACAGGCGCGCGTGGACGGCCTGCGCGCGGGCCGGCGGGAAGCCCAGCCGGTGCATCCCCGAATCGATCTTCAGCCACACGCGGATCGGCTTGCCGGGACGGCTCTCAAGCCATTCGAGCTGGCTGTCGTGATGGACGACGATGTCCAGATCCAGTCGCCGCACTTCGGCCAGGTCGTCGGCGCGATCCGGGCCGGACAGGACCACAATGCGCTGGCGGTGGCCGGCAGCCCGCAGGCGCAGGCCGTCGGCGATCGAGGCAACGCCGAACGCGTCGGCCTCGTGCAGCGCCCGCGCCACGCGCTCCAGGCCATGGCCGTAGGCATCGGCCTTGACCACGGCCAGCACCTTTGCCGGGCTCGCCAGCGCGCGCAGCCGCGCCAGGTTGCGACGCAGGGCGCCCAGGTGGATGGTGGCCGAGGTGGCGCGCACTAGGGAAGCGCAACGGAATGTCGCAGAGAACGGTCAGAGGCGGGCAATGCGCCGTCGAAGCGGGCCTCCCGCGCCAACTGCCAGGCACGGCGCGCGGCGCGGTGCATGATCCCGACCGCCGATTCGACGCCCGGCGTCCTGCTCATTCGAACGCACCCGAGTAGTCGCCGCCGGTGAAGTTCTCGAACTTGGTGTACTCGCCGAGGAAGGCCAGCGTGATCGAACCGATCGGGCCGTTGCGCTGCTTGCCGATGATGATTTCGGCGGTGCCCTTCTTGGGCGAGTCCTTGTCGTACACCTCTTCGCGGTAGATGAACAGGATCACGTCGGCATCCTGCTCGATCGCGCCCGACTCGCGCAGGTCGCTCATCACCGGCCGCTTGTCGGTGCGCTGCTCGAGCGAGCGGTTGAGCTGGGACAGCGCGATGACCGGCACGTTGAGCTCCTTGGCCAGCGCCTTGAGGCTGCGCGAGATTTCGGAGATCTCGGTGGCGCGGTTCTCCTTGCTGCCGGGCACCGCCATGAGCTGCAGGTAGTCGATGACGATCAGGCCCAGGTCGTGTTCGCGCTTGAGGCGGCGCGCGCGTGCGCGCAATTCCACCGGCGACAGCGCAGGCGTGTCGTCGATGAAGATCTTCGCCTCGCTGAGCAGGGAGATCGCACTGGAAACGCGCGGCCATTCCTCCTCGGCCAGGTCGCCGGTGCGCAGGTGCTGCTGGTTGATGCGGCCCAGCGAGGACATCAGACGGAAGGCGAGCTGCGAGGCCGACATTTCCATCGAGAAGATCGCCACCGCCTTCTTCGTCTTGAGCGCCGCGTACTCGGCCATGTTCACCGACAGGGCGGTCTTGCCCATCGATGGCCGGGCGGCAACGATGATCAGGTCGGACGGCTGCAGGCCGGCGGTCATCTCGTCGAGGTCGGTGAAGCCGGTCGGCAGCCCGGTGATGCTGCCGCGGTTTTCGTAGCGCTGGTGCAAGATGTCGAAGGCTTCCTTGACCGCGACCTTCATCGGCACGAAACCCTTGCGCCCGCGCGCGCCCGATTCGGCGATGCGGAACACCCGTTGCTCGGCCGATTCGAGGATTTCCTGGGTCGAGCGGCCCTCCGGCGCGAAGCCGTCGCCGACGATCTCGGTGCCGGTGTCGATGAGCTGGCGCAGCACCGACTTGTCACGCACGATGCCGGCATAGGCGAGGATGTTCGCCGCACTCGGCGTCGAGTTGGCCAGTTCGATCACATAGCTCGAGCCGCCGACCATCTCGGCCAGGTCCTGGGCCTCGAACCAGTCGCCCAGCGTCACCGCATCGCAGGGCATGCCCTTCTGCGCCAGTTCGCTGATGGCGCGGAAGATGAGCCGGTGGTCGCGGCGATAGAAATCGTCCTCGCCGAGCTGGTCGGCGATGCGATCCCAGGCTTCCGGGGCCAGCATCAGGCCGCCGAGCACGGCCTGCTCGGCCTCGATCGAATGCGGGGGGACGCGCAGGGCTTCGACGTTGCCGGCGGGTTTGCGTTCAGGCTGCGGAAGCATGGCTCACGGTGGGCGAAACGGAGGGCACAGGAATACTAGAACGCCGTCGCAAATCCTGCGACGCACAACCTGGTGGACAAGCGTGGAGAGACCTGTGGACAGGATGTGTACAAACCGGGCCCGCAGACGCGGACGGGCGCCCTGGGGCGCCCGTCCGGACGACTCGTGCGGCGCGCCCGTGCGGGCACGCAGCGGGTCAGTGCTCGGCAGCAACCACCACCTTGACCGTGGACTCGACATCCGTGTGCAGGCGCACCTGGATCTCGTATTCGCCGATCTGGCGCAGCGGGCCGTCCGGCATCAGCACCTCACGCTTGTCCAGCGCGCGCCCGGCGGCGGTGAAGGCTTCGGCGATGTCGCGCGGGCCGACCGAGCCGAACAGCTTGCCCTCGGGGCTGGCATTGGCATTGATGGTGATCGACGCCCCCTCGAACTGGGCGCGGCGCGCATCGGCACCGGCCAGGCGCTGGCGCGCCTTTTCCTCGTACTCGGCCCGGCGCTGCTCGAACTCGGCGAGATTCGTGGCCGTGGCCGTCACCGCCATGCCCTGCGGCACCAGGTAGTTGCGGCCGTAACCGGGCTTGACCTTGACCTTGTCGCCAAGGCTTCCAAGGTTCTTCACGTTCTGCAGCAGGATGAGTTCCATGGTGATTCCTCTTCGTTAGCGCCGGCGGGCCGACGCAGCTTGCGTTGTCCGAATGGTCGGGACGTGCGGGGAACCGGCTGATTCCGCGCATCTTCCTTCCCGGCGGAGGCAGGCGCGGGGCCGCGCAACGCGCGACCCCGCGATTCTCAGTGGGCGTCGCTGTAGGGGAGCAATGCCAGGAAGCGCGCGTGCTCGACGGCACTCGCCAGCTGGCGCTGGTATCGCGCCTTGGTGCCGGTGATGCGGCTGGGCACGATCTTGCCGGTTTCGCCGATGTACTGGCGCAGCATGTTGAGATCCTTGTAGTCGATCTCGGTGATGCCCTCGGCGGTGAAACGGCAGAACTTCTTGCGGCGAAAGAACTTGGACATGGCTTGTCTCCGATGGGCGATCAGTTGGCTTCGTCGGCTGCCGGCTCGGCGGATTCGGCGGGCTCGTCGGTCTCTTCGCGAGACTCGCGCGAGCTGCGGCGCGGACGGTCTTCGTCATCGCCGCTGCCGATGCCCTCGTCGTCGCGACGCCGGCGATCGCCCTTGTCGTCCTTGTTCTTCATGATCGGTGACATCTCGGTCACCGCATCGTCACGCTTCATGATCAGGTGGCGCAGCACCGCATCATTGAAGCGGAAGCCGGATTCGAGCTCGCCCAGTGCCGTCTGGCTGCACTCGATGTTCATCAGCACGTAGTGGGCCTTGGCCAGGTGCTGGATCGGATAGGCAAGCTGGCGACGCCCCCAGTCCTCGACACGGTGGGTCGCACCGCCATC
Source organism: Dokdonella sp. (assembly GCA_023228465.1). Taxonomy (GTDB): domain Bacteria; phylum Pseudomonadota; class Gammaproteobacteria; order Xanthomonadales; family Rhodanobacteraceae; genus Dokdonella_A. The sequence goes on along the minus strand of JALOBC010000010.1, from coordinate 6,940 downwards.
GCCCTCGATCAGCGCCTTGTAGCGCTCGATCATGCCGGGCACCTGCTCACTCTGGTCCGGGTGGACCAGGAACACGACTTCATAATGACGCATGGATGACTCCTTGTGGGTACCGGGCGGAGGAATTTCCGCGCGGCAGCCTCCCGTGCAACGGTGAGGCAAGGCCCGCGCCCTCCGGCAGGCGCTGCAGCCGGGAAAACGGGGGGCGCGAATTGTACGCCGGATCAGCGAATTGGCACAAGCGGCAGCGGCGAGATGCGCGCCGCTGCGCGCGGGCTCTGCTGCAGGCCTCCCGCAGCGCGGGGGCTCAGGCCGTGTGCTCCACCGTGAAGCTGCTGCCGCAGCCGCAGGCACCGGTGGCATTCGGATTGCGGAACACGAAAGCGGAATTGAGGCCCTGGCGCTCGAAGTCGATCTCGGTGCCGTCCACGAACGGCAAGGCCTTGCGGTCGATGAGGACCTGGAATCCGTCCTGCTCGAACACGGTATCGTCGGCACCGACCGCATCGGCAATATCGACGGTATAGCCAAAGCCCGAGCAGCCCGAGGACTTGATGCCGAAGCGCACGCCGATGGCCGCGGGATTGCGGGCCAGGAAATCCTGCATGCGCTCGCGCGCAGCCGTAGTCAACTGGATGGCCATGGATCGCGAAATGGTCTGGGAACGTGCCCCATTGTACCCCGACCCGGCGCCGGCTTGGGCTATCATCGCCGGCTTGCGCCGTCCGCGCGGACCTGGCGCCCCCGCACTGGAGCTCCCGAGTCATGCAGGCACCCGCCAGCACCGCCGTCACGCCCGAAGCCGTGGCCATCAAGCAGGCCCTTGCCGGGGCGATTCCCGCCGGTACGCGCATCCGCGTGCAGGGCTGGGTACGCACGCGGCGCGATTCCAAGGCGGGACTTTCCTTCGTCAACGTCAGCGACGGTTCCTGCTTCGATCCGATCCAGGTCGTGGCGCCGTCCTCGCTGGCCAACTATGCCAGCGAGATCGCGCACCTCACCGCCGGCTGCGCGGTCGTCGCCACGGGCGAGCTGGTCGCCTCGCCGGGCAAGGGGCAGAGCTTCGAGCTCCAGGCGGACGCGATCGAAGTCGTGGGCTGGGTGGACGATCCGGAAACCTATCCGATCCAGCCCAAGCCCCACTCGCCCGAGTTCCTGCGCGAAGTGGCGCACCTGCGCCCGCGCACCAACCTGTTCGGTGCGGTGGCGCGCGTACGCCATACCCTGGCCAGTGCCATCCACCGCTGGTTCGACCAGCACGGCTACTTCTGGGTCAACACGCCCATCATCACCACCTCGGACGCCGAGGGTGCCGGGCAGATGTTCCGCGTTTCCACGCTGGATCTGATGAACCTGCCGCGCACCGACACGGGCGCGGTGGATTTCCGCAAGGACTTCTTCGGCAAGGAAACCTTCCTCACCGTCTCCGGCCAGCTCAACGTCGAGGCCTACTGCCTGGCCCTGAGCAGGGTCTATACCTTCGGCCCGACCTTCCGCGCCGAGCACTCGCACACCACGCGGCATCTGGCCGAGTTCTGGATGATCGAGCCGGAAATCGCCTTCGCCGACCTGGCCGAAACGGCGCGCGTGGCCGAGGCGCTGCTGAAGTTCGTGTTCAAGACCGTGCTCGACGAGCGCGCCGATGACATGGCCTTCTTTGCCGCACGCGTGGACAAGTCCGCGGTGTCGCGCCTGGAGGCCTTCATCGCCGCGCCGTTCGAACGCATCGAATACGGCGACGCCGTGGAAATCTTGAAGAAATCTGGCAAGAAGTTCGACTATCCCATTGAATGGGGAGCCGATCTGCAGACCGAACACGAACGTTTCCTGACCGAGGAACATGTCGGCCGACCGGTGGTGGTGACCAACTATCCGGAGAAGATCAAGGCTTTCTACATGCGCCTCAACGACGACGGGCGCACCGTCGCGGCCATGGACGTGCTGGCGCCCGGCATCGGCGAGATCGTCGGCGGCTCGCAGCGCGAGGAACGCCTGGCGGTGCTCGACACGCGCATGGCCCAGTTCGGGCTCGACCCGGCGCATTACCAGTGGTACCGGGACTTCCGCCGCTACGGCACGGTGCCGCATGCCGGCTTCGGCCTCGGCTTCGAGCGCCTGGTGGTGTACACCTGCGGCCTGACCAACATCCGCGACGCGATCCCCTACCCGCGCGCGCCCGGCACCGCGGAGTTCTGAGCATGCCCCTGCTTGCGGTACGTGAATTCCTGCTCGTCAGCGGCCTGGGCATGATCGTCGCCGGTCTGACCGCCTACATCATGACCTGGATGCTGGTGGCGGTGCACCTGCGCGACCATCATCCGGCCGAACGCAGATGGCTGGGGGGCTTCCTGTTCTCGCCGCGCGCCTTGGGCTGGTATCTCGGCGCGCGCTACCGGCGCCTGGCCGACCGCCAGCTCAACGCCGTGGCCGTGCTCGCCAGCATCGGCGCCTGGGTGATCGTCGCCGGCGGCGTGACCGTGATCATCTCCAAGCTCATCTCCTTCATGGACGGCGGCGCATGAATGCCGCGCAATGGTGGCTGGCCAGTCTCGGCGACACCCTGGTCTGGGCACGCCTGCGCGTGCTCGAGGAGGGCGTCGCCGAAGTCCTCGATGCCAGCGGCCACACCCACCGCTACGACGATGCCACCAGCGCGCGCATGGCCCTGCTGGATGCCGAGTTCCGTGCCTTCGATGGCCTCGATGCCGAAGACGCGGCGCAGCTGGGCTTCGACCTCGAACAGATCCAGCCGCCCGTGGCGGACACCGACGCGGAACTCATCGCAGCCATGACGCACACCCTCTCAGCCAGGATCAAGCCATGAATCTCGACCTGACCGGCAAGCATGCCCTGGTCTGCGGCGGCTCGCAGGGCATCGGCCTGGCCGCGGCCCAGGCCCTGGCTGCGCTGGGTGCCGACATCACCCTGCTCGCCCGCTCGCCGGAGACGCTCGATGCAGCCCTGGCGACGCTGCCCAGGGCGCATGGCGCACAGGAACATGCGCGCATCGCCGTGGACATGCAGGCGCACGCGGCTTTGCACAGCAAGGTCGAAGCGGCGGCCAACAGCGCGCCCGTGCACATTTTCGTCAACAACACCGGCGGTCCGCCCGGCGGGCTGGCACACAGCGCCGCGCCGCAGGCCTATCTGGACGCGTTCGCGCAACACCTGATCGCCGCGCAGGTGATCGTCCAGGCCGTGCTTCCCGGCATGCAGGGCGCCGGCTACGGGCGCATCATCAACGTCATCTCGACCTCGGTGAAGGAGCCCATCCGCAATCTCGGCGTGTCCAACACCATCCGCGGGGCGACCGCGAGCTGGGCCAAGACCCTCGCCGGCGAGCTTGCAGCGTTCGGCATCACGGTCAACAACGTGCTGCCCGGTTACACGCAGACCCAACGCCTGGAACAGATCATCCTCGAACGTGCCAGGGTGGGCGGCAAGAGCCGCGCGGAAGTCGAAGCGGCCATGCTCGCCGCGGTGCCGGCCGGCCGATTCGCCCAACCGGCCGAAATCGCCAACGTCATCGCCTTCCTCGCCTCGCCCGCTGCCGCCTACGTCAACGGCATCAACGTACCGGTCGACGGCGGGCGCACGCAATCGCTGTAGGCGGCCCCCTCGACGCCGGCAACGTGGGCTTCGGCGCGACCAGCCGATTGGATTATGCTTGGCCCATGCACGCCCCCGGCACGCTCCCCAACCTCATCGCCGGCGAGCTTCGCGCCCCCGCGGGCGGTCGCTACCTGGATGTCCATGAGCCGGCTACCGGCCAGGTCTTTGCACGCTGTCCGGATTCGGATGCGACCGACCTCGCCGACGCGGTCGCCGCGGCTCGCGCCGCCTTCCCCGGCTGGGCGGCGACGCCGGTCGCCGCACGCGCGCGCCTGCTGCAGCGCCTGGCCGGGCTCGTGGAGCGCGACCTGGACGCCCTGGCGGCACTGGAGTCGCGCGACTGCGGCAAGCCGGTCAAGCTGGCGCGCAGCCTGGACATTCCCCGGGCCGTGGACAACCTGCGCTTCTTCGCCGAGGCCATCACGCAATGGTCGAGCGAGGCGCACATGGGCGACACGCGCACGCTCAACTACACGCTGCGCCAGCCGCTCGGCGTGGTCGGCTGCATCTCGCCCTGGAACCTGCCGCTGTACCTGTTCACCTGGAAGATCGCCCCGGCGCTGGCGGCCGGCAACACGGTGGTCGCCAAGCCCTCGGAGATCACGCCCTGCAGCGCCGCGCGGCTGGGTGAACTGGCCATCGAAGCGGGTTTTCCACCCGGGGTCCTCAACATCGTGCATGGCAGCGGACCCGGCATCGGCCAGGCGCTTGTCGAGCACCCATCGATCAAGGCGATTTCCTTCACCGGCAGCACGCGCACCGGCGCGGCCATCGCCACCGCCGCCGCACCATCGTTCAGGAAGGTATCGCTGGAAATGGGCGGCAAGAACCCGGCCATCGTGTTCGCCGATGCCGATCTGGCCGACGCCGACCTCGACACCATCGTGCGCTCGGGCTTCGCCAACCAGGGCGAGATCTGCCTGTGCGGCTCGCGCCTGCTGGTCGAACGTGCGATCTACGCCGAATTCAAGGCGCGCTACCTGGAACGCGTGGCGGCACTGCGCGTGGGCGATCCACAGGATCCGGCCAGCGACCTCGGTGCGCTGGTGTCGCGCGCGCATTTCGACAAGGTGACCGGCTGCATCCAACGCGCGCGCAGCGAAGGCGCGCGCGTGCTGTGTGGCGGCGGGCCGGTAGCGCTCGAGGGACGCTGCGCGCAGGGCTGGTTCGTCGCGCCCACGGTGCTGGAAGGCCTGTCCAATGCCTGCGCCACCAACCAGGAGGAAATCTTCGGCCCGGTGGTCGCGCTGATCCCGTTCGATTCGGAAGCCGAAGCACTGGCGCTGGCCAATGACAGCCGTTACGGCCTGGCCGCCTCGCTGTGGACCCGCGACCTCGATCGCGCGCATCGCATGGCCGGCGCGCTCGAGTTCGGCATCGTGTGGATCAACTGCTGGCTGCTGCGCGACCTGCGCACCCCCTTTGGCGGCACCAAGGCCTCCGGGCTGGGCCGCGAGGGCGGCAGCGAGGCGCTGCGCTTCTTCACCGAACCCAAGAACGTGTGCATCCGAACGAGGTAGACCCGCATGCCCGATTACCAACACCTGCTTGAACGCAACCGCGCCTGGTCCGAAGCGCTCACCGCGCGCGATCCCGGCTTCTTCGAACGCCTGTCCGCGCAGCAGGCGCCGGAGTACCTGTGGATCGGCTGCTCCGATTCGCGCGTGCCGGCCAACCAGATCATCGACGTGGCGCCGGGCGAGGTGTTCGTGCACCGCAACGTGTCCAACGTGGTCGTGCACACCGACCTCAACGCGATCAGCACCATCCAGTTCGCGGTGGACGTGCTCAAGGTGCGGCATATCCTGGTGGTCGGCCACTATGGCTGCGGCGGCGTCACCGCCGTGCTCGAGAACCAGCGCTACGGCCTGGTGGACAACTGGCTGCGCCACGTCGATGACGTGCGCAACCGCCACCATGACCAGCTCGAAGCGCTGGCCGATCCCGCGGCACGCCTGGCCCGCCTGTGCGAGCTCAACGTGATCGAACAGGCGGTCAACGTATGCCGCTCGACCGTGGTGCGCGACGCCTGGGAGCGCGGCCAGTCCTTGCGCGTGCACGGCTGGATCTACGGCCTCGGCGATGGCCTGGTGCGCGACCTGGGCCTGGATGTGCGCAATGCCGATACCCTCGCCGCCGCCCGCCGCGCGGCGCTCGATCGCCTGCTCGCCGGAACCGCGCCGCCGGGAATGGCCAGGGCATCCTAGCCATGTTCCAGCTCGTCGCCCTCGCCAGCCTGGCGCTGGCCGCGCAATCGCCACCCACCGCGCCGGCCGAGCCGCCGCGCGCACCGACCGGCACCATCGCCATCACCCAGCAGCGCGCCGCGGTGACCAAGTCCGAGGAGATCATGGCCCGGGCGCTCAAGCGCCCCGGCGTGCTGGCGCAGTACCTCTACATGCGCGAGGCGCGCGAACAGGATCCCGCGCTGGCCTTCCGCCTGATCTTCAACCAGTACGTGGCCTGGTTCCAGACCTTCGTCGGCGACTACCAGGGCTCGCGGCGCATGTTCTCGATCGCCCAGCCAGCGGAAAAGGGCGACAGCGCGGCGCCACTCGAACTGGGCTACCAGCCGACCCCCGCGGCAGCCGCCATCGCCCGCCTCGCGCACGGACGCCAGGCGATCTTCTTCAACGAAAACCACAACATCGCGCTGACCCGCACCTTGACCGTGCAGATGCTGGAAAGCCTGCGCCGGGACGGCTATGACACGTTCGCCGCGGAAACCCTCTACGAGGACGACACCGCTCTCGCCCGGCGTGGCTATCCGACCGATGATTCGGGTTTCTACACCGAGGAGCCGATCTACGCCGAAATGGTGCGCACCGCGCTCAGGCTCGGCTACCGGGTAATCGCCTACGAAGATGAATCGGCCGCCGTGGGCGATGCACGCGAACGCAACCAGGCACGCAACCTGTGGAAGCGCGCCTTCGGCAAGCACCCGCATGCGCGGCTGGTGGTGAACGCCGGCTTCACCCACATCCAGAAGGCCGGCAAGTACTTCGATGGCCAGGCCATGGCGCAGCACTTCCGCAGCCTCAGCGGCATCGAACCGATTTCCGTCGAGCAGACCGTGATGATCCCGCACGAGAATGCCGCCGACGACCATCCGGTCTATCGCCAGATCATCACGCGCACGCCCATCAGCCAACCCACCGTGTTCCGCAATGCCAAGGGGGCACTGTGGTCGCTGCGCAGCCCGGCCTTCGACGTCAGCGTGGTGTTCCCCGAATCGGTCTTCGAACGCGGCCGCCCGACCTGGGCCGCGCTCTGGGGCCTGCGCGTGCCGTATCCGGTATCCGTGGACTTCTGCAGGCACACCCTGCCC
>JALOBC010000009.1 GCA_023228465.1 Dokdonella sp. | reverse complement strand
TAACCTGCGAGGAACATGCCGCGTCATGCGCGTTTCGAACACCAGAAGTGGCTGCAACCTGTTGATTCAGCGGCTGCATTTGTGGGGAAACCTCAGGGACGGAGGAAATTAAGCGGAACGCTCCGCCCTCCAGGGCAGACGCAGGCTTGACGCCTCGGGCATCCTGGCGGCTTCACGCGGCACGTGGGCGGTGATGGTGCGCTGAACAGGGGCCTTGATGCACCTGCCGGGCAACGCAGGCGGACAGGCCATGGCGGCTATCATGGCGCCATGGCCAAGCTGCTCCTGAACCTGCGAAACGTGCCCGATGATGCGGCCGGTGATGTCCGGGCCCTGCTCGACGCGAAGCGGATCGCATTCTACGAAACTGCGCCAAATCGGTGGGGCATTTCGGCCGGCGGAATCTGGGTCACTGACGACGCGGACTTCGCGGACGCCAAGCGCGCCTTCGACGACTACGAGCAGCAGCGCAGCATCCGCGTCCGGGCCGAATACGCCGCTGCCAAACGCGCAGGCACCGCGGAGACATTCGCCAGCATCCTTCGTGCGGACCCGCTGCGCGTCGTGGTGACCCTGCTTGGCATACTCTTCGCGTTGGCCCTGGTGGCGTTGCCGGTCATCCTGTTGCGCGGGTGAGGGCAGGCCTCCTTACCGATAGCAGCCGCCAGGCGCCGACTTTGCGGGAGGAGGGCGAGCTGTCTCATGACAGAAGTGCTGGGCGCGAAGAAGGTCATGGTCCAGCGCGACGGCCAGCCGATCGTGCGCAACACGCAGCGGCCAGGTCAGGCGATTGTCCGGCAATTTTTGACGCGTTCATTGCCGTGGCGCGAGCAACGCGCAGCTCACACGCCGAAATGATGACAGGTGCGGGCGCCGCGAACCGACGCCATCAGTACACGGCCGGGCGCACCGACTCGCACAAGTTCACCGTCAGCATCGGCAGCAGGCGGCGCTGCCGCGCAGGCAAGGTCGCAAGGCGCGGTGCATTGAACTGCGCGACTTTCGTCACCGTCACCAGCATGTGGGCGCGGTTGGTCATTACACGTACGCGTGAATACGGCATCGGTCGTGACCTGCGCAGGTTTGCGCCGTTCTCTTGCGAGTGTCGCTCGCAAGGGCCATGTCGGTCAGGCGATTTTGCGTGCAAACACCGATCTGTGGTGGGCAAGAAAATCGGCTTGCTCGGGTCGGAATGGCTTAACCCGCCGGTTCGGATCGATCGACCAACGATCCAGCACCTCTTCGGGAAGGGACAGGTGCACGTGCATCCGCCCATCATCCTCGAAGCTCATCAGGTGCTCATCGAACAAGGCATCGACGTGCGGTGAGAGCAGCACACCGTTGTATCCGCTGATGCGCTCCGCATTACTGGAGTCCTTCCACGCCTTGATGTGGCTCGCGATCAACACACGCTTGTCGCTTACGCCGGTCACACGACAAACCTGATCCAGCAGGATGACGCGCTTGCGGAAGAGGCCCTGTCCGATGCGTGCCTTGGCCAATTGAACGCGTTGCGTGTACGGAACGGTCGGGTCACTCTCGATCTGGTGCAGTTCTTCTAGCAGGCGCCCATCGGGCTCTGCTTCCCGGACGCCGAAGCCGTGCCCCAGATTCAGCTCATCGGCTTCAGTCAGCGCCATCAAGAGATGCCCCAGCGCATTGGAGATCCCAGCCAGGTAGCAACCCTGGTTGCCGTGCCCGTTTTTCTGGATGGGCGAATGCTTGATCGGGAGCAACGGGCCAATGGCGTCGAGGTGCGTGGTGGGCTTCAGCGGCCGCGGGACGTCGATGAACTCTACTTCCACGAGCCAGCCTTCGTCGGACCAATAGTCGCCGATGCTGCCGAATTCGAGTGGCTTGGGTGACGGAGTCGCGGCGGCGGTGACGCTGCCAACGGCGCCTATGCGGCCATGTGCGAACGAGAAGACGGTGTCGCCCTCGCGTACATGCCGCATGTTCTCGTACGTCTGGTTGAACGCGCCGTTGGCGTTCCGATAAGGCGACCAGATGTAGCCGCCCTGGACCTCATGGTCCCGTGTCTGCTTGTGATTGACCCACCAGAATGCCACGGGCGTCCCCTGCGGTCACTGTACCAGGGTAACGCGTCATGGACTGAGTGTGCCAACGATAGCAGGCCGAGCAAAAGCAGGTGCAAGACCAAAGCAAGGTTCAGGTTGCACCCTTTCAGCCAAAGGGACGGGGCCGTCATAAACTCGCGCCTTCACGCTCAAGGCTACGCAATGTCACTGCCGACCATCGATGCGGGGCGACGGCCCCGGTTGGACGAACGCCAGCGGACAACCCTGCTGATCCTGTTCGGCCTGGTGCTTGCACGCCTGTTGCTGCACTTCTGCGCCAACGTCAACTACGGCTTCCATCGCGATGAGCTGGCGGTGTGGAACGACGCGCGGCACCTGGCCTGGGGCTATGTCGCCTATCCGCCGTTGACACCCTTCCTGGCGCGGCTGTCGATGGCGCTGTTTGGCGATTCGCTGGTTGCCTTCCGCGTGCCCGCGGCGCTCGCGCAGAGCGTGGCGATGTTGCTGGCGGGATTGATCGCGCGCGAGCTCGGCGGGCGGCGCATGGCGCAGGTGCTTGCGGCGCTGGCCATCGCCTGCGCGCCGCTGTCCATGCTGATGGGCAGCATGCTGATGTACACCAGCCTCGACTATTTGTGGGTGGTGCTGCTGGCGTGGCTGGTGCTGCGCGTGGCCAACAGTGGCGATGCGCGCTGGTGGCTCGGCGTGGGCCTGGTCGTTGGCCTGGGCATGATGACGCGCTACACCATGCTGTTCTGGGTCGCGGGCCTGGCGATCGGCGTGCTGGCCACCCCCGTGCGTCAGCACCTGCGCAGCCCGTGGCTATGGGCCGGGGTGGCGGTATCGCTGCTGCTGTTCCTGCCCAACGCGTGGTGGCAGTGGCAGCACGATTTCATCTATCTGGATTTCGCGCGCCACCTGCACGAGCGCGATGTGCGCATCGGCCGCACCGATGGTTTCCTGGTCGGCCAGCTGACGGTCGGCGCCAGTCCCCTGACCTTGCCGCTGTGGATCGCCGGCCTGGCCTGGCTCGCGTTGGCCCGCGCCGCGGCCCGCTGGCGGGTTCTGGCATGGATGTACGTGGTCCCGCTGCTGCTGTTCCTGCTGGTGCGCGGGCGCGACTATTACGTTGCGCCCGGCTATCCGATGCTGCTGTCGGCGGGTGCGGTGGCGCTGGAAAGGGGCATCGCGGGAATGCGACCCTCGGCTGCGCGCTGGAGTCGCGCCGGCGTCGGCGTGGTGCTCGCCTGTGCGTTCGGTTTGACGGCACTGGTGGCGCTGCCGCTGGCAGCGGTGGGATCCATGGGCTGGCAGATCAGTCGCCGCTTCCACGACACCTTTGCCGAACAGATCGGCTGGCCGCAACTGGTGGCCGAAGTCGCCCGCGTCTACCACGCGCTGCCGGCCGGGGAACGCGCCCGCACCGCAATCTTCGCCAACAACTATGGCGAGGCCGGCGCCATCGATCGCCTTGGCCCAGGGTTCGGACTGCCGCCGGCCATCGGCACCGTCAACAGCTACTGGGCGCGTGGCCCGGGTGATCCGCCGCCGCAAACCGTCATCGTGCTGGACGATACCGCCGACGGCATCAGCCACACGCCGGCCACCTGCACGCTGGCCGGGCGCGTGCGCATCCCGCACGGCGTCAAGAACGAAGAAAGCGGGCATCCCGACATCTTTGTCTGCCGCGATTTCAGGGTGCCGATTCGGAAGCTGTGGCCGCCCATGCCGAGTTTTGGCTGAACTGTCGGAAAGTTCACGAAATGGGGGTAGCGACAGCGCGATTCACCAGTTGTAGACTCGGCCGAAAATCCAGCGGAGAGTCGCGCATGCGTGCCGTAACTCGCGTGGCCGTTTCGGTTTTCTGCCTGTCCCTCGCCATTCTCGTGGCTGCGCCGGTGCTGGCCGCCACTGATCCGCTGGCGCCAATCGGCGCGGGTGCCGCGCCGCCCCAGGCACCCATCAAGCCGGTGACCGAGACGCTTCACGGCGTCAAGGTGACGGACGATTATCGCTACATGGAAAAGCTGGACCCGGCGACCCTGGACTGGATGAACGCCGAGGGGGCCTATACGCGCAAGGTACTGGATGCAATCAAGCCGTTGGCGGCGCTGCAGAAGCGCGTTTCCGCCTTCACCGGCAGCTTCGGTTTCGTGCAGGGCTACGTTTCCTATGGAGGTCGCGCGTTCTACGAGGAACGGGCGCCGGGTGCGGATGATTTCGACCTGATCGTGCGCGACGCCGCCGGCACCCGCAAGCTGGTCGATATCGCCGCCCTGCGCACGGCGAACGGCGGCAAGCCGTATGCCATCAACTGGTTCCTCGCTGCGCCGGACGGAAGCAAGGTGGCCGTCGGGGTCTCCGAAGGCGGCTCGGAAAACGCCGCGATGACGGTCTACGACGCGGCAAGCGGCAAAGCCATCGGCAGCCCGATCGACCGCGTGCGCTTCGGCGCGACCGCGTGGAGCCCTGATTCGAAGACGGTGTATTTCAATCGCCTGCGTCAATTGAAGGCTGGTGAGCCGGAAACCGATACCTACAAGAACTCCACACTGTATGGGTGGAACCTCCGCGACCAGCCTTTCGCGGTGCTCGGCGCCCAGGTCGGCCATGGTCCCAGATTCGCGCCCGAGGAATTTCCCGTGCTGGCCATCGCCCCGGGTTCGAACGAGGCGCTGGCGCTTTCGATCAACGGCGTGCAAAACGAATGGAAGGCGTGGGTGGTGCCTGTCGCGGAGGTGGCCAATCCGAAGACCGCATGGAAGCTCCTCGTCGATCGCAGTGACGAGGTCACCGGCATGGATGCGCGGAGCGGGGAGATCTTCCTGCTCTCGCACAAGGACGCACCGACCTTCAAGGTGCTGGCGATCAAGGCCGGAGAGCCCTTATCGGCAGCAAGAACGCTGCTGGCGGCACAGCCCAATCGCGTCATCGAGCGGATTTCTGCGGCATCGGATGCGTTGTACGTCCTGGCGCGCAAGGGCGCGTATTCGCAATTGCTGCGCATTCCGGTCGGCAGTGACAAGGCCGAGCAGGTCGCATTGCCGTTCGAGGGCCATATCGGTGAGGCGTTTACCGATCCTCGCCAGCCGGGCATCACGCTCGATCTGTCCAGTTGGGTCGTGCAGCCGACCACGTTCCGCTATGACCCCGTCGCGCAGAAGTTCGCGGCCCTGGACATCGGGCATCGCGGCGACATGGACGCGGCCGCATTCAAGGTCAGCGATCTCGAGGCGAAGGCAGCCGATGGCGTGATGGTGCCGTTGAGCCTGATCCAGCCGAAGGCGGCCAAGGGCGCGCAGATCACCCTGGTCGAGGCCTATGGTTCCTACGGGATTTCCAATCTGGCGGACTTCAGCACGCGCCGCGCGGCGGCGATGCGCGAGGGCATCACCTACGGCATCTGCCACGTGCGCGGCGGCGGCGAGAAGGGCGAGTCCTGGCGCCTGGGCGGCAAGGACGCCAACAAGCACCATACCTGGCAGGACCTGATCGCCTGCGGCGAGGATCTGATTGCCCGCGGGATTACCACGAAAGACAAGCTGTTCATCATCGGCGGCTCGGCCGGGGGCATTACCGTGGGTCGCGCGATGACCGAGCGCCCGGATCTGTTCGCGGGCGTGATCGACCTGGTGCCGGCGGCCAACACGCTTCGCGCCGAGTTCTCGCCGAATGGTCCACCGAACGTCCCCGAGTTCGGTACGGTGAAGGATGCGCAAGGCTTCAAGAACCTGTACGCGATGGATTCGGTCCAGCACGTGAAGCATGGCGTCACCTATCCTGCCGTGCTGATCACCACCGGCCTGAACGACCCGCGCGTCTCGCCGTGGGAACCCGCCAAGTTCGCCGCTGCCCTGCAGGCCTCGGGTACGCCCAACCCGGTGCTGCTGCGGATCGACGCCAAGGCCGGCCATGGCGTCGGCTCGACCCGGACGCAGACCGACCAGCTGACCGCCGACTGGATCGCCTTCATGTTCTGGCGCGCTGGCGATCCCGGTTGGCGACCCGACGCGGCGCACTGACACGGGCAGCTGACATGGGCAGCTGACGGGCGCCCGGTCTGGCGTGATGCCGCGTCCGCGCTGTCTGCCTATCCAGGCGGGTCCGGTGCGCCATGCGCGCAGCACCGGGTCCGTGAGGCGCTCAACGGTGATCGACGGCAGGGCCGCGGCCGAGTGCCTCGCGGACACACCACGGAGTGCATCCGGCCCCTCGCGGTGAACGGCGCAAAGCTAGGCGTCGGCTTCCGCCGCGGCCTCGCGACCCTGCTGGCGGATCAGTGCTTCCTCGCGTGCGTCGTTGATCGCCTGTCGCACACTGTCGAGATCCACCGCCGTTTCATCGGGCTCGAAGTTTCCGGTCAGTTCCGTTTCGGCCTGCAACGCGCCGGCCTCGAACAGCGCCCACATCTCCTCGCCATACCACGTATCCAGCAGATCGGGCGCCCAACGGCCCAGGCTCGCGGTGAGGTTGTTGACGTCGCGCAGCAGCAGCCTGCGTGCGGCGTTGTTGCCGCTGGCGCTGACGACCTGCGGAAAATCGATCACGACCGGACCATCGGGCCCGACCAGGACGTTGTACGCCGACAGATCGCCATGGATCAGGCCGCAGCACAGCATGCGTACGACCTGTCGCAGCAGGACGCGGTGATATTCGCGGGCCTGCTCGGCGGTGAGTTCGACTTCACCCAGGCGCGGCGCCGCATGACCGTCGGCGTCGGTCACCATTTCCATGACCAGCACGCCATGCACATAACTGTAGGGCTCGGGCACCCGCACGCCGGCGGCGCGCAACTGGTAGAGCGCATCGACCTCGGTGTTCTTCCAGGCCGCTTCCTGCTGCTTGCGCCCGTACTTGCTGGCGCGGCCGATCGCCCGTGCCTCGCGGCTGCCGCGCACCTTGCGCCCCTCCTGGTACTGCACGCGCTGCTGGAAGCTGCGTTGCGCCATGTCCTTGTAGACCTTTGCGCAGCGGACCACGTCGCCGCTGCGCACCATGTACACGGTTGCTTCCTTGCCGCTCTTGAGCGGGCGCAACACTTCGTCGATCACGCCGTCATCGATCAGTGCTTGCAGGCCTTGGGGGGTTTTCACGGATTTTCGCAGCAGCGGCTGGCGCGGCGAGTGCCGCGCGAATGGGCGCGCATGGTCGCATCTTCCGCTGCTGGCGACTACTGCGCGGGGCATGCCGCGGGTTTCACGCAGGCAGGCGAGGTCTCGGCGGCCCAGCGTCCTTGAACCTTGCCCCGGGCGGTCGACCTGCCAGAAGGGCGCGGCGGGACCCGAATGCGCCGCCGCCGGATGCTGGCCCGCCACACCTCGGCCCTCGTCCAGCCCGGTGGCTGAATGCTCGTTCCTCGGAGCGATCGCGCGACCGGATCCTGGGCGTATCCTTGCGCCGGGGGTTTGATGCGCGAGGAATCATCATGAAGATCGTGACCAGCCTCAGTTTCCGCGGCCAGTGCCGCGAGGCGTTCGAGTTCTATGCGAAGGTGCTGGGTGGCCGGATCACGGGCGCCTTTACCTACGGCGAAGGGCCGCCCGACATGCCGACGACGGACCCTGCACACAAGGACTGGCTGATGCACTGCTGGCTGGAGGTCGGCGACCAGGCGCTGATGGGCGCGGACATGGACGAGCGCTGGGCGCCCAACATTGCCAAGCCGAAGAACGGCTTCGACGTCACCTTGCACACCGACGACATCGAACAGGCGCGCCGCTGGTTCGACGGCTTGAAGGAAGGTGGCAAGGTGGTGATGGACTTCGCCAAGACATTCTGGTCGCCCGGCTACGGCAGCCTGGTCGACCGCTTCGGCGTGCCGTGGATGGTGAACACGACCTCCGAACCGGTACGGCGCTGATCGAGGCCGTGCGCGCATCGCTCCGCGCCCTGCGCGGAGCGGGAAGCGGACGGTTGGCAGGGCGCGCCAACGGCAGCGCCGCACGTCGCGGCGAGAGGGGTTCGTGCCCGACCATCCGGTTTGCGGCGCGCAGGAGCGGCTGCGCCGCCTGGTCGGTGTCGCGGATGCTCCGGTGGTGGTCAGTCCTTCTCGCCGTCAGCGCGGCCGACAAAGCCGTCCATGGACGAGTAAACCTTGAACACCCGGCCCGCGACCCAGTCCCATAGCGGCTGCGGGAGCAGGCCGGCAACGGCGCGGCCAAACGCGACCGTCCAGGGCAGCATCAGGCGCGGTTTGCCGGCCTGCATCGCGGTCCAGGCGCGGTCCACCACGTACTCCGGTTCGAGCAGCGGCGTCAGCAGGGGCGCGCGCGCGCCGGCGAACATCGGCGTCCTGATGTAGCTCGGAATCAGGGTGGTGACGCGCACGTGGCCGTGGCCGGCACGCTTCAGTTCCAGCCGCAGCGAATCGCTCCAGCCGATCACCGCCCATTTGCTGGCGGTATACACGCTCATCCGCGGCACCGACAGATAGCCCGATGCGGAGGCCACGTTGAGGATGCGTGCCGGACGACCCGCGGCGATCATCGCCGGCAGGAAGGCGCGGGCGACGTGCATGGGCCCGAGCACGTTGACGCGGATGATGGCCTCGCTCTCTTGCGGCGCGTGCTCCCAGAATGGCTTGCTGCGGACGATTCCCGCGTTGTTGATGACGATGCCGGGGTCACCCGCCTCGGCCTGCACCTTGCGGGCCGCCTCGGCAACGCGCTGCTGGGACGCGACGTCCACCACGTGGGCCAGCACCTGTACCCCACGGCCAGCCAGCTCGGCACGCGTGGCTTCAAGCGCCGTGGCATCGATGTCCCACAGGGCCACTGCCGCCGCGCGCTCGGCGATCGCCCGCTCGGCATACAGCCGTCCCATGCCCATGGCGGCGCCGGTGATGAGCACGATCTGGCCTTCGGCGTTGCGCATGTCTTCTCCGTGGATGGTGTGACAAGGGGCGGGGGCTATTGAACGCCAATCCGGGCGAATCAGCTACCGAAGCGCGCAGGGCACCGGGCGGCGAGTTCGCTGCAGATCGCGGGGTGACTCGCGGCCGTGACGGCCGAACTGCAGGGCCCGCTTGCTGATTTCCCCACCGGCCCTGCGCCGGAAAGCGCCGCCGCAGGGTCCCTCCCGGCGCGCGCCCTGCCTGAGTTCAAAGGCTCCGCCGCGCCCTGCTCAACGCGGGTCTGGTGGGTGCGCGCAAGTGCGATTTGTGCTACAATGTGTCACGTAAGCCTCTGAAAACATAAAACTTTATATAGGAGGATGAAATGAACAACTATTTGAAGAGTTCCATCATGAGTCTGTTTCTCCGCCCGCGTCGCCGCAGGGTGCCCGGCTTTTCCGTGAAGCACGCCTTCCAGGCCCCTTCGGGCGCTGCATACCCAGCGTCCGCTTCGGGCGGTGCAGGCAGGTCGCGCCGGGAGGCTTCGCGGTCTGAGACCTACAGGCGCGGCGCCACGTATCTGTCGGATTCGCGCAGCGATGCGCGCCGACGTCAGGCGCGATTCCGTGTTGCTTGAACAGCGGCGCCCGAAGGCGCCGCTGCAATGAACCGCCCGCGAGGTTTCGATCCGCGCGGGCGGCAGCTTTTGCCAGGCACCGATCCAGGTTGCCCTGGTGGGGTTCATCCCTGAATCACATTCTGCAGCCCTGGCTTTTGGCTGATCAGCCATGCATCGGCGCGCAGAAGCATCCGTTGCCAGGCCCCGATTCCGGTTGCCCTGGTTCCGTTCATCCCTGAAGTTCATGCACCGGCCGCGCCTTCGGGCTGATCGGCGATGCATCGGCGTGCCGAGGCACTCATCGCGCCGACGCGCCCCGGACCGGCTTTCACGCGGGGATTCGCCGGGCGCATCGAACCGCTACACTCGGGACCGATTCCCACTCCCCAGGTGATGCATGCTGCGTCCGATCCTTATCCTGCTGGCCGCCGCGGTGCTGGCAGGCTGCGCCAATCCAGCGGCCAGGCACGCCATACCTCCCGCCTCCGCTGCCGAAGGCGTGGCCGAGCGGATCTATTTTGGCGGCACCATCATCACCATCAACGATGCGCAGCCCTCTGCCGAAGCCGTGGCAATCGCGGATGGACGCATCCTTGCGGTGGGTGATCGCAGCGATGTCGAAGCGCGGCATCGCGGCGCGGCGACGGAGATGGTCGATCTGGACGGCCGAACGCTCCTGCCAGGCTTCATCGATCCGCACAGCCACTTCATGGATGCGCTGTCGCTGGCTGATCGGGTGAACGTCTCGGCGCCGCCCGTGGGGACTGCCGCCAGCGCGGCGGACATCGTCGATCTCCTGCGCGCCGCTGCGAGAGACAAGGATCTTGCCCCAGGAGAACTGTTGCTCGGCTACGGCTACGACGAGAACCTGATGCCCGATGGGCAGCTGTTGTCGCGCGATCTCCTCGACGCAGCCTTCCCGGACAATCCGGTGGCGGTGATCCATGTCTCCAAGCATGGCGCCGTGCTGAACTCGCGGGCGTTCGCCAGGTACGGGTATGCCGATGGCATGCCGACCCCGCCCGGCGGCGTGATCCTGCGCAAGGAGGGTACGCAGGAACTGCAGGGCCTGGTGATGGAGGCGGGTTTCCTGCCGATGTTCTCGCAGTTGCCGACGCCTGGGATCGACACGGAGCTGGAGGCGGCGAGGGCAGGGCAGATGCTGTATGCGGCCGCTGGAGTCACGACCGCGCAGGAAGGGGCCACCCATGCCCACGAGGTCGAGCAGTTGCAGCGCATCGCCCGCCAGGGCGGATTGTTCATGGACCTGGTCACCTATCCCTTCATCCTCGATCTCGACACGGTGCTGGCGGCCAATCCGCCCTCGCGCTTCGGGACGTACTCCGACCACCTGAAGCTCGGCGGCTGCAAGATCACCGCGGATGGCTCGCCGCAGGGCAAGACCGCCTGGTTCACGACGCCCTATCTGACCGGCGGGCCCGCCGGCGAGGCGGATTGGAAGGGCGAGCCCGGGCTGCCGCTGGACGTGATGCTGGCCGGCGTGCAGAAGTGCTACGACAACGACCTGCAGGTGCTGATCCATGGCAACGGCGACGCGGCGATCGATTTTCTCATCGAGGCGCACGAAAAGGCCGCGCGCGGCGATCTGGCCCGGGATCGGCGCACGGTCGCCATCCACGCCCAGTTCGTCCGCCCCGACCAGCTCGAGGCGTTCGCGCGCTACGGGATCATCCCGTCGCTCTTCACCGACCACACCTTCTTCTTCGGCGACACGCACATCCGGAATCGCGGCCTGGAACAGGCATCCTTCATCAGTCCGATGCGCAGTGCCTACGCTGCAGGCCTGCGGCCGACCAACCATACCGATGCCTTCGTCGTGCCGGTCAACCAGATGATGACCGTGTGGACCGCGGTAAACCGCACCACCCGATCCGGGGTGCTGCTCGGGCCCGAGGAGCGGATCACGCCGCTGCAGGCCTTGAAGGCCATCACCATCAATGCCGCCTACCAGTATTTCGAGGAGAGCAGCAAGGGATCGATCGAGCCCGGCAAGCGCGCGGACCTGGTGATCCTGGATGCCGATCCGTTGACCGTGGAGCCGATGTCGATCAAGGACATTGCCGTGCTGGAGACCATCAAGGACGGCCGGACGATCTACGCGAGCACCGGGCGCGAGCGGATGTGATCGCGGCCCGGAGGATCGGGCGTCGGGCGCTGCAGCGACCGGCGTGATCGCGCCGGTACCGCCTTCGTGGCGCGCACGTCCGCGTGATCGCGGTATCCTGCGGGCTCGCCCGCGCGGCGGCCGCCGGCACCCGCCTGCGCAGGATGTGCGTGCCTGCGTTCGCCTGGCCCATGGTCGCGCGGCCCGGCAGGGAAGCCTGGGCGCAGGTGCCGCGGCGCGCGGCTGGATGTCCGGCGCCGAGTAGGGTTCCGGCAAGATGGCCCCTGATCCGCAACCGAGTACGGCATGCCCATCGATCCGGCCACGCGAGACGGAACTGCGCAGCCCAGCGTAGCGGGCTCGGCGCCCGGGCGCGCGACTCCGCCCGGCGAGCTGGACGCGCTCGCCGCCACGCTGGTGTCGCTGGTGCCGACCTTGCGCGCGTTGAGCGCGCTGCTGATCGCGACCATCATCATCGGCGCGCTGTACTTCGGCCGCTCGCTGCTGATCCCGTTCGCGCTGGCGATGCTGCTGGGCTTCCTGCTCGATCCGCTGGTCCGTCGTCTGCACCGCTGGCGCCTGCCGCGAACCCTCGCAGTCCTGCTCGTGGTCGGGTTGGCGCTTGGCGTCGTCGGCGGCATCGGGGCTTACGTGACGACGCAATTGACGGCGCTGAGCGCCGACCTGCCCACCTACCAGCACACCATTCGCACCAAGCTGCACGCCCTGCGCACGGCCATCTACGAGCCCGGCGCCTGGTCCGGCGCCATGAAGACGCTGGAAACGGTGCAGAAGGAGATCGATACCGAAGCCAATGGCCGGCGCGCGCCTGCACCGACGCGGGTCGAGATCGTCGGGCCGGAATCCCGGCCGGTGCACGTCGCCCTCAACTGGCTCGACAAGGTCAGCGAACCGGTCGTCACGGTCGGCATCGCGCTGCTGTTCCTGGTCTTCGTGCTGATGGATTGGCGCTTCATTCGCGAGCGCCTGTTGCGCCTGTCCGGGACCGACCTGCACGTGGCTACCGACGCCATGGACGAGGCTTCCGCACGCATCGGGCGCTACCTGCGGGTGCAATTCACGGTCAATCTCTGCTACGGCGTGCCGATGGGGCTGGGTCTGTGGTGGATCGGCGTGCCGTCCGCGGCCTTGTGGGGTTTTGTCGCCGCGTTGATGCGCTTCGTGCCATATGTCGGCTCCATCGTCTCGGCGGTATTCCCGCTTGCGTTGGCATTTGCGGTCTCGCGCGACTGGAGCATGGTGCTGTGGACCCTGGCGCTGATCGCTTCGCTGGAGCTGATCTTCGCCAACGCCATCGAGCCGTGGTTGTACGGTTCGACGACCGGTCTCAGCCCCATGTCGATCATCGTCGCCGCGATCTTCTGGACCGCGCTGTGGGGGCCGATCGGGCTGATTCTCTCGACCCCGCTGACCGTCTGCCTGGTGGTGGCGGGCCGTTATCTGCCTTCGCTGCGCTTCATCGAGGTGCTGCTCGGCAGCGAAAGTACGCTGGCGCCATCGCAGCGACTCTACCAGCGCCTGCTCGCGGGGGACGGGGAGGACGCGGCGGATTTCGCCCGTGGTTACGTCGTCCAGCGGCGCAGTGCGCGACCCGGCGACGACACGGCTGCGGCGCTGGTCGATTTCTACGCCGACGTGGGCGTGCCCACCCTGTGCCTGGCAACCCGCCAGCATATCCATGCGGCCGGTGCCGGGCATCGCCTGCGCTTTGCCACGGGCATGGAGGGCCTGCTCGCCGAATTGCGCGCACAGTACCCGTCCCCGGGCACGCCGACCGGCCCGCTGGTGTACTGCCTGGGTGCGCGCACGAATATCGACGTGGCGGCGGCAGAAATGATCACGCACGCGTTGGCATGGCAGGGCTACCGGACCTGGCGCGCCAGGTACGCGATACTGCCATCGCGCGAACTCGACCTGCCACACGCCGCGACCCGCCCCGTGACGGCCTGCATTTCGGTCTTCGGTACGCAGCCCCAAGCGCGCATCCGCCTGATCGCACGGCGCTTGCGCCGGAGCCTGCCGCGCGTGCGGATCGTTGCCGCAGCCTGGGATGTCGGCAGCGAAATGCCCGAGGAAAGCGATCTGCGCCACCTGGGTGTCGACGCCATCGCCGGCAACTTCCGCGAACTGATCCTGCAGGTCGATCATCTTGCGCCAGTCGATGGTGGGCTGGCCGGCGCCAAGGATGCACCGCTGCCCGCCGACGATGCCGCACGCGTTGCCGCCCTGCACGCCAGCGGCGCGCTCGATCAGGCCTGCGTTCCACTGCATGAGGCGGCCATTCGCCAGGCGCTCAATGCGTTCGACGTGCAGTTCGCCGAGATCTCCTGGATCGATGCCGAGCAGGTGCATACCCCGGTTGGCTCACTCTCGCGCGAAGCGCGCGTCGTGCCGCGTGAAGGTGCGCCCTGCTCGCACGTGCTGGCCGAGAATGCTCAGGCGCTCGTCGTCAACGACATTCGCCGCGACCCGCGCTTCGCCGAGGATCCGCTGTTGGCCGAGCGCGACGTGCGCTTCTACGCGGCCGTACCGATCCGCGACAACGACGGGCATGTACTCGGTGCGCTGTGCATCATGGATGGCACGCCGCGTGACGTGAATCCGCAAGAGCAGGCCGTGCTGACCGAAATGGCCGATCGGCTCATGCAGGCGATCAGCACACGGGGCGCCAATGGCCATGCGCAGGCAGGCAAGGCAGGGCAATGAGTGGTGGGTTTCGTACGACCGCGTGGAACATGGTCGTTGACGATGCCTGGCCGCGCCCGGCGGCGCGCGAGTGGGTCACGGCCCGCCTTCGGCAGGCGCAGGGCCGTTCAGCTTTGCGCCGATAGTCTTGACATCCAGCCTGCCATGCCGGCAGGCGTCGATTTCCGGAGGGGTCATGTCCGATATCAAAGAATCCAGGGAACACCTGAAGGCCGCTGGTGAGCAGATTTCCGCCGGCGTGGAGG
Source organism: Dokdonella sp. (assembly GCA_023228465.1). Lineage (GTDB taxonomy): Bacteria > Pseudomonadota > Gammaproteobacteria > Xanthomonadales > Rhodanobacteraceae > Dokdonella_A. The sequence continues at coordinate 87,855 of JALOBC010000009.1, read as the reverse complement.
CAGGCGCCGATGCAGCGCGCGGCGAGATCCGCAAGCTCAAGGCGAAATTGCGTGCCAACACGGATGAACTGAATGAAAACCTGCGCGAGGCCGGTGGTCGCTTTGCCGAGGGGGCCCAGACCTTCGGCACGGCGGCCCGCGAGCAGATCCGTGAGCATCCACTCGCCGCTGCGGGAATCGCCTTCGCCGCGGGTGTGGTGCTGTCACGGTTGTTGCGCAGCCGCTGACATGCAGGCCGGCGAGGAGGCGCGACCGGACGCACAGGATGCGGCTGCTTCGGCAGCCGTGGATTCCCTGGTGGCGGCTCGCGGCGCGGTCGTACAGGCCGCGCAGGTGGCGACGGCCGCGTGGGGCGTGCTGCGCGCCGAGTTGCGCCTCGCCCAGGCGAGTGGCTCCCGCGTGGTGGTGCTTGGCCTGGTCATGCTCGTGCTCGCGGCCAGCGCCTGGCTCGCCATCCTGGCGACCATCGCCGCCGGTATCTATGAGCTCACGGGCAGCGTGTTCATCGGCATGGGCGTGGTGGCCCTGGCCAATGTGCTGGCGCTGGTCTGGATCGCCCGCGTCGTGAAGGCGTGTGCCCGCGATCTGGGTCTGCCGCAGACGCGGGCGGTGCTCCGCGAATTGGCGAACCGCGAGCCATGAGTCGCAGCGCTCGCCAACGCGAACTTGCCGCGGCTGCCCTGCAATACCGGCAGGCGCGCGCCGGCTTCGCGACCCGCATGGTGGAACTGAGGACCCAAACGCGCCGCCTGCCGATCGCCTGGCTGCTCGGCGGGGGGTTCGCCGCTGGCATGCTGGCAGGACTGCTGCCGCTCCGTCCGATCACGCAGGCGGGCGGATTCGCCGCGGACATGCTTGCCCTGGCATGGCGCATGCCTTATGTGCACCAGTTGCTCGGTGCCATGCGGCGCGGCTGGGACAGCGCCGGGCGGCCCGCTCCATCGGCGGGCGCGCCGCCGGCCTGACGCCCATGCAAAGCCGTCTGCGCCCGGACATCGCGGGAGATGACCAGGGCCTCATGCAAGGTGCCAACGTCAACGATGCGCGAGCGCGCGCAATGCCGTCGATGGCGGTTTTCAGGCGCGCCCAAGCCCGCGCCGCATGAGGCTTCGCGCCGGCGCACCCTTCGCCCAGGACCCCGCGTTTGAGGGGTGGCGCCGGGCGGCGCCAACCCCCACGATGACCCCTGCTCAAGGGGGATCATTGCCATGTTGCTTCGCCTGTTTCCGGCACTGCTCGTTGCCGCGTCCGTTGCCCTGTATTGCATGTCGCCGAGCTCCGTCGCTGCGGAGCCCACGCCCTACCTCGGCGCGGAGCTGGGCCTGATCGGCGCGCCTTCTGCGTTCCAGCGCGGCACGGAACGGCGGATCAGCACGTTCATCCGCAAGTGCGCGCCCAGCGTCCCGGGTTGCCCTGGCACCTTTGCACGCAGCGGCCTCTACTACCGCCTGCCGCCGGGAATCACCTACGTTTCCCATGCCACCTACGCGCCGCTCCTGCCCCTGACCTGCACGTTCGACGTGGCGCCCGATGGCAGCCAGCTCATCGCTTGCGGCGGCGGGGGATTGAGCGGCGGCATGTACAACGTGGGCAGTCTGGAATTGCGTGTCGCGGTGGCCGCCAATGCGCCACTGGGGGCGGCGCGCCTGGTCATGGCAGTCGATGACTCGCTTCCGGGTGAATCCACCGCACTCGCCGAATGCCTGGTGGATTCGCTGCCCAACTACTGCGCAGAACGGACCTATCCGATCGAAGCGGCCCCCGCGGCCGATCTCTTCATCGACCAGATGGGACGCCATCCCGAGGTGTTCCAGCCCGACGATCTCACCTCGAAGATCATGGTGTTCCTTGGCAACCGTGGCAATGCGCCCAGCACCGGCATCCACGTACAGACGCATCTGCCGCCCGGGTTCCAGTGGAATCCGGCCACCAGTTCGGCCACGCCCATGCAGATGGACTGTTCGAAGACCGGCAGTTGGCAGACAGAGGGGGAAATCGTGACCTGCAGCGGCGGAGCGCTGGCGGCGGAACGCTACACGGACCTCATCCTGGGCATCCGCCCGCGCGCGGGCATGGAGGTTCCCGGACCCTTGCCCGTCGTGGTTGCGGTCAATGACGGTGCAAGTGCCGATCCGGGGACCCTGCTGGCCTGCGCCGATGATCCCTCGCCCGCGCATTGCGCGTGGTACGAGGTGCCGACCTGGATACCCTGCGCCTACGAGCGAGAAAGCGGCATCTATTGCGACGGCTTCGACGTGCAGGCGCCTGTGGGCTTGTCACCGCAGTCCGTCGGGTACGAACGCTGACACATGCCTGGTGCTCCCGCGCGTGGCGCGTGAAGTCCGTTGCCCTGGTGTGCGGCACTGGTCTGCCGAACCGGGCGCGGCTATCTTTGCGACCCCATACGTCACCATTGGCATGCCATGCGCATCTTCGCCTTCCTGCTGCTCTCGACCGCCGCCATGCTCGCCCATGCTGCGCAGCCGGCATCCTATGGCCAGGCCTTCGCCGATGGGCCGGCGGTATCGGTCGCCACGGCGGTCGCGGCCTTCGACAGCCACGCCGGCGAGCCGCAGCGCTTCAGCGGCCGCATCACCGAGGTCTGCCAGGCGCGTGGGTGCTGGATGATGCTGGAGGACGACGGGGTGGCGGCGCGGGTGATGTTCGGCGATCACGCGTTCTTCCTGCCCAAGGATGCCAAGGGCGCCGCCGTGGTGCATGGCGTGCTGTCGCGCAAGGAACTCACGCCTGAGCAGGTCGAGCATTTCAACCGCGACGGCGGCAAGGGCGCCCTCGTCGAGCCGGTGGAGTACCGGATCGTGGCCGACGGCGTGCGCGTGGAAGGCGCGTAGCGCAGGATCGCAGGCCGGGCGCGATCCGGCGTCAGCGCGGCGCGCGCGCGGCCAGCCACCGATCCAGCTGATTGGCGAATGCCTGGCGGTCGCGCGCATGCAGCGTGGCCGGACCGCCGGTCTGCACGCCCGCGCCGCGCAGCTCCTCCATAAAGTTGCGCAGCGACAGGCGTTCGGCGATGGCGTCGCGGGTGTAGCGCTCACCGCGCGGATTGAGCGCGTCGGCGCCGCGCTCCAACACGCGGGCGGCGAGGGGAATGTCCTGCGTTACCACCAGATCGCCGGGGCCGGCACGCTCGGCGATCAGGTCGTCGGCGGCGTCGAATCCGCTCTGGACCTGCAACGCGTTCAGGAAGGGTGATGGCGGCGTGCGCAACCACTGGTTGGCAACCAGGGTCACCGTTACCCGGGCCCGATCAGCGGCGCGAAACAGGATGTCGCGGATCACGGCCGGGCAGGCATCGGCGTCCACCCAGATCTGCGGCGCCTGCACGGTCTGCTCGTCCAAGGGATGCGGCCTGGTGTCGAACGGGGCCATCAGTTTCGCATGTCGCGCCGTGATTTCAGCCGCGGTGGGCCGCCGGACCATACCGAAGCCTGTGCGTGGCGCTATCCTTCCCGGCAGCGATCTGGAGGGCGAGATGGCACTGGATATCCTGCACAACCGCGGTGAAGGCTGCTTCGAGGCCAGCCTGGACGACACGCGCTGCGCGCTGGAGTACACGCTTGCCGAAGGCGGCATGGCGATCACCCGCATCCTGGTGCCGGCGTCGCATGCCGAGCGCGCCGTGCTCGATGAACTGATGCACACGGCACTGGATTACGCACGCGCCCGGCGCTGGAAGGTGGTGTCACTGGACAGCGCTGCCGAGGCCTGGCTGGCAGGGCATCCCGAGTACGCCGACCTGCAGGTGTAACCGGCAGCAGGTCGCAGTCTTCGTCACTGCCGCCATTCGCCAGGAGCCGCCGGGGTCTCCCGGCGCCCGCCGGGTTGCCGGGTGGTGAAGGTGCCCAGTCCCTTGCGTCCTCTGCACTTTTCCGAGCGACGCCCCGACCGGAGTGCTGGCGGAAACGGCCGGTTCCCTGGCACCCGCGGAACTCAGCCGCCGATCTGCGCGCTGTAGGCCTTGCGTGCCGCCATGAACAGGTCGAACGGAAACTTGATCGGAACGCCTTCCAGCGCTGCGGCGAGCATTTCCAGGTGGGCCTCGAAGCCGGCGCAGGCCTTGGCGGGATCCTCGCCAGCGGGCGTGCCGACCGTCAGCGTGACGCAGGTGCCGGCGCCGGCGGGCGCAAGCTCCCAGCGCAGGGGACGCGCGGGCTGATCCTTGCTGCTCCAGGAATAGGCCAGGCGCTCGGGCGCGCTGAACTCGGTCACTTCGCTGTCGATGACAATGCCGCTGTCCACGAAGTCGATGCGTGCGCGGCCACCCTGGCGCGGTTCGATGCTGCCGGGGGCAAGCCATTGGGCGAGGCTGGCGGAATCGGTCAGCATGCGCCATACGGTGGCTGGCGCATGAGCCTCGAACGTGCGCTGGAGGCGGCCTTCGAAGCGGCCGTCGCCGAGGCGCCGGATGCGTCCGTTGGGAGTGGACTGTTCGTGCATGGAAACCTCGCTTGCCGTCGGCTCGAAGGTGCGGTCGTGGTGGCGTGCGCGTGCGCTGGCGCGCTGGGGCTTTACCCGAAGTGTTCACAATATGCAACAATTGTGCGTTAATGCGCTCAGTCCCACGGCTGCGCGGGGAAACCCGGTTGCCTTGGCAGGGAAGTTGGACGAACGCCAGCGTGTGCCTTCGGTAGCGCCTGGCGAAGTTTCTTCACCGGGAGGGGACGAAATGTCGAAGCTGCTCGAATTCATGCGCGAACTCGGTCGTGATGCGACGCTGGCCGCCGAATACGGCAAGGACGCGGATGCCACCATGCGCCGTGCGGGTCTGTCCGACGAAGAGCGCAAGGCCATGCTCGACAAGGACTACGCCACGATCAAGCGCCTGACCGGGTTGGTCGACGGGCAGTTCGCGACCAACCACACCATCATTGCCTACGGCAGGTGAGCCCCGCCCAGGCGTCGGTGGATCACGCATGTTCCGGCGGCTTGCCATCGCCCTTGCTGCCCTGCTGATCCTGGCAGGGGTGGGTATGCCTTGCCTGGCTGCCGACGACCTGGAGAGCCAGGTCCGCGAGATCGAGCGGCTTTCCACGACGGCGCCGCCGCGGGAGTCGAACGCAAGAATCGACGCCCTGGCCCCGCAGCTGGGTGCCCTCACGACCAATCAGCGCCAGCGCGTGGAATATGTCCGGCTGCGCAACCTGGCACTTTCCGGCAACGAGTTGGCCGGCCTGCGCGGCCTGGCGTCCCTGCTGAAGCAGGACATGTCGGCTGCACTGCGCTTGCAGATCTACGGTACGGCCATCCACATTGCGGCCAATGTCGAAGACTGGTCGCTGGCCTTCGCCTGGCTCAACGAGGCGCTGGTCTATCTGCCCAGCGCTCCACCGGGGTCGGCGCGCCTGCTGGGCGCGGCCAGCTACCTCTACACGCTGGTCGGCGAAACCGGCCGGGCGCGCGACCTGGCGCTGCGCGCGCTGCGCCAGGTCGAGGCCGATGGCAGCGATCCACTGGGCATGTGCCGAGCCCTGGCCAACGTCGCGCTGGCCGAGGATCATGCAGGCAACTTCCAGATCGCCGAGCGGTGGCGCCAGCGCCAGATCGAAGCCTGTACGCGTGCCGGCGATCGCATCTTCATTGCCAATGGCAAGTATGGCGTGGGCAAGATGGCCGTCGGGCAGGAGCGCTACGCAGAGGCTCTGGATTGGGGCAGCCAGGCGCTGGCCGAATTCGAGGAAGCCGGTTTCGAGGGCGGTGCCTACAGCGCCAGGTTGCTGGTCGCGGAAAGCCTGATTGCCCTGGATCGGAATCCGAAACGGGCCGATGCCCTGCTGGAACGCACCCTGGAATACTACCGGCAGCAGCAGGCCGATGCCGCCATTTCCGAGACCCAGAATCTGCTCGCCCGCCTCGCCGAACGCGCCGGCAATCAGGCTGCGGCACTCACGCACCTGAAGGCGGCCATTGCTGCCACGGCCGCCGCCGAGCGCAAGGCCCGCAAGCGCCAGCTCGCCTATCTCCAGGTGCAATTCGACACCCAGGCCAAGGAGCAGCAGATTGCCCTGCTCGAAGCCGAAAAGCGCCTGGCGGAAGCGCAGGCGATCGCCAACCAGCGCCGACAGCTCCTGCTGGTGTTCGGGCTGGGCGGGCTGCTGATCACTGCCGTGCTGCTGTCGATCCTGCTGCGCCGTTCGGCGCGCGCCCGGCAGCGCTATCGCTGGCAGTCCGAGCATGACAGCCTGACGCGCCTGTACAACTACCAGCAGGTGCGCAAGCTGGGCGAGCCGGCGTTTGCCCGCGCGCGCGCCAGCGGCCGGCCATTTACCGCGGTGGTCATCGATATCGATCTGTTCAAGCAGGTCAACGACCGTTATGGCCATGCTGCGGGTGACGCGGCGCTGCGCGCACTGGGTAGCTGGATCAGCGAGGCTGCCGGTAGCCAGGCCATCGCCGGGCGCAGCGGTGGCGACGAGTTCACGGTCTTGCTGGAGGGCGGGGCCGACGATGCAGATGCCCTGTTGCAGCGCCTGCGCGACCGTATCGAGCCGGTCACCGTGTTTGGGCGCACCTTCGAGTTCAACATCAGTGCCGGGCTGTGCCAGGCCAGGGCCCCGGGCATGACCCTGGAACAGCTCGTCCACGAAGCGGACCAGGCGCTATATCGGGCCAAGCATGAAGGGCGTGACCGGGTGGTGCGTGCCGGCGATGACGCTGCCGCGTCCGGCCCGGCGGCCGGCCTGGTGGTGGTCGGGGGCGGTATCCAGTTCGGCCGTCACGTGAGCGGGCGCTGTCTGGCCGAGATCCGCTCGGCGCAGGTCGCGTTCTGCCTTGCCGATCCGTTCGCGCTGGCCATGGTCAGCGCATTCCGCCCGGATGTCGTCAACCTCGGCAGCTATTACACCGCCGGCAAGGACCGGCGCCAGGCCGGTGCCGAGATCCAGGGCGCGATCCTGAAGGAAGTGCGCGCGGCAAAGCAGGTCTGCGTCGTGTTCTACGGGCACCCCGGCGTGTTTTCCGACATTCCGCAGGAAGTCACCCGCAAGGCACGTGCGGAAGGCTTCCCGGTGCGCGTGGAACCGGGTATTTCCGCCGCCGCCTGCCTGCGCGAAGATCTGGGTCTGGATGCGGGCGGGCGCGACGTGCAATCCATGGAAGCGACCGCATTTCTCTTCTACGACCACCAACCCGATCCGTCCGGGCTGGTGCTGCTGTGGCAGGCGGCGGGACCGGGCAATCTTGCCGGCGACTACAAACGGGCCGAGTCCTCCGGGCTGCAGGCACTGGCCCAGAAGCTGCTGCGCTGGTATCCGCCCACGCATGAGGTGATCCTGTACGAAGCACCGCAGCTGGCGGTCGATCACCCGCGCGCCGAGCATCTCACGCTGCGCGACCTGCCCGCTGCGCACTTCGATGAATACACCATGCTGGTCATTCCGCCGCTCGATGAGCAGCGGCCCGGTGCCCTGGAGCGACGCCGGTACAACGCCAGCCCTGCCTGAATCGCCAGCCAGGCCCGGCCGCGCAAGGCCAGCCTGCGCGGTACGCACACGAGGGACGGGCAAGCTGTCGGAGGCTTCACAAGTCCACGAATTCTTGTGCTAGTGTCCACCGGCTCCCCGAGTGCCGGGGCGCTTGCCTGTTCGAGATCGTTGCCAAGGTGTCGTGGAGCCGCCCGAGGCGCCCCCGCGACACGTCGGCTCACCACGCCCAGGGGAACACAAGATGTCGAAGCTGCTTGAATTCATGCGCGAACTCGGTCGCGACGCGAAGTTGGCCGCCGAGTACCACGAGGATGCGGATGCCACCATGCGCCGCGCAGGCCTGTCCGACGCAGAGCGCAAGGCCATGCTCGACAAGGACTACGCGGCGATCAAGCGCCTGACCGGGCTGGTGGACGGGCAGTTCGCCACCGATCACACGATCCGGGCCTACGACGAATAGCATCGCCTGGCCGAATGTCGCCATGCCGCGCTACGCCCTGCCACGCTGCATCGAGGTCTGGCTGCTGTCGCTGCTGATGGTCGCTGGCGGTGTGCTGGCGGCCGATGATCCCGAATCGCGACTGAGCGAGGTCGAGCGGCTCGTATACAGCGCACCCTGGGCGGTATCGAGCGCCAGGATCAAGACGCTGGAAGCCGACCGCGCACGGCTCTCGCCAAGCCAGAAGTGGCGCCTGGATTACCTGCGGTTGCGCCAGCTCGCGATTGCCGGCGAGGAAGTCAGCGCCGTGGATGGATTGCGCGCGTTGCTGGATGAGGATCTTCCTCCCCGCTTGCGGATTTCCGTGTACATCACGGCAATGAATGTTGCCGCCCACATCGAAGACTGGACCCTGGCCTTCACCTGGCTCAACGAGGCGCTGAGCTACGTTCCGGCGGTACCGGAAGAATTCCCGCGCCTGCTCGAGGCAGCCAGCTACCTGTACACGTCGGTCGACGAGGTCAACCGTGCGCGCACGCTGGCGATGCGCGGACTGGATCTGGCCAGGGACGCGCACAGCCCCGACGCCCTGGTGATCTGCCGGCTCACGGCCGATGTTGCCCTCGCCGAAGAAAAGGCCGGCAATACCCAATTGGCGGAAGCCTGGCGTCATCGCCAGATCGAAGCCTGCGAGCGTGCCGGTGACGCCATTTTCGTCGCCAATGGAAAGTATGGCGTGGGCAAGATGATTGCCGCCCGCGGGCAGCATGCCGAGGCGCTCACCTGGGCGCAGGAATCCCTGGCGGAGTTCGATTCGGCGGGCTTCGTCGCCGGCGCCTATGGGTCCAGGCTGCTGATCGCCGAAGTCCTGATTGCCGTCGGTCGCGACCTCGATCAGGCGGCGGCGCTGCTTGGCGACGCCCTGGAGTATTTCCGGCGGGTACGCTCCGATTTTTCCATCGCCGACACCCAGAGCTTGCTGGCGCGGTTGATGGAACTGCGTGGCGACCTGGCCAGCGCGCTGGTGCACCAGAAGGCCGCGGCGGCGGCCAACGGCGCGGCCGAGCGCAACGCGCGCGAACGGCAACTGACCTATCTGCAGGTGCAGTTCGACACCCAGTCCAGGGAACAGCAGATCGCCCTGCTCGAAACCGGCAAGCAACTGGCCGAGGCACGCGAAACGGCGAACCAGCGTCGGCAACTGGTGCTGGTACTGGGCCTGGGTGGAGCGCTGGTCACGGCGATGCTGCTGTTGATCCTGCTGCACCGATCGGCGCGCGAACGGCGCCGTTATCGCTGGCAATCCGAACATGACGGCCTGACCGGCCTGTACAACTACCAGCAGGTGCGCCGGCTCGGTGAGGCGGCATTTGCGCGGGCCCGTGGCAGTGGCGGGGCGTTCACGGCGCTGGTCATCGATGTCGATCTCTTCAAGCAGGTCAATGACCGGTATGGTCACGCCGCCGGCGATACGACGCTGCGCATGCTCGCCGACTGGATCAGCGAGGCACTCGATGGCCGCGGCATCGCCGGGCGCAGCGGTGGCGACGAGTTCACCGTCCTGCTCGATGCGGACGCGCAGGCGGCTGAAGCCGTGGCACAGCGCCTGCACGACCGCAATGAGCCCATCACCGTTTTCGGCCGGACCTTCCGGGTCGGCATCAGCGCTGGCGTGTGTCAGGCCGATGAGCACACCCAATCCCTGGAACAGCTCATTCACGAGGCAGACCAGGCGCTGTACCGCGCCAAGCACGAAGGACGCGGCCGGGTGATGCGCGTACGCGATCCGGCGTCACCGCCGGCTGCGGCGGCGGGCCTCGTGGTGGTGGGCGGTGGCATCCAGTTCGGACGCCATGCCAGCGAACGCTGCCTGTCGGAGATCCGTGCGGCCGAGGTCGTGCTGTGCCTGGCCGATCCGTTTGCCTTGGGCATGATCAGTGCCATGCGCCCCGACGTGATCAATCTCGGCCTGCATTACGCACCCGGCAAGGACCGGCGCCAGACCTACCGCGAGATCGATGCGGCGATCATGCAGGAGGTGCGCGCCGGCAAGCAGGTCTGTGCCGTGTTCTACGGCCATCCGGGGGTCTTCGCCGACGTGCCGCATCGGGTGATCCGCAAGGCGCGTGCCGAGGGTTGTCCGGCGCGCATGGAGCCGGGGATTTCCGCCGAGGCCTGCCTCTACGCCGATCTCGGCCTGGATCCCGGACATCGCGGCGTGCAATCGATCGAGGCGACGCACTTTCTTCATTACGACCGCCAGCTCGATCCGCTTGGCCTGGTGCTGTTGTGGCAGGTGGCCCTGTCTGGCGACCTTTCCTGCACGCGCCTGCACGCCGAACGCGAGGGACTGCAGGCCCTGGTGGACAAGCTGCTGCGCTTCTATCCACCCGGTCACGAGGTGATCCTCTACGAGGCTGCGCAGTTGCCGATCGACGTGCCGCGGATGGATCGATTGGCCCTGGGCGATCTGCCCTCGGCGCATTACCGGGAATACACCACCCTGGTCATCCCGCCGCTGGGCGAGCTGTGCGTGGACCCCGCGAGCCGCCTCGAGACGCGCGCCAGCCTGGCCTGATGAGCGCGCCTGGGACAATTGGCATGCGCGTGCGCGCCGCGGTCCTCGATCAGGCATCGACGGCACGAGACAGCGCATGCAGGAGAACCGAACGTGACTGAATCCTGTGACGTCGTGGTGATTGGCGGTGGGCCGGCCGGCAGCACGGCGGCCACGCTGCTGGCGCGCAAGGGCTGGAAGGTGGTCCAGCTGGAGAAGACCCGTCACCCGCGTTTCCATATTGGTGAATCCCTGTTGCCGATGAACCTGCCGGTATTCGAACGACTCGGCGTGCTGGACAAGGTGCGCGCGTTGGGAGTCTGCAAGCCGGGCGCCGATTTCGAGGCCGATAATGAGCGTGGCTACAACACCTACGCATTCGCGCGCGCATTGGGAAGGAGTCCGCCGCACGCGTACCAGGTGTGGCGCGCGGATTTCGATGCGATGCTCTTCGAGCATGCACGCGAGCAGGGCGTCGATGGGCGCGAGGGCGCCTGCGTGACGGGCGTTGAGCACGTCGGGCCGAGAGCGCACACGGTCGAAGTGCGCCGCGAGGATGGCAGCCAGTACCACATCCAGACGCGCTACGTGGTCGATGCCAGCGGCCGCGATGCGCTGCTTGCCCACCACGGCAAGCTGCAGCGACGCAATCGCGAGCACCAGAGCGCGGCATTGTTCGGCCACTTCCTGGGCGCGCGGCGGCGCGATGGCGAAGACGCGGGCAACATCAGCATCTACAACTTCGAACATGGCTGGATGTGGATGATTCCGCTGCGCGATGGCCGGATGAGCGTGGGCGCCGTGTGCCGGCCCGACTACCTCAAGACGCGTCGCGGCCGCGGCAGCGAGTTCCTGCTGGAGACCCTCAGACTCAATCCTGCCCTGTGGGCGCGGGTAGCGGGTGCGACCCTGGTCGAGGGGCGCATGCACGTCTCCGGCAACTACTCCTATGACGCGCGCACGCTCGGCGGGCCGGGCTGGATACTGGTCGGCGATGCCTTCGCCTTCCTCGACCCGGTGTTCTCCTCCGGCGTCTATCTGGCCACCCGTGGTGCGGAGCGCGCGGCCGAAGTGGTGGACGCCGCGCTGCACGAACCGGCGTGTGAAGCACGTCTGCAGCGGCGGATGGAGAAGCATCTGCGCGCCGGCATGGCGCGTTTTGCCTTCTTCATCTACCGCTTCAACAATCCGGTGATGCAGAAGCTGTTCCGCGCACCGCGCAATACCCTGCAAGTCGAGCAGGGCGTGATTTCGATGCTGGCAGGGGATCTCTTCGACACCCCGCTGGTGAAGCGCAAGCTGCATTTGTTCCGCTTCATCTACTTCTGCACCGTCCTGGCCAATTTCCGCGCCTGGCATGCCGAACATCGCTACCGCCTGGCACAGGCGCGCAGCTGAAGCACGTCCTCTCAGGCGAAGCCTTGCAGCTCCACCCGGCACAGCTCTGCCGGCCGATCGACAGCATCGGGATCGGTCAGCAGCCAGGCGGCGCGCAGGTCGGCGTCCAGGACAAGTCCCTCGAACTTGCGCGTGCCGGGCCGACCGTCCGGCTCGAGCACGCGTGTCCAACCCGGCGCGCCAGCGGGACCGATCAGCCCGATCACGGATCCTGCGACCGGGCCGTCGGCAATCGCGTCGGGAGTGTCTTCAGCGGCAGCAAGGAACGCCGTGCGGCCGGCGCCGGCTGCGGCGGCATCGGTGATGTGCAGCGGAATGCCATCGATGTGGCCCAGACTGTAACGGCGCACGCTGATGACAGCGGCCTCGCCTCCGTCGAGGACATCCGGTGGCAGGTCCACGCTTGCACTTGCGGCGACCCCGCTGCCACGGTGGAAAAGCCTCAGGCGACCACGGGCCATCACGGCGCCTTCGATATTGGGCATGGTTGGCAAAGCCAGTGCGTCACGGATGGCCGCATAGATGTCCGCGCGCTCGCGCACTTCGACGCCGGTTCCATCCGGGTTGATGCGCACCACCGCGCGGCGGTTGGCCCGCGACCCCGAGCCAAACAGGTAGATGTGGCCGTCCGGCGCTGCCAGCGCGGCTTCCAAGTCCGGCTTGGCCAGCTTTGTCAGCGCGCCGCCATGGCCGCGCAGCACCTGCAGGGTGACGGCGAGATCAGGCAGGCGGATCCAGGCGATGCTCCAGGCATCGTCCTGCACCGCCAGCAGGCACCCGGGCAAGCGCAGCAGGGCCGAGCCGGCGCGCACGCCCGGCAGCGCATGGATGCGCACGATGCGCGCCCGCAGGCGCGGGTCGTCGATTGCAGCGGAACTCATCGCCACGGGAGCGGCACGGCGCTCGGTGGCCAGGCGTCAGTTGACGCGATAGAAGCTGTGGCTGCCGATGGTGGCCAGCGGCGGACCCTTGGTCCAGTAGGGCGCAATGTCGACGGTCGCGAACGAGTCGGCATGGGGGACCACGAACTGGCGTTGATCGCGCGGTTTGGCCCACATGTCGAGCGTCTGTCCGGCCACGTGCCAGGCCTTCTGCCAGGCCACCGGGTTGCGCAATATCCGTTCGGGGCTGCCGACCGTGAGCGCAAACTGGCCCGGCGCACGCACCACGTCACACACGGTCGTGCCCCAACGGCCGCTGTCGCGACGCCGCATGGCCACTTCGGCCACGGCCATCTGGCCGCGGGTGGATTCGCTGCGGGCTTCCAGGTAGACCGTGGTCGCCAGGCAGATCTGATCGGCGGCTGGCTGCGGCGCGATCGTGGCCAGCCACAGCAGGAACGCGAGTTTCATGCGACACCTCTCATTCACGATCCTGTGGCGAGGGCAATCACGCGGCCATCACCGGTGTGATCCGACGGTGCGACAATGCCCCGACGAACCGCACCCCAGGATCCTGGATTGAAATGGGTGGCGCGCGCCCGCAGCCCGCCATCGCGCGACTGCACACACAACGCCGGCTGATCGCGTCTGCCACCCCGGCAGTCGCTCCAGCCTCGAAACTGTGGCGCCACCACGGGTGGCGCCACGCATGGATTGCGTGGCAAATGGGCCAGGCGCAATCGGTTATCTGGTTTCGTTCAGCCCGGAAATTCTGCCCCCGGGTGGGCACTGGGCGCGCAGACTAGCGGAAGCGATGCTGCATGTCAGCAATTCCTCGGCATTCATTCAGGCTGGTGTAAGGCAGGTTGTGGCAGCGGCCTGGCCGGAAATTCAGGCTGCCGGCGTGCCTGGCGCGGGCGGTTTGGGGCCATCGATCAGTTCCACACGGCAGCCGCCGGCGCTGAGTTCGCCGGTCGCCGCGCCTGCCTCGGCCAGGACGCCCAGCCCTTCGGATCGCTGCGGGTTCGCGCTGGCTGCATACAGCAGGGTGCCGACGCTGCGCCCGCCCGCGCCGCTCAGCCGCGTGCCGGGCGCGGGCGGCAGGCCGTGGATTGCGAGCCGGCGCAACTGGCGCTTGTTGCCGCCGCGAAAATGCAGGCGCGCAACGATTTCCTGGCCGGGATAGCAACCCTTGTCGAAACGCAGCGCGCCAAGACGGTCGAGTTCGAGCGCCTGGGCGACGAATTCGCCGGTCAGCGCCGGGGCCAGCAACGGCAGGCGCGCCCGGGCCTCGGCAAGGCGCCAGGCGGCGAGCGCCTCGGCGTCGGGCGTGCTGCTCGCGGCCGGCGCGAGCCAGGCCAGGCCCGCGGGTTGGCGCAGTACCAGGCCGCCGTCCTGGTCGTGCAGCTCGTCGGCGGCCAGGCTTGCCGGTGAATCGCCCGCGCCCAGCCTGTGCAGCATCCAGTCGGGTGTGTCGTCGATCCGCACCGCCGCGCGCAATACGAAGCGCACAAGCGCCTCACGCATGGCCGCGCCGCCGCCGAGCGGCAACCAGACCAGCCAGCGCCCGGGTTGCGGATGCAGCAGCGCGAAGAAATGCCGCACCCGCCCCTGTGGGTCGAGCCAGGCGTTCCAGTGCCAGCGGCCGGGCGCCAGCGTGTCGACGTCGTTGGTGAACTGTCCGTGCATGAAAGCGCTGGCGTCAGCACCGGAAATGACCAGGATGTCGGCAGGGCAGAGCGGCAGGGGCATGGCGACCATGAGCGTGGCGGAGCGCCCAGTGTGGTGCGTCGGAAGGTGTGCGGCAACTCGTGGACCGACGGCCTGCCGGATGGCCATGCCGGTGCACGCGGTTGCCGCCGCGCGCGCCAGGGTTTAACCTTCAGTGAGCAACGCGCCATGTCAAACGCAAACCCGTCCGACGATGCAACGAACGATCAGCCCGGTGCGCCTGCGGCGCCGCCGTCGCGCGTTCGCCTGACTCGCCCGGGTGAAGACAAGGACGGGAGCGCGCCCACGCCGCACCCCGATCCGACGCGTTACGGGGATTGGGAAAAGAACGGCCGCTGCATCGATTTCTGAACCTGTCGCGCCGGGCGCGGCATGTATCCACCTGTTCCACTGCCTGCACGAGCCAGCCATGCCAGCTACTGCGCGCCCCTTGTCACCGCACGTCTCGGTTTACCGCTGGCAAGTCCAGATGGTGACGTCGATCCTGCACCGCCTGACCGGTATCGCGCTTGCCATCGGTACCCTCCTGCTGCTGGCGCTGCTGCTGGCGCTTGCGGCCGGGCCCGACCCGTATGCGACGGTGGCCGGGTTCTGCCGCTCCTGGATCGGCATCGTGCTGCTGGTCGGCTGGAGCTGGGCCCTGTCATTCCACCTGCTCAACGGCATCCGCCACCTGTTCCAGGATTTCGTGTGGGGCTATGAAATCCACCAGTTCGTGCGCAACGGCTTCATCACCAGCATTGGCAGCCTGGTGCTGACCGCCTTGCTCTGGATCGGCATCTATCTGCAGTGGGGTGGCGCATGAGCACGTTCCGTACGCCGTTGAAGCGCGCGCTGGTGCTCGGCTCGGCCAAGCACGGGGTGCATCATTTCCTCGTCCAGCGCCTGACCGCCATCGCGCTGGTGCTGCTGGGGCTGTGGTTCGTATGGTTCGCGCTGCGCCTGCCCGGTCTGGACTACGCAGCTGCGCGCGCCCTGCTGGCCGAGCCGGTGAACGCACTCCTGATGCTGCTGTTCGTCGTGGCGGTGTTCTGGCACGCGCAGCTTGGCCTGCAGGTGGTGGTTGAGGACTACGTGCACACCTCCGGCTGGCAACTGGTACTGCAGGTCGCCATCCGCTTCCTGTGTGTCCTCGGCGGCGCGGCGTGCGTGCTTGCCATTCTTCGTATCGCATTGGGGCGCTGAACAGATGGCAAGCTACAAGATCCAGGAACACAAGATGGACATCGTCGTGGTCGGCGCCGGCGGTGCCGGACTGCGCGCGACGGTCGGCCTTGCCGAGACCGGTCTGGAAACCGCCTGCATCTCCAAGGTGTTCCCGACCCGTTCGCATACGGTGGCCGCGCAGGGCGGCATTTCCGCCGCGCTCGGCAACATGGGCGAGGACGACTGGCGCTTCCACTTCTATGACACCGTGAAGGGCTCGGACTGGCTGGGAGACCAGGACGCCATCGAGTACATGTGCAAGCACGCGCCCGAAGCGGTGATCGAGCTGGAGCACTATGGCGTGCCCTTCTCGCGCACCGATTCCGGGCACATCTACCAGCGTCCGTTCGGCGGCATGACCACGCACTATGGCAAGGGCACGGCGCAGCGCACCTGTGCCGCGGCCGACCGCACCGGCCATGCCATGCTGCATACGCTGTACCAGCAATCGCTCAAGCACGACGCGCGCTTCTTCATCGAGTACTTCGCCATCGACCTGGTCTTCGATGACGAAGGCACCTGCCGCGGGGTACTGGCGCTGGATCTCAACGAAGGCACGCTGCACCTGTTCCGCGCCCACGGCGTGGTGCTGGCCACGGGTGGCTACGGTCGTACGTACTTCAGTGCCACTTCGGCACACACCTGCACCGGCGACGGTGGTGGCCTGGCCCTGCGCGCCGGCCTGGCGCTGCAGGACATGGAGTTCGTGCAGTTCCACCCGACCGGCATCTATGGGGCGGGCTGCCTCATTACCGAAGGGGTGCGCGGCGAGGGTGGCTTCCTCACCAATTCCGCCGGCGAGCGCTTCATGGAGCGCTATGCACCCAATGCCAAGGATCTGGCCTCGCGCGACGTGGTCAGTCGCGCCATGACCATCGAGATCCGCGAGGGGCGTGGGGTCGGCGAGCACAAGGATCACATCCTGCTGAATCTGCAGCACCTCGGTGCCGAAGTGCTGCACGAACGATTGCCCGGCATTTCCGAATCGGCGCGCATCTTCGCCGGCGTCGACGTCACCCGCCAGCCGATTCCGGTGTTGCCGACCGCGCACTACAACATGGGCGGCATCCCGAGCAACATCCACGGCGAGGTGGTGCAGAAGCGCGACGGCAACTCCGAAAGCGTGGTGCCTGGCCTGTTCGCGGTCGGCGAGGCGGCCTGCGTGTCGGTGCATGGCGGCAACCGCCTGGGATCCAATTCCCTGCTGGACCTGGTCGTCTTCGGTCGCGCGGTCGCGCAGCGCTGCGCGGCGACGATCAAGCCGCGCCAGCCGCACAAGGATCTGCCCGCGACGATCTGCGACAAGGCGCTGGATGCCTTCGATCGCGTGCGCCATGCCAAGGGTGGGACGCCTACCGCGGAGCTGCGCCTGACGATGCAACGCACCATGCAGGCCGACGCGGCCGTGTTCCGCACCGAAAAGACCCTGCAGGAAGGCTGCGCCAAGATGAACCAGATCTTCGCAAGCTTCGATGACGTGCACGTGAGCGACCGTTCGCTGGTGTGGAATTCCGATCTGGTCGAGACGCTGGAGCTGCAGAATCTGCTCTACAACGCGGTGGCGACCATCAATTCGGCCGAGCAACGCCATGAAAGCCGCGGCGCGCACGCGCGCGAGGATTATCCCGAGCGTGATGACGAAAACTGGCTCAAGCACACCCTGGTCAAGGTGGACGCCAAGGGCAAGTGCACGTTCGACTTCCGCCCGGTGCGCCTTGCCACGCTCACGCAGGACGTCAAGTCGGTGCCGTTGGCCAAGCGCGTGTACTGAGGGCAGGGCCCGGCAGCAGAATGCGGGAATTCGTTCCCGCCCCGCGCTCCGGAACCCAGAATAGCGACCATCGAATCCCGGAACCATCATGTCCGAATTTACGCTCCCCAAGAACTCGAAGATCACCGAAGGCAAGCACTTCCCGGCCAAGGCCGGCGCGACCGACGTGCGCACCTTCCGCGTCTATCGCTGGACGCCGGACGACGACCGCAACCCGCGCATGGACAGCTACGACGTCGATCTTTCGACCTGCGGCCCGATGGTTCTGGATGCGCTGATCAAGATCAAGAACGAGGTCGATTCGACCGTGACCTTCCGCCGTTCCTGTCGCGAGGGCATCTGCGGCTCCTGCGCCATGAACATCGACGGCACCAACACCCTGGCCTGCACCAAGCCGATTTCCGAATGCAGTGGCAGCGACGTCAAGCTCTACCCGCTGCCGCACATGCCGGTGGTGAAGGACCTGGTGCCCGACCTCACCCACTTCTACGCGCAACTCACTTCGATCAAGCCCTGGCTGCGCACCGAATCGCCGCCGCCGCCGGATCGCGAGCGCCTGCAGTCCAAGGAGGACCGGGCCAGGCTCGACGGGCTCTACGAATGCATCCTGTGCGCCTGCTGCTCGGCGGGCTGTCCGAGCTACTGGTGGAATGCGGACCGCTACCTGGGGCCGGCGATCCTGCTGCAGGCGTATCGCTGGATCGTCGATTCGCGCGACGAGGCGACCGGCGAGCGCCTGGATTTCCTCGAAGATCCCTTCAAGCTCTACCGCTGCCACACCATCATGAACTGCACGCGCACCTGTCCCAAGGGCCTCAATCCGGCCAAGGCGATCGCCGCGACCAAGAAGCTGCTGGTCGAGCGGCGCAGCTGAGGGCGCCCGCATGGATGCGCGCCTGGTGTTCTGGCCCGCCATGGCGATGGCGCTGCTGACCTTCGTGGTCTGGCTGCGCATGTTCTTCACCCGCGTGGGGGAAATGCGCCGCCTGCGCATCCATCCGCAGGCCGTGGCGACCTCGGCGCGCGCGGCGGAGAAGTACGTCGATACCCGCGCGGCCGACAACTTCCGCAACCTGTTCGAACTGCCGGTGCTGTTCTACGCGGCGCTGGGCTTCGCCTGCGTCATCGGCGCGGTGGATGGGCCGCTGCTCGCCCTGGCCTGGCTGTTCGTCGCCCTGCGTGTCGTGCACAGCCTCATCCACTGCAGCTACAACCGCGTGATGCACCGTTTCATGGTCTATACCGCCGGGGGCTTCGTGCTGTGGGCGCTGTGGGCGCGGCTGGCCTGGCGGCTTTGGCAATGAATGCGTTGTCGCGCCTGCGCTGGCGCTGCCGGCGCGGTACGCGCGAACTCGACTTCATGCTCGGCTGGTGGCTGGATGCGCGTCATGCGGCCGCCAGTGAACGGCAGCAGGCGGCATTCGACGCCCTGCTCGACCAGTCCGACCCGGACTTGTGGGATTGGCTGACCGGCCATGCCGTTCCGCAAGACCCGCGTTTCGCGGCCATCATCGATGACATCCGCGCCCACCATCGCCTTTGACTACCTGCCCTCGCGCACGGTCGCATGGGTTGCCGCATCCGGCGTCGCCTGCGCGCTGTTCGCGGTGGCGGCCAGCGGCCTGGCGCCGCTTGCGCGCGCTGCGCTGGCGCTGGCCGTGCTGGTGCTGGCGGCGGGCGGCCTGCGCCGTTTCCTGAAGCCGGCATTCCGGCGCATCGCCTGGCAACCCGAGGGCTGGCTGCTGGTTGCCCTCGATGGCAGCGAGCATGCGGCGGAACTGGTCGCCCAGCGGCGCCTGGGGACCTTGCTCGCGCTGGACTTTCGTTGTGCCGGGCGCGTGCGCTTCCGGCCGCTGTTCGCGCGTGACAACCTGGATCGGGAAACATGGCGGCGCCTGGTCCTGCTGCTGGCACGCGCCGAGGTCGGCCAGCCTGCCTGAACGTGCGGCGTGGCTGGCGCCTGCGAACCGCGCTGCGCAGCTGCGCGATCCCGGGCAATGCGCAAGGGCGCAGGCCGCGGGCAGCGGCTGATCGCTTGCCGGGCCGCCCGCCTTGCGGCACTCTGCCGGCCACGTCCGGACGTTCGGCCCTCGCTGCCGGCCCCTGTCCCCAAGGATCACGCGCTGCATGTTTCGTCCCCTCGAAGTCTTCATCGGCCTGCGCTACACGCGGGCCAAGCGGCGCAACCATTTCATTTCCTTCATTTCCCTGGTGTCGATCCTCGGCATTGCGGTGGGCGTGACGGCGCTCATCACGGTCATCTCGGTAATGAACGGATTCGACAAGGAGCTCAAGGACCGCATCCTCGGCATGGTCGCGCACGCCACCATCGAAGGCATCGATGAGACGGTCAGGGACTGGCCGCGCGCGATCGAGATCGCCGACCGCAATCCGCATGTGCTGGGCGCGGCGCCCTACGTCGAACGCCAGGCGATGCTGCAGGGCGCGCGCGTGAGCGGCGCGATCATCCGCGGCGTGGTGCCGGACCTGGAAACGAAGGTGTCCGATGTCGCCAGCCACATGCGCGCCGGTGCGCTGGCCGATCTCCAGCCCGGCCGGTTCGGCATCGTGCTCGGCAGCGAACTGGCGATGACGCTGGGGGTGCACGTGGGTGACCGCGTGACCGTGTTCGCGCCGGTGTTCAGCGCCACGCCCATCGGCGCCTTGCCGCGCTTCAAGCCGTTCACCGTGGTCGGCATCTTCGAGGTCGGCATGCAGGAATACGATTCCGGCCTTGCCTTCACCAGCATGCAGGATGCCGAAACCCTGTATCGCCTGGATGGCCCGACCGGCATCCGCCTGCGCCTGGACGACATGTTCCAGGCTTGGGCGATCGGCCGCGAACTGGCGCAGGACCTGGGGCAGTACTACCGGGTCAGCGACTGGATGCAGGGCCACAGCAACTTCTTCAAGGCAGTGGCGATGGAGAAGAAGGTGATGTTCCTCATCCTGTCGCTGATCATCGCCGTGGCGGCCTTCAACCTGGTCTCGACCCTGGTCATGCTGGTGCAGGACAAGCAGCCCGACATCGCCATCCTGCGCACGCTGGGACAAAGCCCGCGCAGCATCATGGGCGTGTTCATGGTGCAGGGCACCCTGGTCGGCACGCTGGGCATCGCCCTGGGCGTGCTGTTCGGCGTCCTGCTTTCGCTCAACCTGCCGGAACTGGTGCACTGGGTCGAGCGCACCTTCCACGTCACCTTCCTTTCGCCCGATGTGTACTACATCAGCGAACTGCCCAGCGACCTGCATTGGCGCGACGTGATCTGGATCACCGTCACCGCCTTCATCTTCTGCACGCTGGCCACGCTGTATCCGGCGCAGCGGGCGGCGAAGACGGAACCCGCGGCGGCGCTGCGCTATGAGTAGGGAATCGGGATGGGGGATTCGTGAATGGCCAACTGCGGGTCGCGCGCACGTGACCTTGCACATCCGGATTGAACGTCGATGACGAGCGCTTCCACGATTGCCGATTCCCGATCCCCGACGCCCGCGGTCGTGCTGGAAGCGCGGGGGCTGGCCAAGACCTACCAGGAAGGCAGGCTGCGGACCGAGGTGTTGCGCGCGGTGGACCTGTCGGTACAGCGCGGCGAAACGGTGGCCATCGTCGGCGCCTCGGGCACGGGCAAGAGCACGCTGCTGCACATCCTCGGCGGGCTCGATACGCCGACGGCCGGCGAGGTGCGCGTGGCGGGCCAGGTGATGTCGCGCTTGTCCGACCGTGCGCGGGGCGAGCTGCGCAACCGTGCACTCGGCTTCGTGTACCAGTTTCATCACCTGCTGCCCGAGTTCAGCGCGCTGGAGAACGCCTGCATGCCGCTGCTGATCCGTGGCACGCCCATCGCCGCGGCACGCGCGCAGGCCACCGCGCTGCTCGAGCGGGTCGGCCTCGCGGCGCGCCTGGAGCACAAGCCGGGCGAGCTTTCCGGTGGCGAGCGCCAGCGCTGTGCCGTGGCACGCGCCCTGGTCACGCGCCCGGCCTGCGTGCTGGGCGATGAGCCCACAGGTAATCTCGATGAGAAGAATGCTGCGCAAGTCTATGAATTGATGCTGGAACTCAATCGGGAAGTCGGCACGGCACTGGTCCTGGTCACGCATGATCCCAGGCTCGCAGCGCGCGCCGACCGGGTGCTCGAGCTCTCCGGTGGCGTGCTTGGCGAGATCGGTTCGGCACGGGCGGACGCCCTGCCCACGCACGCTTCTCCTTGAAAGGAATGGACTGAAGGCGGGGCAGGTTGCTCCGCCCCTGCAACGGCAGGCCGGGCACTGCGCGCACGTGCAGCCGCTGTCCCTCCAGCGTCCGGCCAGCTGCTCCAGCGGATCTTGCGCCGCGGATGCCCGCCGGTCGCGCCGTCTGCCGACGCGCGGGCGCGCTGAATTCCTACATGCCGCCGCGCGCAAGCGCACTACCCGGGCCGGGCGCCCTGCGCCATCCTGCCGAGCGGGCCGCGTGACGCGCCCGAGGCCGGGTGGCCGGGGCGCGGGCGTGCAGGCATGGACGGGGAGACACGATGCTGATCCGGGCAAGGGCGAGCGGCAGCCCCCTGCGGGCAGGCCTCCTGGGCGTGTCCGGCGCGCTGCCCGCGCTGCTTGGCGTGTTTGCCGTGCATGCCCTGCCGGAACTGCCGCCGCGCTGGCTCGATGGCCTGCTTGCCGCGCTGGCCCTGGCCGCCCTGCTGCATCCGCGCCTGCGCTGGGCGGCACTGGTCGTGCTGGGCTTCGCCTGGTGCGCGTGGCGCGCCGACGTGGCGCTCGACGCGCGCCTGCCCCGCGCTCTGGAAGGGCGCGACTTCGATCTCGTGGTGGTGGTCGATGACCTGCCGCGGCGACGCACCGATGCGACCCGGCTGCAGGTACGGATCGAGCAGGCCGCGCTGGCTGGTGCGCCACTGGCGCTGCGCGGCAGGGCGCGCCTGAGCTGGTATGGCGAGGCGCCCGCTGGACTGGCTGCGTGCAGCCGCTGGCAGTTGCGCGCGCGGCTCAAGCGCCCGCGCGGCCTGGTCAATCGCGGCGGCTACGATGGCGAGCGCCAGGCGCTGGAGCGCGGCATCGTGGCGGTGGGCTATGTGCGTGAAGCGGCCTCGGCGCAGCTGATCGGTGTCACGCCCGCTTGCATCGACGGCCTGCGTGAAGCGCTTGCGCTTGATATCAGCCGGCGCGTCGGAGACGCCCACGATGCCACCCTGCTGCAGACGTTCGCGGTGGGCGACACGCGCGGGCTGAGTGCCGACGACTGGGAGATCGCGCGTGCCAACGGCGTGCCGCACCTGATTGCGATTTCCGGCTTCCACGTCGGCATGGCGGCACTGTTCGGCGCGCTGCTGGTGCGGCTCGCCTGGTGGCTGTGGCCGCGCGCCGCGCTGCTGTTGCCGGTGCAGATCGCCGAAGCGCCGGCCGCCCTGGCGGTGGCCACCGGCTACGGCCTGCTGGCCGGCGGCAGCCTGCCCACCCTGCGTACCCTGCTGATGATCGGTGTGGTGATGCTCAGCCGCTGCGGGCGCCGCGCCGGCAGCGGGCCGCATGGGCTCGCGCTGGCCCTGCTGGCGATGCTCGTGGTCGATCCGCTGGCGACCCTGGCCCCGGGATTCTGGCTGTCCTTCGTCGGCGTGGCCTTCCTGATGCTGTGTCTGGAACGCGGCCCGCGCAGCCTGGCCGGTGCGGTCCGGGAACTGGGCGCCGGCCAGCTGGTGATGAGCGTGTCCCTGCTGCCGCTCACCGTGTGGTTCTTTGGCGAGGCATCCCTGGTGGGGGCGCTGTCCAACCTGGTCGCCGTGCCGCTGGTCACGTTGGTGATCGTGCCGCTGTGCCTTGTCGGCCTGTTGTGCCTGCTGCTGGCGCCGCCGCTGGCAACGCCGGTGCTGGCGGTTGGCGGCTGGATCGCGCACGCACAATGGTGGCTGCTGGAGCGCATGGCCGGCTGGCCGGGCGCCCACTGGTACCTGCCCGAGCTCGCGCCGTGGGCCCTGCTGCTGGCCACGCTCGGCGCGGTGTGGCTGTTCCTGCCACGGGGCGTGCCGTTGCGCGCGCTCGGCCTGGTGCTGTTCCTGCCCTTGCTGCTGCCGGCACGCACGCTGCCCGCGACGGGTGGCTTCGAGGCTGGCGTGATCGATGTGGGCCAGGGGCTGGCGGTGCTGGTGCGCACGCGCGGCCATGCCCTGCTGTTCGATGCCGGGCCGCGCTTTCCCTCGGGCTTCGACCTGGGCGAGGCGGCGGTGCTGCCGACCTTGCGCGCGCTGGGCATCACGCAGCTCGATCGCCTGCTGGTCAGCCACGGCGACAACGACCATGCGGGCGGCGCGGCCGCCGTGGCCGATGCCCACCCGGAGGCGCGCCTGCTGGCCGGGGAGCCCGCGCGGCTGCCGTTCACGGCTGCCCAGTGCCAGGCTGGGCAACGCTGGGACTGGGATGGGGTCGCCTTCCGCGTCGTGCATCCGCATGCGCAGGCACTCGCCGGCCGCACGGCCGCGCGCGCCAACGACCGCTCCTGCGTGCTGCTGGTCGAAGGGCAGGGCGGCCGCCTGCTGCTCACCGGCGATATCGGCCGCCGCTTCGAGCCCGCCGTCGCCGCCGCGGTCGGCAGCGGCCCGCCGCTGGTGCTGGTGGCCCCGCACCACGGCAGCCGGAGTTCATCCAGCGCCGCCTTCCTGGCCACGCTCAAGCCGGCGCTGGCGCTGGTGTCGGCCGGCTGGCGCAGCCGTTTTGGCCATCCGCATCCGGAAGTGGTCGAACGCTACGCCCATTACGGCGCGCCGCTGCACAACACCGCCGAGCATGGCGCCCTGTGGGTCGCGTT
This sequence comes from Dokdonella sp., assembly GCA_023228465.1. GTDB lineage: Bacteria > Pseudomonadota > Gammaproteobacteria > Xanthomonadales > Rhodanobacteraceae > Dokdonella_A. The sequence continues at coordinate 63,637 of JALOBC010000009.1, read as the reverse complement.
CCCCGCCGACGCCGCGCCACGCCTGCTTGCCTACGAACGCGATCGGCAGCGCCGCTACTGGCGCGAGTGAGTTTGCCACCCGCCGCACAGTCCGCGCTGCGCGCGCTGTTATCATGCGCGCCTGTCGATTGAGTGGTGCAAGGGTGGGCTCGTGCTGGAACTCCTGATGGCCGGCGGATGGGCGATGGTGCCGATCCTGCTGTGTTCCGCGATCGCGCTGGCGATCATCCTCGAAAGATTCTGGAGCTTGCGGCGCAAGTCCGTGGTGCCGCCGGGGCTGGGTGTCGAAGTGCGCGAGTGGGCCCACACGCGCCGGCTCGACCCGGCGCACATCGAGGCGCTGCGCACCAATTCGCCGCTCGGGGAGCTGCTGGCCGCCGCCCTGAGCGTGCGCCATCGCCCGCGCGAGATCATCAAGGAGCGGGTCGAGGATACCGGCCGCCACGTCGTGCACCGGCTGGAGCGCTTCCTCAACACGCTGGGCACCATCGCCCTGATCTCGCCCCTGCTTGGCCTGCTCGGCACTGTGTTCGGTCTCATCAAGATGTTCCTGGCCGTGATGATGAGCGGCGTCGGCGACCCGATGAAGATGGCCGGCGGCATCGGCGAAGCGCTCGTCTGCACGGCGGCGGGCTTGGTGGTGGCGATCCCGGCCTACGCGTTCCACCGCTATTTCCGCGGCAAGGTCACGGACCTGGTGGACGAGATGGAGCGCCAGGTGTTTCTGCTCACCGACGAGCTGACCGCGACCGTCGAGCTGGCGCCGCAGGGCGCCGCGCCGCGCGTCGCCCGCGCAGCCGCGCAGGCGGTCTGAATGCGCCTGGCTTCCGCCCGCCGCGAAGACGATTTCGAGATCAACGTGATCTCGCTGATCGACGTGCTGCTGACGCTGCTGATGTTCTTCGTGCTGACCACCACCTTCGTGCAGCAATCCGGCATGAAGGTGACCCTGCCCAAGGCGGCGGCCAGCGACCAGGCGCAGGCGGTCGACACGCTGACCGTGCTGATCGACCGTGACGGGCGCTACTTCATCGACAACCAGGAAGTGCTGAACCCGGGTCTGGATTCGCTCAAGGAAGCCATCCGCCGCGTCGCCGGCGACAGCACCACGCGGCCGGTGACGCTGCGCGCCGACGCCATGACGCCGCACCAAGCGGTGGTGACGGCCATGGATGCGCTCGGTGAGCTCGGCTTCGCGCGGCTGTCGATCGCGACCACGCCAGCGCAGCAGGCCGCGGAAGCGCAGTGAGCAGGGCCGCCGCGCCACGTCCGTCGGGACTGGCGCTGTATGCGCGCCTGCTGCGGCACGTGCGGCGCTACTGGCCGGTGGCCGTGCTGGCGGTCATCGGCATGGTGGTCGATGCGGCCTGCATGGGCATCTTCGCGCGCGCGATCAAGCCGATGCTGGACAACCTGTTCATCGCACGCGATGCGCAGACCATCTTCTGGATGCCGATCATCATCGTCGCCATCTTCCTCGCGCGCAGCATCGCCACCTACGTCACCGATTACGGCATGGCCTACATCGGCCGCGGCGTGGTGCAGCAGTTGCGCCAGCTGGTGTTCGACCGCTACCTGGTGCTGCCCTCGGCGTTCTTCGACGCCGAACCCGCCGGCCAGCAGATCTCGCGCATCACCTACAGTTCCGAGCAGGTCGCCCAGGCCAGCACCGACGCGCTCAAGACCGCCGTGGTCGATGGCCTGAGCATCGTGTTCTACGTCATCGTCATGCTCATGGCGAGCGTGTATCTCACGGTTGCCCTGCTGGTCATGGTGCCGCTGGTCGGCCTGCTGGTGGTCGCGGTCGGACGCCGCTACCGGCGCATCAGCCGCACCATCCAGGGCTCGATGGGCACGGTCGCCGGGGTGATCGAGGAGGTCGTCGGTGCGCACCGCGAAGTCAAGGTGTTCGGCGGCCAGGACTACGAATCGGCGCGCTTCAACGCTGTGGCCGAGCACACCCGCCGGCTGGGCGTGAAGGTGGCTGCCACCAATGGGCTGGCCAGTTCCCTGGTGCAGCTCATCGCGGCGATTTCGCTGGCGCTCATCGTGTTCATGGCCACGCGCCCCGGCATGCTCGACCAGCTCACCCCGGGCGACTTCACCTCGCTGGTGCTGGCCATGGGCGGCATCCTGCCTTCGCTCAAGCGGCTCACCACGGTACAGGCCAACCTGCAGCGCGGCCTGGCCGCAGCGGAGGAGATCTTCGCGCTGATCGACCGGCCGGGCGAACGCGACAGCGGCTGGCGCGAGCTCACCGGCGTACGCGATGCACTCGAGTTCCGCGACGTATCGATGTCCTATGGAACGGATCGGCGCGTGGCCCTGCGCGGCATCGACCTGATCTGTCCGCGTGGCAGCGTGACCGCCCTGGTGGGCCGCTCGGGCAGCGGCAAATCGACCCTGGCCAGTCTCATCCCGCGCCTGCGCGAGCCCAGCGCCGGCCAGATCCTGCTCGACGGCCACCCGCTCGACGAGTACACGCTGGCCAGCCTGCGCCGGCAGATCGCCTGGGTGGGTCAGACGGTGGCCCTGTTCGACGACACGGTGGCGCACAACATCGCCTACGGGGCGCTCGCCGGTGCCAGCGAGGCCGACATCATCGCCGCCGCCGAGGCCGCCAACGCGATGGAGTTCATCGGCCAGCTGCCGGGCGGCATCCATGCACGCGTCGGCGAACGCGGCGGCCTGCTGTCCGGCGGCCAGCGCCAGCGCATCGCCATTGCCCGGGCACTGCTCAAGAACGCGCCGATCCTGATCCTCGACGAGGCCACCAGTGCACTCGACAACGAATCCGAACGCCTGATCCAGGCGGCGCTGCAGCGGCTCATGCACGAGCGCACCGTGATCGTCATTGCGCACCGCCTGTCCACCATCGAGCATGCCGACAACATCGTGGTGCTCGATGGCGGCCGCATCGTCGAACAGGGCCGGCACGCCGACCTGCTGGCACGCGGCGGCGCCTACGCGGCGCTGCACCGGACGCAGTTCGGCGAGGGCGAACCCGCCGCCGCCGACTAGCACGGCCACCGCGCTCATGTCCCGCTCCCTCCTGCACATCTGGTACGAGGACCATCCCGCACCGTGGTGGCTGCGCGCCCTGGTGCCGGTCTATCGCGGCCTGCGCGCGCTGCACCTGGCACCCTGGCGACTGGGCTGGCGCCAGCCCGTGCGCCTGCCGCTGGCGGTGCTGGTGGTGGGCAATCTCACGGTCGGCGGCAGCGGCAAGACGCCGTTGGTGATCGCCCTGGTCGAAGCATTGCGCGAACGTGGCTTCCGACCCGGCGTGGTCAGCCGCGGCCATGGCGGCAGCGCGCCCGGGCCGCTGCTGGTGGACGCAGGCTCCACGCCGGCGACGGTGGGCGACGAGCCCTGCCTGATCCGGCGCCGCACCGGCGCGCCGGTCGCGATCGGGCGCGACCGCCCACGCGCCGCAGCACTGCTGCCGGCCCAGGGTGTGGACCTGGTGATCGCCGATGACGGCCTGCAGAATCCGGCGCTGGCCCGCGATCTGGAGATCTGCGTGATCGACGGCCGGCGCCGGTTCGGCAACGGCCGCCTGCTGCCCGCCGGACCGCTGCGCGAGCCGCTCTCGCGCCTGGCCTCGATTCCCTTCCGGGTCTGCAACGGCGGCACGCCCGGGCCAGGGGAGATTCCCATGACCCTGGATGGGGACACGGCGGTGGCCCTCGCCGACGCCGGCGTGCGCCGGCCGCTTGCCGACTTCGCCGGGCAGCGCGTGCATGCCGTCGCGGCCATCGGCAACCCGCAGCGCTTCTTCGCCAGCCTGCAGGCACGCGGGATCGAGGTGGTGGCGCATCCGTTTCCCGACCATCACGCCTTCAGCGTCGAGGATTTCTCCTTCGACGATGGACTGCCGCTGCTGATGACGGAAAAGGATGCCGTCAAATGCGCGCCCTTCGCACGCCACGCGTGGTGGTCGGTGCCGGTGCGGGCGGTGCTGCCCGCCGAGTTCCTGGATGCCCTCGCCGCGCGCCTGCGCGAACCGGCGCGCATCGCGGGCGGCCGGATCAGGCCGCGGCGGCCGCGTTCAGGTGATCGAGCAGGCGCAGGTTGAGGGCGTGCTGCTGGCCTTGCCAGTCCGCCAGCTCGCAGGCGGCGATCTCGGGCTGCCCGTCCAGCGCACTCAGGCGTCGCTTCCACCAGCTGCGGTAGCGATAGGCAGACACATCGCCGGTGACGTCGCTGCCGACCAGGCTTCCGGCCAGGGCGCGGATCGCCGTCACCAGGTGCGCCTCGCCGAATCGGCCCTGATCCCAGTTGGTGCGCGCCACCTCCGGTGCCAGCACGTCCTTGTCGATGGACAGGTAGGTCGGCCGGGGGTGCGCGCGCCGCTCCTCCACGAAGCGCTCGAGCAGGGCGTCGGCCGAGTCGAAGGCGCGGAACGCGCGCGCCAGCCCCAGCCGCCGTGCCCAGCCGGTATCCACGCCCAGCGTCCAGTAGCACAGCCGGCCACGCGCCAGCGGCAGCAGATGGTTTTCCCAGGCATGCGCGCGCGATACGTCGCCGGAGGTGATGCCGAGCACGTGCACCTTCGCCACCTGCGGCAGGCCGGCGACGCGGCGCACCCACGACCCGCAGTGCACGCCGAACGGGAAGCGCATGTTGTCCGGGTGGTTGTCCAGCACCACCACCTCGAAGGGTCGGGCCTGCGCCACGCGCTCGACCAGCGGCCAGGTGAGGTGATGAAAGTCGCCGCTGCCGAGGAAGACCGTGCCGTAGCGGGCCGGCATGCGCGCCTCGAGCGCGCCACGCAGGGCATTGAAGGTGCGCAGGCGGCTACCGAAGCGGATGGCTTCCTGCCAGTCGCCGAGGGCGAGGCGCTGCTCGCCGGGCAGGCGGCCGACCGAGCCGTCGAAATCCAGCACCAGCGGCGCGTTCATGCCCCGGCCCCGCGCTGCTCCGCCCAGGCCCGGTCGCTCTCGAAGCGCGGCGCCAGCCGGCGCAGTGCCGCGCGCAGCAGGCGGCTGCGCGGGCGTACCGCATGGCGGGTGAAGGTGAAGCGCGCGCCCAGGCTGGCCTTGATTTCCGGGTCGGTCCAGCCGGCGATGTAGCAGGCCAGCTGGTGGCGCCGCGCGTACTCGAGGTTGTGCATCCAGCTCACGAAATAGAGGTTCCACTCGCGTGCGGCGGGGTAGTCGAAGCCGACGTACTTGTCCACCAGCGTCTCGCCGACCGTGAAGCAGAGGTTCCAGCCGATCAGCCGCCCCGCAGCCCGATAGGTGAACAGCGTGCCGCCGAGCCCGGCATCCTGCAGCACGCTGTCGAAGAATGCGCGCGTGAGCAGGTCGAAATGGATTTCACTTTGTGCGTAGACCTGCAGGTACTGCGCATAGATCGCCTCGCGCAGCGCCGGGTCGGCCAGCACCGGGTCACCGGTCCGATACGCGTCGATCTGCAGGCCTGCCCGCGCGCGCAGCTTGCGGCGGATGTCCTTGCGCCGCGCGGCCGAGAGGCGCGCCAGGTACTCGTCGGTCGAGTCGAAGTCGATCGGCGCCCAGGCCAGCGCCTGGCCCTCGAGCAGCACGAAATCGCGCGCTGCGCAGGCCGCGGCCATGGCGCGCGAGGCGGCATTGCTGGCGCGGTCGAGCAGGGGCGATTCCTGCGGGATGTCCTTGACGATCAGGAAGGCGTGGTGGCGCGCGCGCGCAGCCATCCATTCACCGAGCAGCGTGTCGGCGGCGACCGCGGCCGGAAGCAGCGCATACTCGGAAACGGTGCTGCCGAGGAAGGCCGTGCGCGGGCGCAGGCACCGTCCCCACCAGCGATACAGGGGCAGGCGCGTCACGCGCCGGCGCAGCTCCGCGTCGGCGGTGGTCAGCAGGTCGAAAGGGGCTTCGAAGGCCGGCGTCCCCGAAGGCAGCGCACTCGCGGCAAAGCCGGCCGGCGGGTGGGCGAGGAAGTGGCCGACCAGGCCCGGCGGTTCGAGCAGGTTGTGCAGCGCCGGCAGCATGGCCGTGGCGCCCTCAGCCGTGCAGCGCGGCGACCATGCGCACCGCTTCGACGGGATGGGCCTCGCGCTGCCGGGCGATCGCGCCGAAGAAGGCCGCCGAGCGTTCGACCAGCGCGCCGCGCTGGCGGTCGACCGTGACCATGTGGTAGCTGTCATCGAGCAGCAGGGTTTCCACCCGCGCGCCCACGCCGCGCTCGAGCACGCGCACGTTGCGCAGGCTGGCCACGTCGTCGTGCGAGGAATGCACCGCCAGGCAGGGCGTGCGCACGCGGCCCAGGCGTGCGCGTACATGACGCGAGAGGCGCTGGAACTCGGCCAGGGCCGGCCACGGGAAGCCGGCCAGGCCCGCCGCCTGGCTGTCGCCGGAAAACATGGCCTCCACGATGCGCCGGCGGATGCGCTCGTCCTTGATGCCATAGGGCTCGACTTCGGGCGAGTAGCGCCCGCGGCCGATGCCGAACGCGGTCACCAGCGGCAGCAGGAAGGCCAGCCGGCCGATGCGCGGCGTCGCCCAGCCGTCGTGGAAGAACGTGGTGCCGTAGAGCCCCAGGCCATCGACCAGGCGCGGCCGGTCGATGGCCAGCTTGAGCGCCAGCAGCGCGCCCATCGACAGGCCCGCCACGAACAGGTGATCGACCTGCGGGCGGAAGCGTTCCGCCGCGGCGACCACGCTGGCCTGCCAATCCTTCCAGCCGGTGGCCAGAAGATCGGCGCTGTCGCCGCAATGGCCGGCGAGCTGCGCACCGAACACGCTGAAGCCGGCACGGTTGAGGCCGTTGCCGACGAAGCGCATTTCCGTCGGGGTGCCGGTCAGGCCGTGGATCAGGAGGACGCCGGAACGGCCGCCCGGGAGATGGAACTCGCTGGGTTTGATCATTGCTCGATTGCAGGCACGGAGCGGGCGCCAGGGACACGCCTGTGCGCAACGACCAGCATGCGCCGGGCGTCTTTCGGGCGGCTTTCCGCATGCCCTGGGGCCCGCATGGCGGGGCAAAGTCCCGGGCGCCGGTCCGGCCGTGCACGCTGCGCCTGCCCGACCGGCCGATGCGCAGCGCGCGCTAGACTGTCGCGCTTCACGACTGCCGAGCCTGCCGTGCCCCGCCTGTTCCTTGCCTCGCGATCGCCGCGGCGTGCCGAACTGCTGCGCCAGATCGAAGTCCCGTTCGAGGTCCTGGACGTGGAAGTCGAAGAACAGCCGCGCGCCGGCGAAGCGCCGCGCGACTACGTGCTGCGCGTGGCGCGCGACAAGACTGCCGCCGGACTGGCGCAGGTCGGCGCGCTGCCCGGTGCGGTCGTGCTCGGCGCCGATACCGAAGTGGTGCTGGACGATGCCATCTTCGGCAAGCCGGCCGATGCGGCGGCCGCGGCCGACATGCTGCGCCGGCTTTCCGCGCGCCGCCACCAGGTGCTGTCTGCGCTGTGGTGCATGGCGGGCTCGCGCAGGGAATCGGCCCTGTGTGTGTCCAGCGTCGAGTTCGCGCCGCTGGACGAGGCCGACATTGCCGCCTATGTGGCCACCGGCGAACCCTTCGGCAAGGCGGGCGCGTATGCCGTCCAGGGCCGCGCGGCGGCGTTCATCCGCCGCCTGGAAGGCAGCCATTCCGGTGTCATGGGCCTGCCGCTGCACGAGACGGCCATGCTGCTGCGGCACTTCGGCGTGTTCTGAGGCGGCGGCCGGGCCCCCGGCGCATATCGACAATCGTGCGTGCGGGCCGCTATAAGGGGTGTCCCTTTCCCTTCCCGCACCGCCATGTCCGAGGAAATCCTGATCAACGTGACCCCGCGCGAAACGCGCGTGGCGCTGGTCGAGAACGGCATGCTGCAGGAAGTGCACGTCGAGCGCGCCAGCCGCCGCGGCTATGTCGGCAACATCTACAAGGGCAAGGTCAGCCGCGTGATGCCCGGCATGCAGGCGGCCTTCGTCGAGATCGGCCTGGATCGTGCCGCCTTCCTGCATGCCTCGGACATCGTGCGGCCGACCGCGCCGCTGCCCGAGGATGGCGGCGAAGCCCCGCCTGGCGCGCCGCTGCCGACACCACCGATCAACGAACTGCTGCGCGACGGCCAGGAAATCATCGTGCAGGTGGTGAAGGATCCCATCGGGACCAAGGGCGCGCGCCTGACGACCCACCTGTCCATCCCCTCGCGCTACCTGGTGCTGCTGCCATACAGCAAGGTCCTCGGCGTCTCGGTGCGCATCGAGGACGAGAGCGAGCGCCAGCGCCTGAAGGAGCTGCTGGTGGAACTCACTTCCGGCCAGGCCGAACCGGCGGCAAACGACCCGGCCCCGCCGGCTGCCCGGCACGGCGTGCCCGAGCCGCCCGAGGTGGCGCTGCTGCCGCCCCCGCGTGCACTTGCCGCCGGCCTGACGCCGCGGCCGCTGGTGGCCGCCCTGAGCGCGGCGGCGCGTGGCGACCCGGAGGTCGGCTGGCCACAGGCCGGCCCGCCACCCATCACGAATCCTGCCAACGCGCAGCCCCGGCTTGCCGGTCTGGCGCAGCCGGCGGCGCCCCTGGCGGCACCCGGGAGCGTCGCCGCGCCCGCCCTGCGGCCGGTGCCGGCGCCCGTCGATCGGTTCGGCTACATCGTGCGTACCAACGCCGAGGGGCAGCCGCGCGAGGCCCTGGCCGAAGACATCGCCTACCTCGGCCGCCTGTGGAGCGTGGTGCAGGAGAACATTGCCCGCGCGAGCGTCGGCGAGCGCGTCTATGAAGACCTCAACCTGCCGTTGCGCGCGCTGCGCGACCTGATGCGCCCGTCGGTGGAAAGCGTGCGCATCGATTCGCGCGAGACGCTGGAGCGCGCGCTCGACTTCGTGCGCCGCTTCATGCCCGAGCTGGTCGACCGCGTCGAGCATTACCCGGGCGAGCGCCCGATCTTCGATCTCTACGGCGTCGAGGACGAGATCCAGAAGGCCCTGCGCAAGGAAGTCCCGCTGAAGTCCGGCGGCCACCTGGTCATCGACCAGACCGAGGCGATGACCACCATCGACGTCAATACCGGGGCCTTCCTCGGTTCGCGCAACCTGGAGGAAACCGTCTTCCGCACCAACCTGGAGGCGGCCCAGGCGGCGGCGCGGCAGCTGCGCCTGCGCAACCTCGGCGGCATCGTCATCGTCGATTTCATCGACATGGCCGACGAGGAACACCGCCGCCAGGTGCTGCGCCAGTTGCACAAGGCGATGGCGCGCGACCGCGCCAAGGCAACCGTCTATGACATGTCGGCGCTGGGCCTGGTGGAGATGACGCGCAAGCGCACCACCGAGAGCCTCGCCCGCCAGCTGTGCGAGCCCTGTCCGACCTGTTCGGGCCGCGGCATCCTCAAGACCGCCGAAACGGTCACCTATGAGATCTTCCGCGAAATCACGCGCGCCGTGCGCCAGTTCGAGGCCAAGCAGTTGCTCGTGCTGGCTGCGCCCCAGGTCGTCAACCGCATCCTCGAGGAAGATTCGGCCGCCGTCGCCGAGCTGGAAGAGTTCATCGGCAAGACCATCCGCTTCCAGCCCGAAGAGCACTATTCGCAGGAGCAGTACGATGTGGTGCTGCTGTAGCAGGCCTGCGCACGGTCGCCTGGCCCGCTGGCGCAGCGCGCCGCAGCCCGCAGCGTCAGGCGGCGCGCCGGCCGGATGGACCTGCACGCGCCGCGGACTTGCGGCCGTGCCCGCCGGCCGCTGCGATGGCGCGCTCGCGACGCGTCGATGAAGCGATCCGGCAAGTGGTGCCTGCGCCGGCTGCGCCTGGGACTGCTGGGCGTGTTGACCGCGCTGGTGATCACGCTGGGCGTGCTGGCCGGGCTGACCCAGCTGGTCATGCCCTGGCTTGCGGGTCATCCCGGACACGTCGAGCACTGGCTTGCGCAGCGCCTGGGGCGGCCCGTGCATGTCGAACGCGTGGACGGCGCCTGGGTGGTCGGCGGGCCGGTGCTGCAACTGGACGGCGTGGAGATCGGCGCCGGCAACGGCGCACCGGGCCTGCGCGTGCCGCAGGCGGAACTGGCCTTCGACCTGTTTGGCCCGCTGCGCCGTGGCGGCGCCCTGGTCGTGTTCCGCATGCGCGGGCTGGATCTGGACCTGGTGCATGACGCCGGCAGCTGGCGACTGCAGGGGCTGGAGCTGGGCGGCGGCTCGGAAGCGGTCTCGCTCGGCGCGCTGGACGCGCTGGAAGTGCGCGATCTCAGGCTCAAGGTCGCGATCCCGGCACGCGACGTGGAGGTCGCACTCACGGTGCCGACACTGCGCGTGTTCCAGCGCGGCGACACGCTGCGCGCCGCCGGACGCCTGTATCTTGCCGGCGCCGACGCGCCGGGCCTGCGTCTGGTGGCCGATTTCGCGCCGGCGACGCGCTCGGGTGTGGTCTACCTGGGCAGCGAGCAGCTCGACCTCGCCCGTCTGGACATGTTGCCGGCACTGACCGGGGTGCGCGCGCGCAGTGGCCGCGGCAATGTCGAGGCGTGGCTGCACGTGCAGGCAGCGCAGCTGGTCGATGTGCGCACCCGCGTGGACCTGGCCGAACTTGCGCTGCAGCCATCCGCAGCGCCCGGCGCTGCGCCGGATGCAGGTGCGCAGGCGCAGGTGGCACTTGCGCGCCTGGCCTTCACGGCGCGCTGGCAGCAGGCAGATGACGGCTGGAATCTCGACGTCGCCAGGCTGGGCGGCGAGGCTGCCAGCGCGTCCGGACGCATCGCCATCGAGCGGCGCGGGGGCGCGACGGCGCGCTGGCGTGCCGGCGCCCGCGATGTCGCGCTGGGCCCCGTGGCGGCACTGGCCGCGCTGGCGCCGCCGTTGCCGGCCGGAGCACGCCACTGGCTGCAAGAGGCCGCCCCGCACGGCACCCTGGCCTCGGCAACGTTCACCTGGAGCGGGCCGGAGCGACATGCGCTGAGCGCGTCGCTGCGCGCACTCGTGCTGGCGCCCGCCGGCGCGGTGCCCGGTGTCGCAGGCCTCGATCTCGACCTGGCCGGTGACGCACAGGCACTGTGGCTGCACATGCCTGCCCAGGCGCTCATCGTCAACTACCCGCACGTCTTTCGCCAGCCGTTCGCGTTCACCTCGTTCGGCGGCGACGTGGTGACCTGGCAGGAGGGCGATGGCAGGCACCTGGGCACCGACCGCCTGGCCTTCGAGGCTGCGGACTACGCCGGCGAGCTGCGTGGCGACGTGCTGCTGGCGGCCGGGCGCAAGCCCTTTCTCGACCTCCAGGCCGTGGTCACGCGCGCCACGGTGACCGCATCGCACCGCTTCTGGCCGATCAACGTCATGCCGCCCTCGGCGGTGGCCTGGCTGGATCGCGGACTGGTGGGCGGACGGGTCACCGGCGGGCGCGCCGCACTGCGCGGCGACCTGGCCGAGTGGCCGTTCCAAGGCCGTGGCGGGCGCATGATCGCGCGCGCCGAGGTGGCCGATGCGCGCCTGGAGTTTGCCGCCGACTGGCCGGTTGCCACCGGCCTGGAGGCGGTCGCCGAGTTCGTCAACGACGGCATGCACATCCAGGCCAGCGCAGGCGAAACCCTGGGTGTGGGTGTGCGCCAGGCCGAGGCCGGCATCGCCAACCTGGGCGATCCGGTGCTGGAACTCAGCGTCGCCGGCCAGGGCGGCGGCACGCGGCTGATCGACTACCTGCGCGCCACGCCCATTGGTGCGCGCTACCGTGACCAGCTCAAGGACGTCACGGTGGATGGCAAGGGCGAGGTACAGCTGGCCCTGACCCTGCCGATCGATGACACCGCTGCGCTCGCGCTCGATGGCCGGGTCGCGCTGCAGGGCGCGCGCCTCGCGGAAAAGGGCTGGGGGCTGGTGTTCGACGATGCACGCGGCGAGGTGCGCTTCGACCAGGCGGGCGTGGCCGCCAAGGGGCTGGAGGTGGGCTTCCGCAAAGCCCCGGCGCGGCTTTCGCTGGCCATCGGCAGCAGCGCGGTGCGCGATCCCGCACATGTGCTGGAAGCCGCGCTGGATGGCAACTACACGGCGCAGGTCGCGCTGGCGGACGTGCCGGCGCTGGCCCCGGCACTGGCCGACATCAGCGGGACGGCCGCCTGGACGGCGCAGCTGGCGATACCCGCGGCGGCGGCCGGCGGCAGCGCCAGGCTGCAGGTGGACAGCGACCTGCGCGGCATTGCCTTCGACCTGCCCGCGCCGCTGGCCAAGGGCGCCTGGGCGAGCCTGCCTTTCCACCTGGATCTGCCGCTGCCGCCACTTGGCCAGACCTTCGTGGCCAGCCTGGGCGACCTGGCGACCATCACCGGGCGCGTGCCGTCGCCGTCGCAGCCGTTTGCCGCGCGGGTCGAGTTTGGCGGCGTCGCCGCCAGTACCGGCCTGCCGGCCGAAGGCGTGGTCCTCGGCGGCCACCTTGGCACGCTGGCGGGCGGCGCATGGCTGCAGCGCAGCCGTGCGGACGGTGGTACGCGGCTGCTGCGCGGCGCGGACCTGCGCATCGACGACCTGCTGCTGTCCGGGCGCCAGTTCGCCGCCGTGCATCTGGTGCTCAGCGAGGATGCCGGCGCCACCACCCTGCGTTTCGACGCGCCGGCACTGGAGGGGCGCATCAAGCTGCCAGATGCCGCCGGCGCCAGCGTGGATGCGCGCTTCAGCCGCCTGCACTGGCCGGACCTGCCGGAGGGCGTGGAGGACAGCGCGGCATTCCTCGGTGACGTGGCACCGGCTTCGCTGCCCCCCTTGCGCGTGGCCATCGATGATTTCCGCCTCGGCGAGGCGCGCTTTGGTTCAGCGATGCTGCAGGCCCACCCGGTGGCGGACGGGATGCGCATCGACATGCTGGAAGCGCATTCGCCCAACATCGACATGACCGCGCGCGGGGACTGGACCGGCTTGCCCGGCAGCGACCGCTCGAAGTTCACCATCGTGCTGTCGGCCGGGAACCTCGGCGCCATGATGACGGCGCTGGGTTTTCCCGGCCTGATCGACGGCGGTCATACCCGCGCGACCATCGACGCGGCCTGGCCCGGTCCGCCCTCCGGCTTCGCCCTGGCCAAGCTCGATGGCACGCTGGCCATCGACATCGGCGAGGGCCGCATCCCCAACGTCGATCCCGGCGCCGGGCGCATCCTCGGCCTGTTCTCGCTGGCCGAGATTCCGCGCCGGCTCAGCCTGGATTTCAGCGACCTGTTCAAGTCCGGCTTCACCTTCAGCTCCATCGCCGGCGCGTTTCGCCTGGCCGATGGCAATGCCTACACCGACGGCCTGACCATCAAGGGCCCGGCGGCCGACATCGTGGTCAGCGGACGCACCGGCCTGCGCGCGCACGATTACGACCAGTACATGGACGTGACCCCGCACGCCGGCAGTGCCCTGCCGGTGGTCGGCGCGCTGGCCGCCGGCCCGGTCGGCGCCGCCGCCGGCCTGGTGGCCCAGGGCCTGCTCAACAAGCCGCTCGGCAAGGCCGTGGCGCGCCGCTACCACGTCACCGGCGACTGGGCCGATCCCCAGGTGACCCAGGTGAAGACCGCCCCCGCGCGGCGCCCGCCAGGGCCGCGTTGAGGCCCGGCTTGCGTGGCCCGGCCCGGCGCAGCGTCGCAGGCCGGGGCCACGCGCCCGACCGGCCCTGGCGACGCCGCTGCGGCAATCCGTCGGCCGCCCAGGACCGGGCTGCATCCGGACGGGTTTCCCGGCGCCGTTTGCGCCGGCGCCGGTTGTGCTCGAGCATGCGTGCCCCCACGTGATGGGCCTGACATTGCCGGGCGCGGCCTGCCGCGGCCTCCCCCTTTCCAGACCCCCAGCCCATGACCGAACTGATTGCCAGCGCCGAGCAGCGCCTGCTGCGTCCCGGCGGCCTCGCCACTTCCGACCTCGACGGCATCTTCGCGCGCCTGATGGGGCCTGCCATCGATGCGGCGGATCTCTACTTCCAGCATTCGCGAAGCGAGTCCTGGGTGCTGGAGGATGGCATCGTCAAGGATGGCAACCATGCCATCGAGCAGGGCGTGGGCGTGCGTGCGCTGGCCGGTGAAAAGGCCGGTTTCGCCTATTCCGACGAGATCGTGCTGCCGGCGCTGCTGGCAGCGGCCGGTTCGGCCCGCGCCATCGCCCGCGCGGGCGCCAGCGGTGTCGGCAGGCCGCTGGCACTGGCGCCGGTGCGCGCGCTCTATCCTGCGGATGATCCGGTGGATACCCTTTCCACCGAAGCCAAGCTGGCCGCCCTGCGCGAGGTCGATGCGGCCTGTCGCGCGGCCGATCCGCGCATCCGGCAGGTGATCGTCAGCCTGTCGGCCAGCCATGACACGGTGCTGATCGCCCATTCCGACGGCACTCTGGCGGCCGACGTGCGTCCGCTGGTGCGCATGAGCGTGCAGGTCATCGCCGAAGCGGGCGGTCGGCGCGAGGTCGGCACCAGCGGCGGCGGCGGGCGTTACGGTTTCCCGGAACTGCTCGCCAACGGGCGCGCGCAGGCGTTCGCCCGCGAGGCCGTGCGCGTGGCGCTGGTCAACCTGGAATCGGTACCGGCGCCGGCCGGCGTGATGCCGGTGGTGCTCGGACCGGGCTGGCCCGGCGTGCTGCTGCACGAGGCGATCGGCCACGGCTTCGAGGGCGATTTCAACCGCAAGGGCACCTCGGCCTTCGCCGGCATGCTCGGCGAAAGGGTCGCTGCCGATGGCGTCACCGTGGTGGATGACGGCACGCTGGCGGGGCGCCGCGGCTCGCTTTCGATCGATGACGAAGGCACGCCGACCCGCTGCACGGTGCTGGTCGAGAACGGCGTGATGAAGGGCTACATGCAGGACAAGCTCAACGCACGCCTGATGGGCATGGCGCCGACCGGCAACGGCCGGCGCGAATCCTTCGCCCACCTGCCGATGCCGCGCATGACCAACACCTACATGCTGCCCGGCGAGCGCGATCCGGGCGAGATCATCGCCTCGGTGCAGCGCGGCCTGTACGCCGTCAACTTCGGCGGTGGCCAGGTGGACATCACCAACGGCAAGTTCACCTTCTCGGCCAGCGAGGCCTACCTGATCGAGAACGGCAAGGTGACGCGCCCGGTGAAGGGCGCGACCCTGATCGGTTCGGGCGCCGAAGTGCTCAAGCGCGTGTCGATGATCGGCAACGACCTCAAGCTCGACGAGGGCGTGGGCGTGTGCGGCAAGGACGGCCAGAGCGTGCCGGTCGGCGTCGGCCAGCCCACGCTGCGCATCGATGCCATGACCGTGGGCGGGACCGCGTGAGCCGCAAGGGTGGGCGCGCGGCTGATCGATGCGGGCTGCCGGGTGTGCCCGACATGCGCGCCGGCGCTGCGCGGCTGCCTAGCTGGCCTGCGCGTCCGGCTGCACTCCGCGCAGGTAGCGGAACAGCTCGCGAAACGCATGCGGCGGCTTGTCGGCCTTGCGCTCGGCCAGCGCGTTGCGGACCAGCTGGCGCAGCTGCTGGCGGTCGGCGTGCGGGTACGCGACCATGAACTCGTTCAGCGCCTCGTCGCCGCCGTCGAGCAGGCGCTCGCGCCAGGTCTCCAGCCGGTGCAGGGCCGCGGCCACGCGATGGGTTTCGCTGCGGTCGTGCGCGATGATCCGCCGAATGGCTTCGAGTGACTCCTCATCAAGTTTGCGCAACTGCTTGGCAAGGAACTGGTTTTCACGTTTCCGAGCGCCGTGCGAACTGATCGCGCGGGTGCGCCGCACCTCATCGCGCAGGGCTTCCTCCAGCGGCACGCGCGCGAGTTCCGCCTCGCTCATGGCGGTCAGGGTTTCGGCCAGCCGGAGCACGTCCAGCGCCTCGCGGCGCTTCTGGCTGCGACTGGGCGGCCGCGGATCTTCCAACATTTCGTCTTCGTGCATCGCCTGAGGGTAGCCAGCAAGTGAACGCCATCGTCCTCGACAAAGATACCAGCTTGACCGACCTCGGCCGCCTGCAGGAAATCTCCGCCGACGTGCTGCGTCGCTGCAAGGCGGCCGGTGCCAGCGAGGCGGACGTGGCGGCGACCATCGATACCGGCCTGAGCGTCAATGTACGCCTTGGCGAAGTGGAGACCATCGAGCACACGCGCGACCGCGGCGTGGCGCTCACGGTGTGGTTCGGCAAGCGCAAGGGTTCGGCCAGTACCGCCGACCTCGACCCCGCCTCGATCGCGCAGACCGTGGAGCACGCCTGTGCGATCGCCCGCCATACCGAGGACGACCCGGCCAACGGCCTGGCCGATCCGGCCCTGCTGGCGCGCGACTTCCCGGACCTGGACCTGTGGCACCCCTGGGACATCACCGCCGAGGAAGCGGTGCGCCTGGCGGTGGAAATGGAGGACGCCGGCCGCGCCGTGGATGCGCGCATCGACAATTCCGATGGCGCATCCGTGCAGGCCAGCGCCACGCTGGCGGCCTATGCGAATTCGCATGGCTTCGCGGGCGCCGAGCGGGGCACCCACCATTCGCTGTCGGTGGCGCTGATCGCCAGCGATGCCAACGGCATGCAGCGCGATTACTGGTATGACAGCGTGCGCTCGGCCGCCGACCTGGTGCCCGTCGCGCAGATCGGACGCAAGGCGGCCGAACGCAGCATCGCCAGGCTCGGCGCGCGGCGCGTGCGTACCGGCGAATACCCGGTGCTGTTCGCGCCGGAAGTCGCGCGCAGCCTGATCGGCCACTTCATCGGCGCGGTCAGCGGCGGCGCCCTCTACCGCCGCGCGAGCTTTCTGCTCGATCAGCTCGGCAAGCCGGTGTTCCCGAACTGGATGCAGATCGCCGAGCGCCCGCACATCCCGCGTGGCCTGGCCTCCAGTGCCTTCGATGCCGAAGGCGTGGCCACGCACGATTCCGATCTCGTCACCGACGGGGTATTGGCCCGCTACATCCTTGGCAGCTACTCGGCGCGCAAGCTCGGCCTGCAAAGTACCGGCAACGCCGGCGGCGTGCACAACGTGCTGGTCAAGCCGGGCGCGGATGATTTCGCCGCCATGCTCGGGCGCCTGGGCACCGGGCTGCTGGTGACCGAGCTGATGGGGCAGGGCGTGTCGCTGATCACCGGCGATTATTCGCGCGGCGCGAGCGGCTTCTGGGTGGAGCAGGGCGAGATCGCCTACCCGGTGGAAGAGATCACCATCGCCGGCAACCTGGCCGACATGTTTTCCCGCATCGTCGCCGTCGGCGCCGACGTCGATCGGCGTTCGCACATCCTCACCGGCTCGATCCTGCTCGAACGCCTGACCGTGGCCGGCGAGGCCTGAGCTGCCGGCGCCCATGAACCGGGCCCAGCCCGATGCGGTCGGCACTTGACACCCCGATCCACGCGCGAAAGAGTGGATCATTCATCAGCGGAGCACCGCCATGAGCGAAGAAGACACCCTCACCACCGAGTCGCCGCCGGTCCTGACGCCCGCCTCGGACGAGGAGCGTACCTGGGCCCTGATCGGCCACCTGTCCGCGTTCGCGGCCTTCATCACCGGGGGCATCGGCTGCGTGATCGGGCCGCTGGTCGTGTGGCTGATCAAGCGCGACAGCATGCCCTTTGCCGCCGATCAGGCCAGGGAGGCGCTGAACTTCAACATCACGCTGGCCATCGCCATGTGCGCGCTGGCCCTGTTCAGCATCATCACCTTCGGCATCGGCCTGATCATTGCCTGGCCGATCGGAGCCGTGCTCGCGGTCGGCTGGTTCGTGCTCACGATCATCGCGGCGCTGAAGGCGAACGAAGGCGTGGCCTACCGTTATCCCTTCAGCCTGCGCCTGGTGAAATAGTCCGGCGCCGCCTGGCGGGCGCGCGCGTGCAGGTGCGCGACACCTGGATCGCGCAGGTCGCCTTCAGTGGTCGCGCTCGGCGGCGTAGTGGGCCAGCTCGTGCAGGCATTGCGCGGCCTGGCCCAGCGGCGTGATGGCGGCCAACGCGGCGGCCGTGAGCTGGTCCAGTTGCGCGCGCGAAGCCTCCAGGCCAAGGACGGCGGGATAGGTGGGCTTGCGCGCTGCGGCGTCCTTGCCGGCGGTCTTGCCGATCTGCTGGCTGCCGCCTTCGACGTCGAGCAGATCATCGCGAATCTGGAAGGCCAGGCCGATGGCGTGTCCGTAGCGGTCGAGCGCGGCGAGCGTGGCGTCGTCGTGGCAGCCGGCGGCGAGTGCGCCCAGGCGCACCGATGCGCGGATCAGCGCGCCGGTCTTGTACACGTGCATGCGTTCCAGCTCGCGCGCATCGAGAACCACGCCGACCGCCGCCAGGTCGAAGGCCTGGCCGCCGGCCATGCCCTGCGAGCCGCAGGCCACCGCCAGGCTGCGCAGCATGTCCAGGCGCGTGGGTGCATCCACGGCCAGCGCCGCATCATTGGCCAGCAGCTCGAAGGCGAGCGCCTGCAGCGCGTCGCCGGCGAGGATGGCCGTCGCTTCGCCAAACACGATGTGGCAGGTCGGCTGGCCGCGGCGCAGCGCGTCGTCGTCCATGGCGGGCAGGTCGTCATGGATGAGCGAATAGGCATGCACGAACTCGACCGCCACCGCAGCGGCATCGAGTGTGTCGAGGCCGGCCCCGCAGGCGCGGCCGCTGGCATAGACCAGCAACGGACGCAGGCGCTTGCCGCCGCCGAGCACGGCGTAGCGCATGGCGCGGTGCAGGTCGGTGGGCGGCTGGTCGGCGCCGGGCAGGGCACGCGCGAGCGCATCGTTGGCGCGCACGCGCAGCGCCTGCAGGGCGGCACCAAGTTGCATCTCAGGGCGTGTCGGGGGGCAACGGCTGGGCGGTTTCGGGCGCACCCGGATCGAGCAGCACGTTCACGCGCAGCCGGGCTTCTTCCAGCGCGCCCTGGCAATCGCGGTACAGGGCCACGCCGCGTTCGAAGGACTGCAGGGAATCGTCGAGACTGAGCTCGCCCTGTTCCATGCGCTGCACCAGGCGCTCGAGTTCATCGAGCGAGGCTTCGAAGCGGGCGATCTGCGACGTGTCGTCAGGGGTCTTCGGCATGGCCCGCACGCTAGCTCAGCAGGGCCGCAAGATCAATCATGCGCGGCGCTCAGCGGGCCTGCGCGGCGCGTGCCGACGGCCCGCGCAACCACTCCAGGCGTGCCCCCGCGGTCGCCAGGAGTTCGGCGCCCGCCACATCCAGCCACAGGTCGGCCACGGCAAGCAGGCGTCCTTCGTGGTCGAAGAGCAGCGGCAGGCGCGCGCGCTGCCAGGGCGGAATGCCGGCCTCCTGCAGCAGGTCGCGCAGTGCGCGACGCGGGCCATCGGCGTGCAGGCGCAGGCTTTCACCGCCGCTGCGAAAGCGCACCGTGAGCGGCCGCGCCAGGCGCACCGGCTGGCCGGCGCCGACCAGGCGCAGGCGGCCGAGGTCGGCGGGCAGGACGAGCTCGGCGCCGGCGAAGGCGGCCTGCCAGCCGGGCGCTGGCATCTGCAAGGGGGGCAGTGCGTAGAGGCGTTCGCGGTAGCGCCGCAGTTCGGCGTCGCGCCAGCGCACGCAGGGCAGGCGATCCTCGCGCGCCCCCTGCAGCTGGCGCGCCAGCTCGGCGACCTGGTGGCGCGTGGGTGGCGGCAGCGCCAACGCGCGCAGCCAGTGCCGCAGCACCGGATCACGCAGGGCTTCGGGCAGGGCCAGCCAGGCCGCCCAGTGCAGCGTGGCCGGGTCGCTGCCGCGGATGCGCTCCAGGGCCTGGCGCGCCTGCGCGTCGATGAAGTCCGCCGCCTGGCGCGCCCACAGCGCGCTCTGCGCGAGGCTGGCGGTGGCCGCCGGCCAGCGCCGGGTGAGCCGCGGCAGGATGTCCACCCGCAGGAAGCTGCGGTCGATCGCCGGGTCGTGGTTGGTCGGGTCGTCGATCCACTGCAGTGCCGCAGCCTCGGCCGCGGCGCGCAGGGTGGCGCGCGGCACGTCCAGCCACGGCCGCCAGGCATGGCCGGCGCCGAAGCGGCGCAGCGGTCGCATGGCGCCCAGGCCTTCCGGGCCGGCGCCGCGCAGCAGCTTGAGCAGCACGGTTTCCGCCTGGTCGTCCAGGTGCTGGGCGAAGACGATGATCTCGCCCGCATGCTGGGTCGCGCGGAGCGCGGCATGGCGGGCGCGGCGGGCGCGCGCTTCCAGGCCCAGCCCGGCGGTTTCAGGCACGCTGACCGCCTGCACGATCAGCGCGACGTCCAGCGCGGCGGCCGCGGCGCGGCAGTGCTCGGCCCAGGCGCGGCTGGCCGGCTGCAGGCCGTGATCCACGTGCACGGCGCGCAGGCCGCGGCGGCGCGCCTGCGGGCAGTGCGCAAGCACGTGCAGCAGCAGGGTCGAATCCATGCCGCCGCTGTAGGCGACCAGCAGGCCGCCGGCTGGCAGCGTGGCCAGCCCGCTGCCGATGGCGCGCGCGAGGGGCGGCGTCATCCCGCGTGCCGGTCCGGGCGCGCGGTCATCGGTCTTCATGGGGTCGCGTTGCCGCTCAGCCCCACGAACACACGATCTTGCCGCAATGGCCGGCATCCATCAGGTCGAAGCCCTTCTGGAAGTCGTCGATGTGCAACTGATGGGTCAGCACCTTGCCGAGCGGAAAACCCGACAGCAGCATCTGGGTCATCTTGTACCAGGTCTCGTACATGCGCCGACCGTAGATGCCGTGCAGGGTGAGGCCCTTGAAGATCACCTTGTCCCAGTCGATGCCCGCGCCATTGGGCAGGATGCCGAGCATGGCCACCTTGCCGCCGTGGTACATGCAACCGAGCATGTCGTTGAAGGCGCGCGGGTTGCCGCTCATTTCCAGGCCCACGTCGAAGCCTTCCATGTGCAGGTCCTTGACGACGTCCTTCACCGACTGCTGCGAGACGTTGACCACGCGCGTGGCGCCCATGTCGGCGGCGAGCTTGAGCCGATAGTCGTTGATGTCGGTGACCACGACGTTGCGCGCGCCCACGTGCTTGCAGATGCCGGCGGCGATGATGCCGATCGGGCCGGCGCCGGTGATCAGCACGTCCTCGCCGATCAGGTCGAACTCCAGCGCGCAGTGGGCGGCATTGCCGTAGGGATCGAAGAAGGCGGCCAGCTCGCTCGGCACCTGGTCGGGGATGGGCCACAGGTTCGAGGCCGGCACGGCAACGTATTCGGCGAACGCGCCGTTGCGGTTGACGCCGATGCCGACCGTGTTCGGACACAGGTGCTGGCGCCCGGCGCGGCAGTTGCGGCACACGCCGCACACGATGTGGCCCTCGGCGGATACCCGCTGGCCGAGCGCGTAGCCGCGCACGCCCGGGCCGATGTCGGCGATCTTGCCGACGAACTCATGGCCGATCACCAGCCCTGGCTTGATGGTGCGCTGGCTCCACTCGTCCCATCGGTAGATGTGCAGGTCCGTGCCGCAGATGGCGGTCTTCTCGACCTTGATCAGCACCTCGTTGGGGCCGATCTCGGGCACCGGCACTTCTTCCATCCACATCCCCCTGGCGGCGTCGCGCTTGACCAGGGCCTTCATCGTCGCTTGCATTTCGTACTCCCGCTGGAGAGCCTGCGATTATAGGGACTGCCGGGCACGCGCGATGCGCCGGGCCGGGCGATCCACGGCCGTTCGTGGAACAATCCGGCCATGCCCGAGGACCTGCGACCGCCTGCGATCTTCCTGATGGGACCGACCGCGAGCGGCAAGACGGCGCTTGCCTGCCGGCTCGCCGAGCAGTTCGGACTGCAGCTCGTGAGCGTGGATTCGGCCCTGGTGTACCGCGGCCTGGACATCGGTGCGGCTAAGCCGGATGCGGCGACCCTGGCGCGTCATCCGCACCGCCTGATCGACATCCGCGAGCCCACCGATGCCTACTCGGCGGCCGGGTTCCGCGACGATGCGCTGGCGGCGATGGCGGACATCACGCGCGCCGGCGCGGTGCCGCTGCTGGTCGGTGGCACCGGGCTCTATTTCAGGGCGCTGGAGCGTGGCCTCTCCGACCTGCCGGCGGCCGATCCGGCCCTGCGCGCGGCGCTGGCGGCCGAGGCCGAATGTTCCGGCTGGCGCGCCCTGCATGCGCGCCTGGCGCGGCTCGATCCGCGCGCCGCCGCGCGCATCGGCGCGGATGATGCACAGCGCATCCAGCGCGCGCTGGAGGTGATCACCCTGAGCGGCCGCCCGCTGTCCGCGCAGCAGGGCGCGCCGCGGCCGCGCCTGCCCTGGCGCATCCTCAAGCTGGCGCTGGTGCCGGTCGAGCGTGGCCCCCTGCGCCAGCGCATCGGCGAACGCTTCGACGCCATGCTGGCGGCCGGTTTCCTCGCCGAGGCCGCGCGCCTGCGCGCACTGCCCGGCTGGCACGCCGACCTGCCGGCGATGCGCGCGGTCGGCTATCGCCAGGCCTTTGCCTTCCTCGATGGCCAGGTCGATCAGGCGCAATTCCGCGAGCGGGCCATCCATGCCACGCGCCAACTTGCCAAGCGCCAGATCACCTGGCTGCGCAGCGAGCTCGATGCGCGCTGGCTGGACCCGGACAGGCCCGACCTCACTGCCAGGGCGGTGGATGCCGTGGCGCGCTTCCTGCCCGCCGGCGCGGCGAGCGCCGGCGACGTTTTCTTCCCTGCGGCAAGCCGCTAAGATGCCGTGTGGCTGAATGCGGCTTGAATCAAGCGGGCGCAAGGCACATCGAACGCGCCCTCCCCGGGGTGGCGCGCAGGGAATCGTCGGGAGAACAAAAACATGGCAAAGGGGCAGTCCTTGCAAGATCCATTTCTGAATGCGTTGCGGCGCGAGCGGGTGCCGGTGTCGGTGTATCTGGTCAACGGCATCAAGCTGCAGGGGACGATCGAGTCCTTCGACCAGTTCGTGGTGCTGCTGCGCAACACGGTCAGCCAGATGGTCTACAAGCACGCGATTTCCACCGTGGTGCCGGCCCGCAACGTACGCATGGGCGCGCCGGACGCCGCAGCCGAGCACGGCCATGCCGGCGCGGGCGAGCCGGCGTCGATCGCGGAAGGGGAAAGCTGAGCAGAACCCGGCTCGCGGGGTGCAGCGCACCCGGCAGCGCAGGTCGGGACTGCGCCGGTGCACGCTTGAATCCCCTGCGGATGCCCGCATGAAGGGGAGCACTGCCCGGTCGCATGCCTGCGCCCGGTTCCGCTCTGACCCAATCGGGGGATAGCCCACTGTTCGAACGATCCAGGAAGGGTGAACGCGCCTTGCTGCTGCTGCCGCAGCTGGCCGGCGCGCACGATCCCGCCGCGCTTGTCGAGTTCACCGAACTGGCACGCTCGGCCGGTGCCAGCGTGGTCGGCAGCCTGGGCGCGCGCATCGAGCGGATAAACCCGCGCTATTTCGTCGGCAGCGGCAAGGCCGAGGAACTGAAGATGCACCGCCAGGCGCTGGACGCGGACCTCATCCTCGTCAACCACGCCCTGAGCCCGGTGCAGGAACGCAACCTCGAGCGGCTCACCGAATGCCGCGTGGTCGATCGCACCGGCCTCATCCTCGACATCTTTGCCCAGCGCGCCCGTTCGCACGAGGGCAAGCTGCAGGTGGAGCTGGCCCAGCTCAAGCACATGTCCACGCGCCTGGTGCGCGGCTGGACCCACCTGGAGCGCCAGCGCGGCGGCGCGATCGGCCTGCGTGGCCCGGGTGAAACCCAGCTGGAAATGGACCGCCGCCTGCTCGGCGAGCGCGTCAAGCAGCTGCAAAGGCGCATGCAGAAGGTCGAGACCCAGCGCGCCACCGCACGCCGCTCGCGCAGTCGCAATGCCTTGCCGGTGGTGGCCCTGGTGGGCTACACCAACGCCGGCAAGTCCACGCTGTTCAATACCCTGACCGGCGCCGACGTGTATGCCGCCGACCAGCTGTTCGCCACTCTCGATCCGACCCTGCGGCGCCTGGATGGCCTGGCCTGCGGGCCGATCCTGCTGGCCGACACGGTAGGCTTCATCCGCGACCTGCCGCATGACCTGGTGGCAGCCTTCCGCTCGACCCTGGCCGAGGCGCGCGATGCGGATCTGCTGCTGCATGTCGTCGATGCCGGCGACGGCGAACGCGATCAGCGCATCGCCGACGTCGAGACCGTGCTGGCCGAAATCGGCGCGGGCGACCTGCCGCAGGTGCTGGTGTTCAACAAGATCGACCTGCTGGATGCCGAGCCCGCCGACGGCGAGGCTGGTGCGCCGCAGGCGCGAAACACGCCGAGCAGCATCACGCCGCGACTGGATTATCTGGATGGCGGGCGGTTGCCCCGCGCCTGGCTGTCCGCGCGCGACGGCGTGGGCCTGGATGGCCTGCGCGAGGCCATCGCCGGCTGCCTGGGCGCGCAGCGCGTGCAGGCCGACCTGCACCTGCCGTCCGACTGCGGGCGCCTGCGCGCACGCCTGCATGCGCAGGGCCTGGTCGCCGGCGAGGCGGCCGAAGAAAGCGGCTGGCGCATCCGCATCGACGCACCGCGCAACCTGGTGGAGCCGCTGTTCGGCCTGCCGCACGGCGACGGCGAATGGCTGCGACGACACGTCGGATGAGACCCGCCGGCTTGCTGCCCGGCAAGGCGCTCCCTACAATCCTGCAACCCCCACAGGGTGGCGCGCGACCGTTGCCGGCTGGCGCGCCGGGTCGCCGACCGGCGACGTGGCCCCCGGGCTGCCACACACACCGACGCGGGCGTCCAGGCGTCACCCCTCCAACTGTTTTCCCGACGTGGCCGGCTGGCGGCGAAAGAGGTATGAGCGATGGCTTGGAATGAACCGGGCGGCGGCAAGCAGCGCGATCCATGGCGCGATGGCGGCGGCTCACAGGAGTGGGAAGCGCTGCTGAAGCGGCTTCGCGCGCTGTTCAACCGCTTTGGCGGCGGCAGCGGGGGTGGCATCGGCATTGCCATCATCGGCATCTTCATCGCCTGGTGCGTGTTCGACAGCGTGGTGCGCGTGAACGCGAGCGAAAGCGCGATCGTGCTGCGTTTCGGCGAGTTCTCGCGCCTGATGACGCCGGGCATCAGCTTCAAGTTCCCGCGTCCCATCGAATCGGTGGTGCGCGTGGATGTGGGCCAGGTGCGCCAGACCACCGACCAGGTCCGCATGCTGACCCGCGACGAGAACATCGTGCTGGTCGATTTCAACGTGCAGTACCAGGTGCGTGATGCCGAGCAGTTCGCCTTCGGCGTGCGCGACCCGGATGCCACCCTCGGCCAGGCCGCCGAAAGCGCCGTGCGCGCGGTGATCGGCGGCAACAGCATGGACACCATCCTGTCCGGCCAGCGCACCGAACTGATGGCCCGGGCCAAGGAGATCCTCCAGGCGACGCTGGACCAGTACAAGACCGGGCTGGTGCTGACCGAACTCAACTTCCAGAACGTGCGCCCGCCACCGGAAGTGAAGGATGCCTTCGACGACGCCAACCGCGCCCTGCAAGACAAGCAGCGCGTGGAAGAGGAAGCCAAGGCCTACGCCAGCCGCGTGGTGCCCGAGGCGCGCGGTGACGCCGCCATCATCCGCGCCGAAGCGGAAGGCTACCGCAGCGAGCGCATCGCCCGCGCCCAGGGTGACGCGGCGCGCTTCAACCTGGTCGAGGCGCAATACCGCGCCGCGCCCGAGGTCACGCGCAAGCGCCTGTACCTGGAAACCATGGAAGACGTCGTGCAGCACACGCCCAAGGTCATCGACCTGTCTTCGGGCAAGAACATCCTCAACCTGCCGCTGGGGCCGCGTGCGCCGCAGGCCGGCAACGCGGCCGTCGTGAACGAAGCCGTGAACGCGGACAACCAGAACAAGGGGGGGCAGTGATGCGCATCGGATGGATCATCGCCGTGCTGGCCGTGCTGCTGATCGGCGCCAACTCCGTGTTCGTGGTGAACGAAGGGCAGATGGCGATCAAGGTGCAGCTCGGTCGGATCGCCCAGACCGGCTACGCGCCGGGGCTGCATTTCAAGCTGCCCTTCGTGCAGAACGTGATGCACTTCGACAAGCGCATCCTGACCCTGGAATCGGCGCCCGAGCGCTACCTGACCTCGGAGAAGAAGGACGTCAACATCGACTTCTTCGTCAAGTGGCGCATCGAGGATCCGGCCAAGTTCTTCGTTTCCGTCGCCGGCGACGAAACCCGCGCGCAGCAGCGCATCGGGCCGATCGTCAAGGAAGGCCTGCGTACCGCGGTCAACTCGCGCACGCTGCAGGAACTGGTGTCCGGCGGCCGTTCGGACATGACCCAGCACCTGGTCAGCGAGGTGAGCCGTGCCACGCAGAGCCTGGGCATCCAGATCGTGGACCTGCGCATCAAGCGCATCGACCTGCCCGAAGACGGCACGGTCATCGGTTCGGTTTACGAACGCATGCGTTCGGAGCGCAAGAAGGTCGCCAACCAGTTGCGCGCGGAGGGCTCGGAAACCGCCAAGACGCTGCGCGCCGACGCCAACCGCCAGGTGCAGATCCTCAACGCGGAAGCCTACCGTGACGCGCAGGAATCACGCGGTGAGGGTGACGGGCAGGCATCGGAAATCTACGCCGCATCCTATGGGCGCAACCCCGAGTTCTATGCCTTCTATCGCAGCCTGGAGGCCTATCGAACGGCCTTCAATGCCAGCAACGGGACCTTCGTGCTCGATTCCAAATCCGAGTTCCTGCACTTCCTGATCGAAAGCAAGTAGCGGCGGCCCCATGTGGAGCGAGCTGTTCGCTGCATTGTGCCTGGTGGCGGTGATCGAAGGTCTGTTCCTGCTGGTTGCCCCCGACCACTGGAAGCGCATGGCCGAACAGATGCGCCAGCTCGACGGGCGCACGCTGCGCATCATCGGCGGCGGCATGGTCGGCGTCGGCCTGGTACTGCTGCAGTTCGTGCGCTGAGTCGCGGGCGGGCGGGCCGATTCAGGCCCTGGGTCCCGGCGTGCGCCGGGACGACGCGGTGGCACGCTTGCGTGGAAGGCATCGCGGCGCGCGCGGAGCGCATCGCGGCTCAAGCCACGCCCACAACGGCAAGGGGAATTGCAAGGCACGTGGGAGGGACTTCAGTCCCGATGCCGCGTGAAAGTTCGATGCTGTGGGAGGGACTTCAGTCCCGATGCGCCTGCGCCTCGAAGGCATCGCGGCTGAAGCCACGCCCACAACGGCAAGGGGAATTGCAACGCACGTGGGAGGGACTTCAGTCCCGATGCTGCGGGAAGTCCCCTGCCGTGGGAGGGACTTCAGTCCCGATGCGCCTGCGCCTCGAAGGCATCGCGGCTGAAGCCGCTCCCACAAGGCAAGCGGGATCGCAACGCATGTGGGAGGGACTTCAGTCCCGATGCCGCGTGAAAGTTCGATGCTGTGGGAGGGACTTCAGTCCCGATGCGCCTGCGCCTCGAAGGCAGCGCGGCTGAAGCCGCTCCCACAAGGCAAGCGGGATCGCAACGCATGTGGGAGGGACTTCAGTCCCGATGTTGTGGGAAGTCCCCTGCCGTGGGAGGGACTTCAGTCCCGATGCACCTGCGCCTCGAAGGCATCGCGGCTGAAGCCGCTCCCACAAGGCAAGCGGGATCGCAACGCATGTGGGAGGGACTTCAGTCCCGATGTTGTGGGAAGTCTCCTGCCGTGGGAGGGACTTCAGTCCCGATGCTGCGGGAAGTCCCCTGCTGTGGGAGGGACTTCAGTCCCGATGCCTTGCCTGGGGAACCCGGTACAGCGTGCGGTAGCTGGCTGCGCCGTTGCGACAGGCACCGGGTCCCGGCGTGCGCCGGGACGACGCGGACAAGGCTGCGAGCCACACTTCCATCGTCATCCCGGCGCAGGCCGGGATCCGGCGACCTGGGCGTGGCGGCGCAGGAAGGCGCTGGGGCCAGCGGCTTTGATGGGGCTGTGCGGGATGAGACACTGGGCGCCGGTGTTCGCCAGGAGGGCGGGATGGGCAGGGTGCCGCAGGCCGGATGGCCGGGTGCGCGATGGATCGCGGGCCGGGTCACCGACGTCGCCCCCGTGGCGGGGCGCATCATCGAACAAGAAAGGGCCAGAGCAATGGGCAAGTCGGTAGTAATCCTCGGCGCGCAATGGGGCGACGAAGGCAAGGGCAAGATCGTCGACCTGCTGACGCAGGACATCGGCGCGGTGGTGCGCTTCCAGGGCGGCCACAATGCCGGCCACACGCTGGTGATCAACGGCAAGAAGACGGTGCTGCACCTGATCCCCTCGGGCATCCTGCGCGAAGGGGCGCTGTGCCTGATCGGCAACGGCGTGGTGCTGTCGCCGGCGGCGCTGCAGAAGGAAATCGCCGAACTGGAGGCGGGCGGCGTCGAGGTGCGCTCGCGCCTCAAGGTGAGCCCGGCGACGCCACTCATCATGCCCTACCACATCGCGCTGGATCAGGCGCGCGAGAAGGCGGCCGGCGGCAAGGCCATCGGCACCACCGGGCGCGGCATCGGGCCGGCCTACGAGGACAAGGTCGCGCGGCGCGGCATCCGGGTGGCCGACCTGCATTACCCGCAGCAGCTCGGCGAACTCCTGGGTACCGCGCTCGACTACCACAACTTCGTGCTGACGAAATACCTCGGCGCCGAGGGGGTGGATTACCAGCAGATCCTGGATGAGGCACTGGCCTTCGGCGACTACATCGAACCGATGAAGTCCGACGTTGCCGGCATCCTGCACGACCTGCGCGCGGCCGGGAAGCGCGTGCTGTTCGAGGGCGCACAGGGTGCGCTGCTGGATATCGACCATGGCACCTATCCCTACGTCACCTCGTCGAACACCACCATCGGCGGCGCGCTTGCCGGCGCGGGGGTTGGCGCGGACTTCATCGACTACGTGCTCGGCATCGCCAAGGCCTACGCCACGCGGGTCGGCAGCGGCCCGTTTCCGACGGAGCTGGACGACGAAGTCGGCCAGGGCCTGCGTGACCGCGGCCAGGAATACGGCGCCTCGACCGGCCGCCCGCGCCGTTGCGGCTGGCTGGACATCGTCGCGCTGAAGCGCGCGGTGGCCATCAACGGCATCTCGGGTCTGTGCATCACCAAGCTCGACGTGCTGGACGGCATGGACAAGCTGAAGGTGTGCATCGCCTACCAGTATCGTGGCAAGCGCACCGAGTACGCGCCGCTCGACGCTGCCGGTTGGGAAGAGTGCACGCCGGTGTACCTGGAGTTTCCCGGCTGGGAAGAATCCACCCACGGCATCACCGAGTGGAACCGCCTGCCGCCGGCCGCCCGTGCCTATCTGCGCGCCCTGGAGGAACTGGCCGGCTGCCCGCTGGCGATCGTCTCCACGGGCCCGGATCGCGACGCCAATATCGTGCTGCGCGACCCGTTCGGTTGAGCGGATATCGGGCGCACCCTGCGCGCGCGTGCTGGCGCGGGCGCGGCCCCGCCATCGGCGCAGGGCTGCCCACCCTGCGCGTGCCCAACGCAGCGCGGTGGCCTGGCGCCTTGCCGGCGATGGCCGCGCAGGGGCGGGTGCTTGCGCGACTTCGCCGCGCGGCCGCGCCTCCGTCCGCCACGGAAGCGGCTAAACTTCAGGCTTTCCGTGTCTGGATTCCCGCGTCGGCATGAAACCCGCACGATCCTGTCCGCTCGTCCGGTTCGTGGGGCTTCGCCGGTGCCTGCCGGTACTGGCGCTGGTGTCGGGGTTGGCGCTGCTGGCCGGTTGCGCCGTCAATGTGCCGAAGCTGCCCCAGGAAATGCCTGCCGCCTGGCAGCATGCGCTGCAGGCGAATGCGGCGCCGGCACCTGACCTGCGAGGCTGGTGGCACGCGTTTGACGACCCGCGGCTGGATGCATTGGTGAATGCGGCCCTGGCGGACAACCTGGCCATCGGCGAGGCGGTGCTGCGCATCGAGGCGGCACGTCTGCTGGCCGCGCACGCGGGCACGCCGTATCGTCCGCTGCTGAGCGCGCACACCCAGTCCGAACCGACGCCGGACAGCAGCGCGAGCTATTTCCAGTTCGGCTTCGACGCGAGGTGGGAGCTTGCCCTGTTCGGTCGTGGGGAAAGCCGGCATCGGCTTGCCGATGCGAACCTTGGCCTGGCCGAAACCGCGGCGCAGGCGGCGCGCGTCAGCACGGTGGCCGAGGTCGTGCGCGCCTGCGTGGAGCTGCGCGCCGCCGAACAGCGCCTGGACCTCTTGCAGCGGGCCGCCACGCTGGCGACCGACGAACGCGCCCTGGTCGCCACGCGCCAGCGCCTGCGGCTGGCCTCGGCGACCGACCTGGCGAACGCCACGGCAGCCGTGGCGACCGCGGAGGCGGCGCTGCATGAGCCGCGCCTGGCCATCGACACGACCCTGCAACAACTGGCCGTGCTGCTCGGGCGTGACCGTCCCGATCCGGCCTGGGCCGAACCCGGACCGCCCCTGGTGGTGGCGGCGACGGCCGTCGGCACGCCACCGGTCGAGCTGCTGCGTACCCGCCCGGAGATCCGCCAGGCCGAGTTCGCCGTGCTCGAAGCGGCCGGCAAGGCCGGCCTGGCCAGCGCCGACCGCTTTCCGCGCATCGGCCTGGGCGGCTCGCTGACCTACTCGTCCAAGGCGCTCGGCGGGTCACGCCTGTCAACCACCGACAGCATCGTCAGCATCGGCCCGGCCATCGACATGCCGCTGTTCGACTGGGGCATGCGCCAGGCGCTGGCGGATGCGCGCGGACGCGAGCTGGAGGCCAGCGTGCTGGCCTATCGCCAGGCCGTGCTGCAGGGCGTGGCGGAAGTGGAAACCGCGCTGGCCACCCTGGAACAGCAGCGCGCCCGTGCCGCGGCGCTGGCACGCGTGGTGGATGCCCGCGCCGGCGCCGATGCGGCCAGCGCGCAGCGCAAGGCACTGGGCCTGGCCGACGGCAGCGAGCGGGTGGCCACCGGCACGGCGCTGGTCGAAGCGCGCCTGGAAGCCAGCGCCGCGCAACGCGCCCACAGCCTGGCCTTCATTGCACTGTACAAGGCGCTCGGCGGCGCGCCGCTGCCTGCCGGGGTCACGCCCTGATGGTGCCGCTGGCGCGCAAGACCCTGCTGTACGAATGGCGCCGCTTCCTGCCCTCGGCGGTGGCGGTGGCCTTCTGCGGCCTGCTGCTGCTGGTGCAGGCGGCGCTGGTGCTCGGCATCTTCGGCAGCGCGGCCGTGTACATCGACCGCTCCGGCGGGGATCTGTGGATCGGCTATCCGGGCACGCAGACGGTGGAGCTTGGCCGGTCGATCCCGCACGAGGCCCGCCTGCGCGCCCTGATGGATCCGGATGTATTGCGCGTGGAACCGTTCCGCTGGGTGGATGGCGACTGGCGCGGCCCGGCCGACAAGGGCGGCGTTTCGGTGTTCGTTTCCGGCATCGACACGCGCCCCGATGCGCTGATGTTTTCCGAAGTCTTGTCCCCGCCGCTGCGCGCACGGCTGGACGAGCCGGGCGGCGTGGTGGTGGATCGCGCCGATCTGGACAAGCTCGGGCTCGGCGTGGGCGGCAGGGCGATCATCAACGGCCAGCCGGTGCACGTGGTGGGCGTGGGCAACGGCCTGCGCGCGCTGGGCGGGGTCAACATCCTCACCTCGCTGGCGACCGCCGCGCGGCTCGATGTGGATGCGACGGACGATGAGGTGGCCTACTACGTGGTGAAGCTGCGCGATCCGGCGCAGGCCGAGGCGGTGGCCGCGCGCCTGCAGCCCGGCGGCGCGACACCGCGCTATCAGGTCTGGACGCGCGACGATTTCGCGCGGCGTGCCATGACCTACTGGATGTTCGAAACCGGCGCCGGTGTCGGCGTGCTGTTCCTCGCCCTGGTGGTGTTCCTGGTTGGCGCCGTGATCACCAGCCAGACCCTGATGGGCGCCGTGGCGGGCTCGATCCGCGAATACGCCACCCTGCACGCACTCGGCGTGGGGTTCGCGGCGCTGCGTCGCGTGGTGGTGGAGCAGGCCGCCTGGGTCGGCGCCTGCGGCCTGGTCGCAGGCGGCATTGCCACCGTGCTGGTCATGGCGCTGGCGCACCGCAATGACGTGCCGGCCCAGCTCGATCCGATCATCGTGGTCGTCTGCGCCGTGCTGGTGATGGGCATCGCGCTGGTGTCCGGCCTGATGGCAATGCGCACCCTCAACCGCGCCGATCCGGCCACCTTGCTGCGCTGATGGCCGCGCTGATCGCCGAGGGTCTGGTCAAGTCCTTCGTCACCGGCAAGGTGCGCACCGACGTGCTGCGCGCGCTTTCGGTAGCGATGGAGGCGGGCGAACTGACCCTGGTTTCCGGGCCCTCGGGTTGCGGCAAGAGCACGCTGCTGGCGATCCTGAGCGGGCTGCTGCGCCCGGACGCCGGCCGGGTGCTGGCGCTGGGCGAGGATCTCGGCCGGCTCGGGGCGCGCGAACTGGAGCGCTTCCGCCTGCTGCATACGGGTTTCGTGTTCCAGGGCTTCAACCTGTTTCCGGCCCTGAACGCGGTGGAGCAGGTCGCCCTGCCGCTCGGTTACCTGGGCATGAGCGATGGGCTGGCCCGGCGCCGCGCCGTCGCCGCGCTGGAGGAAGTCGGCTTGGGCTCGCGCATGCGCCTGCGCCCGGCCGAACTTTCCGGTGGCGAGAAGCAGCGCGTGGCGATCGCGCGTGCGCTGGCCAAGGAACCGCAGCTGCTGTTCGCCGATGAGCCGACCAGCGCGCTGGATGCCGGCAACGGCCAGATCATCATCGGTATCCTGCACGCCATTGCCCGCGAGCACGGCGCCACGGTGCTGTGCGTCAGCCACGATCCGCGCCTGGTCGCGCATGCCGATCGCGTGCTGGCCATGGAGGATGGCACGATACTGTCTGATTCGCGGCCCGCGCCTGCGGCCGCCAAGGGGGATATCCGATGAGCATGACCCGCGTCCGCTGGCTGGCCGCTGCGCTGTGTGCGCTGCTGGTGGCGTGTTCCGGCGGCCCGGCGCCGCCCACGACGCCACCACCCGGTGCCTGGCTGGCCATGGCCCGCGGGCAGGTGGACGTGGAAGGCGGCCTGGTGCACGTGGTGGCACAGCGCGATGGCCAGTTGGCCAGCGTGACGGCGCAGGCGGGCGAGACGGTCGTCGCCGGTGCGGTGCTGGCCAGTCTGGACCAGCGCCACGCCGAGGCCGAGGTGGCCACGGCCGAAGCGGCCCTGGCCGAAGCCGAGGCCCGTGCCAGGGTGGCGCGCGCGCACCTGCCGCAGGCGCGGGTTGCCGCGCGGCGGCTGGGCGAGGCGGCAGCCACCGGCGCCGCCACCGGCCAGGCCGCGGATGAAGCGCAGACCAACCTTGCCGTGCTCGACGCCGAAGCCGGCGCGGCAGACGCCGCGGTGAAGATGGCGCACGCGCAGCTCGCCGCGGCGCGCCTGGAACTGGATGCCGGCCTGATCCGCGCACCCGTCGCCGGGCGCATCGTGGCGCGTTCGGCGGGCGTCGGCGACACCGTGTCCGCGCACGCCGGCACGCCGCTGTTCACCCTGCTCCCGGAACGCCAGCGCATCGTGCGCGCCGAACTCGACGAGGCCTGGGTGGATGTGGTCAAGCCCGGCATGACGGCCAGCGTGGTGCGCGATTCCGGCGTCGGTCCGAGCGTCCAGGCGACCGTTCTGCGCGTGGGCGAGGTCTTCGGCCCCAGCCGCCTCGCCGAGGACCCGGTCGAGCGCGCCAGCGCGCGCGAGGTGGAATGCGTGCTGGAACTCGATGAGGCATCGACGCTGCGCATCGGGCAACGCGTCCTCGTGCGCTTCCCGAAAAACCCCGGCTGAGGTCGCGGCGGCGGCGCAAGCCTGCGTCGGGGCCGGGCGGATGGGCGTGTTGCGCAGGTCGGCCCTGCGCGGCCAACCGATGGCTCGCACGGCGCGCCCAGGGAGGATGGCGCGCGACGAAAGCCGCCGGAAAGACGCGCGCCGCTAGGCTCGTCGACGATCGGATTACCGGAAGTATCGGCTTGTCTGCGTGGATCATCCTGTGCGATTTCGACGGCACGATTTCGCTTGCCGATGTCACCGATGCCCTGCTGGAGCGTTTTGGCCAGCCGGGCTGGCGTGCGCTGGAGACGGCCTGGCAACGCGGTGAGATCGGTTCGCGCGCGTGCATGGCGGGTCAGGTGGCCCTGCTCGATGCCGACCGCGCCGAACTGGATGCCTTCCTCGATGAGCTGCCGATCGATCCGGCCTTTCCGGCCTTCGTGACGGCGGTGCAGGAGGCCGGCATCAGCCTGACCGTCGTCAGCGACGGCATCGACCACGCCATCCGGCGCGTCCTGGAACGGCATGCGCTCGGCCACCTGCCGGTGCTTGCCAACCGCCTGGAGGCGCACGGCGAGCGCAGCTGGCGCCTGGCCTTCCCGTACGCGGTCGCAACCTGCAGCAGTGGCAACTGCAAGTGCGCGGTTGCCGGGCGGGCGCATGTCGATCGCCAGCGCGTGCTGTTGATCGGCGACGGGGCCTCGGATTTCTGTGTCGCCGGCGAGGCCGACCTGGTGTTTGCCAAGGATCGCCTGGTCGAACATTGCCTTGCGGCGGCGATCCCGCACCGCGCCATCACCGGCTTCGCCGACGCCATCGATCTGTTGCCGCTGCTCGCAGGCGACGCATCGGTTGCCGCCTGAGGCGATGCCAACCATTGCAGCCGGCAAGCGTCCGGCCATTCCAGGAGACTGCCTTGAATCTTGAATTGCCCAAAGCCGTGCTGGCCGCGGCCGATGACGCCGCCTTGCTGGCCGACGAGGCGCGCTACTGTTCGTTCGGTGACACCGTGCATTACACCGAGCCGCCGAAGATCTTCGCCCACTGCGAGGGCAGCTATCTCTACGACGGCGCCGGCACGCAGTTCCTCGACCTGCAGATGTGGTATTCGGCGGTCAACTTCGGCTACGCCAATCCGCGCCTGAACGACGTGCTCAAGCGCCAGATCGACATCCTGCCGCAGGTCGCCAGCCAGTACCTGCACCCGACCAAGATCGAGCTGGCCCGGACGATTGCCCAGGACGCCGAGCGCAAGTGGGGCCGCAAGGGCCGCGTGCACTTCAATGTCGGCGGTTCGCAGTCGGTCGAGGACTCGCTCAAGATCGTGCGCAACGCATGCCACGGCAAGAGCCTGATGTTCGCCTTCGAGGGCGGCTACCACGGGCGCACCCTCGGCGCCTCGGCGATCACCTCCAGCTACCGCTACCGGCGTCGCTACGGGCACTTCGATCGCGCGCAGTTCATCGAATTCCCCTACCACTTCCGCGGCCCCAGGGGCATGAGCAAGGAAGAGTACGGCGAATACTGCGTGGCCAAGTTCGAGCGCCTGTTCGAGACCGAATACAACGGTGTGTGGGATCCCAAGGCCGGCCAGTGCGAGTACGCCGCGTTCTACATCGAGCCGATCCAGGGCACCGGCGGCTACGTCATCCCGCCGCCGAACTTCTTCACTGGCATCAAGCGCGTGCTCGACCAGCACGGCATCCTGTTGGTGGTGGACGAGATCCAGATGGGCTTCTTCCGCACCGGCAAGCTGTGGGCGATCGAGCATTTCGGCGTGCAGCCGGATGTACTGGTATTCGGCAAGGCGCTCACCAACGGCCTCAATCCGCTGGCCGGCGTGTGGGCGCGCGAGGAGCTGATCAGCCCCGAAGTGTTCCCGCCCGGTTCCACCCATTCCACGTTTGCCTCCAACCCGCTCGGCACCGCGGTGGGCCTGGAAACGATGAAGATGCTGGCCGAAACCGATTACGAGTCCATGGTGATGTCCAAGGGCGCGCACTTCCTGGACGGCCTCAAGGATCTGCAGAAGCGCCACCCGGAGATCGGCGACGTGGATGGCCTGGGCCTGGCGCTGCGCGCGGAGATCTGCGAAGCGGACGGCTTTACGCCCAATCGCAAGCTGCTCGACCGCATGGTGGATATCGGTCTTGCCGGCGAACTGGAACACCAGGGTCGCAAGATGGGCCTGGTGCTCGATGTGGGCGGCTACTACAAGAACGTCATCACGCTGGCGCCATCGCTGCATATCACCACCGAGGAAATCGACCTCGGCCTCGCCCTGCTCGACCAGCTGCTGGTGAAGGCCAAGCGCGGCTGACGACTGGCGCGGCGGCAACATCAGCAGCCGCGGCCGCACCCCGCCGCAAGTCACTGGCCCCGGCCTGCGCCGGGGCCCAGTGCATTTCGCCGATCGGGGCAACCGGCGATGCATTGGGTTCCTGGGGGAAGGCATCGGGGCTGAAGTCCCTCCCACAGCAGCCAGGTCATCTCGCAGCGGGGGCGAGTGCGCGGTTCGTGGGCGCGGCTTCAGCCGCGATGCGTTCGAGGCACGGGCGCATCGGGGCTGAAGTCCCTCCCACAGCAGCCAGGTCATCTCGCAGCGGGGGCGAGTGCGCGGTTCGTGGGCGCGGCTTCAGCCGCGATGCCTTCGAGGCGCAGGCGCATCGGGACTGAAGTCCCTCCCACGGCAGGGGACTTCCCGCAGCATCGGGACTGAAGTCCCTCCCACAGCATCGGACTTTCACGCGGCGTCGGGACTGAAGCCCCCCCCACATGCGTTGCGATCCCCCTTGCCTTGTGGGAGCGGCTTCAGCCGCGATGCCTTCGAGACACAGGCGCATCGGGGCTGAAGTCCCTCCCACAGCAGCCAGGTCATCTCGCAGCGGGGCCGAGTGCGCGGTTCGTGGGAGCGGCTTCAGCCGCGATGCTTTCGAGGCACAGGCGCATCGGGGCTGAAGTCCCTCCCACAGCATTTTCGCAATGAAATCTTCACGCGGATCGGCGTTGCAATGGGGACACTGCGCGTCCTGTCATCCAAGGGAGTGCTGCATGCGTGGTTCGGCTTTGTGTCTGTTGACGACGTGGTGCTTGTTGCTACCCGGCCTGGCCGGCGCGGATTCGCCGGCGAAGGCGGCTCACGCCGAGAGCGTGGCTGCCCGCGCCGAAACGGGGGACAGCGCGCCGCCGCCGGCGCGGGTGGCGGCGGGACAGGCCGCCCCGCCAGCGGAACCCGGTGTGGCGCAGCTGGACACCATCGTCGTCACCGGTGCGCAACCGGGACCGGGGCTGTGGAAGGTCACGCAGGGCGAACATGTGCTGTGGGTGCTCGGCACCCTCACGCCCCTGCCCAGGCGCATGCAATGGCAGTCGGGCGAGGTCGAGGCGACGCTCCTCAGCGCCCAGGAACTGCTGCGCGAACCGGGCGTCAGCATCAATTCGAAGATCGGGTTCTTCGGCCGCCTCGCCCTGCTGCCGGCCCTGCTCGGCGTGCGCGAGAATCCGGGCCACGTGCACCTGGACACCCTCCTGCCCGCCGAGCTCCATGCGCGCTGGGCGGCCCTGAAGGCAAAGTACATCGGCCGCAACGACGCGATCGAGCGCTGGCGGCCCATCCTCGCCGCCATGAAGCTCTACGAAGCGGCATTGAAGAAGACCGGACTGACGACCGACGACATCGTCGAAGACCGCCTGCGCAAGGTGGCGAAGAAGGCCGGCATCGCCGAAACGAAGATTCGCGTGACCTACGAGATCAAGGATCCCAAGGCGGCGCTGAAGGACTTCAAGCGCGCCTCGCTGGACGACCAGGACTGTCTGCGGCGCACGCTGGACTACCTGGAAAGCGACCTCGGCGCGATGACTGCCGCCGCCAACGCCTGGGCCACGGGCGACCTTGCCGCGTTGCGCACGCTGCCGCTCGAAAGCCAGTGGCGACGCTGCAGCGAGGTGCTCACGGAAGCGAGCTTCCTGCGCTCGCGTGGGGTGGTGGATGTCGAGGAGCGCGTGCGGCAGGCGTGGCTGGATGCCGCGCGAACCTCACTGGAACGCAACCAGGTCACGTTCGCCCTGCTGCCCATCAGCGAGTTGCTGCGCGATGACGGCGACCTTGCCCGGCTCTGCGCCGACTCGGGTTGCAGCATCGAGGCACCGGACGCCGACGACGCGCTACCGGCGGAAACACCGTCGCCGGGCCTGTCGTCGGGCGACGCCAGGCGCGCTCCTGGAGCGGCGGAGCAGGCCAGACCCGTGCAATCCACTCCGGAACGGGGCAACATCCATGGTTTCGCGTCAAGACAAGACTAAGGGGGCGACATGAAATCTGGCAGTGCGTGGAAGGTGGCAGGACTGGCGGGCCTGGTCATGGCCTGTTGCGGCACGGCGCAGGCGCGCCAATCGTCCGCGCTGGATCGGATCAGCTTCTGGATCGGTGGTTCGTCGATGGATGCCACCGCCACCCTGGAGGCCGATACCGTGCCGGCCAATGGCCTGGACAAGCTGGATCTGGGCACCGGCGACCAGACCATCGGCCATGCGCGCCTGGATCTGCTGCTGTTCGATGCCCAGGGCCTGACCTTCGACTACTACTCGGTCGGACGCGACAAGACCAACAGCTACTCCGGCGAGTTCAATTTCCAGGGCATCCCGTTCGACCTGGAAGCCAGCCTGCATACCAAGCTGAATGTCGATATCGGCAGCGCCTCGTGGCGCTGGTGGTTTGGCAGCGACACCGACGTGTTCGGCATCGGCCTCGGCGGTGCCTACTACCGCGCCAGCCTGAAACTGAATGGCGCCGCCAACATCGAAGGCGAGCAGCTTTCGCAATCCGCGCGCTGGAGCGACAGCGCGGTCGCGCCGGTGCTGACCCTGGCCTACAAGCATGCCTTCTCCGATTCCTTCCGCCTGTACGCCGATGCCGGCGGCCTGAAGAAGAACGGCGGGACGCTGTCGGGGCACATCTACGACGTGCGCGCGGGCCTGGAGTGGTTCCCGTGGACCAACGTGGGCCTGGCCGCGGAATACGGCAAGAGCAAGCTCAGCCTGCGGCGCGATCGCGACAATGACTTCAGGGCGGCGCTCAACACCGATTTCCACGGCCCATCGCTGTTCCTGCGCCTGCGCTTCTGACGCCGCGGCCCGCGTTGACCGCACAGGGCCGACCCGCGGGCGCCGGTGGCGCGCAGCAGGATCGAGCGCGCGATTCGTGGGAGCGGCTTCAGCCGCGATGCCTTCGAGGCGCAGGCGCGTCGGGACTGAAGTCCCTCCCACAGCAGCGGACTTTCACGCGGCATCGGGACTGAAGTCCCTCCCACAGCAGCGGACTTTCACGCGGCATCGGGACTGAAGTCCCTCCCACAGCAGCGGACTTTCACGCGGCATCGGGACTGAAGTCCCTCCCACAGCAGCGGGCTTTCACGCGGCATCGGGACTGAAGTCCCTCCCACAGCAGCGGGCTTTCACGCGGCATCGTGACTGAAGTCCCTCCCACAGCAGCGGACTTTCACGCAGCATCGGGACTGAAGTCCCTCCCACAGCAGCGGACTTTCACGCAGCATCGGGACTGAAGTCCCTCCCACGTGCGTTGCGATCCCGCTTGCCTTGTGGGAGCGGCTTCAGCCGCGATGCCTTCGAGGCGCAGGCGCATCGGGACTGAAGTCCCTCCCACAGCAGCGGACTTTCACGCGGCATCGGGACTGAAGTCCCTCCCACAGCATCGGACTTTCACGCGGCATCGGGACTGAAGCCCCTCCTACATGCGTTGCGATCCCGCTTGCCTTGTGGGAGCGGCTTCAGCCGCGATGCTTTCGAGGCGCAGGCGCATCGGGACTGAAGTCCCTCCCACAGCAGCGGACTTTCACGCGGCATCGGGACTGAAGTCCCTCCCACGACAGCAGGTCAATCCGGCAACGAGATAACGCGGCGCGGGTCAGGGTGCGCGGCGCAGTGCGAGGACGGCGTTGAGGCCGCCGAAGGCGAAGGAATTGCTGAGGGCGGCGCGCACGGGCAGTTCGCGGGCGCTGTTGGGCACGTAGTCCAGGTCGCATTCCGGGTCGCGTTCGAGGAAGTTGATGGTGGGCGGCACGACGCCTTCACGCAGGGCGCCGATGACCGCGACCAGCTCGATCGCGCCGGCGGCGCCGAGCGCATGAGCGTGCATCGACTTGGTGGATGACACTGCCAGGCGGTCGGCGTCGGCGCCGAACACCTGGCGAATCGCCTGCGTTTCGGTGGGATCGTTGCCCGGCGTGCCGGTGCCGTGCGCATTGATGTAGTCGATGTCCCCCGGCGCCAGGCCCGCATCGGCGAGTGCGCGCGAGATGGCCAGGGCCGCGCCGCTGGCCGAGGGAAACACGATGTCGCCGGCATCGGCCGACATGCCGGCACCGGCGAACTCGGCCAGGATGGTGGCGCCGCGCGCCTGCGCGTGTTCCAGCGTTTCCAGCACGAACATGGCCGCGCCTTCGCCCAGCACCATGCCGTGGCGTTGCTTGCAGAATGGGCGACAGGTGTCGTCGGCCATCACGCGCATGGCTTCCCAGGCGCGCACCACGCCCAGGGTGATGCAGGCTTCGCTGCCGCCGGCCACGGCCGCGCTGGCCACGCCGCTGCGCACCATGTGGAAGGCCTGCGCGAGTGCGTGGTTGGACGAGGCGCAGGCGCTGGAGGTGGCAAACGCCGGGCCGGTCAGTCCATGTTCGATGCTGATGTGGCTGGACGGTGCGTTGGCCATCAGGCGCACGATGGTCAGCGGGTGCGTGCGCGGGCTGCCGTCGCCATACATGCGCCGCGAGGCGGCGTCGTGGGTCTGCTCGCCGCCGATGCCGGTGCCGACGATGACGGCGGTGTTGCCGCCCAGCCCATCGGCGGCAAAGTCGATGCCGGCCTGGCCGATCGCTTCACGCGCCGCCACCAGGGCGAACTGCGAAAAACGGTCGAGCAGAACCAGCTGCTTGGGGTCGAAGTGCGGCGCCGGGTCGAAATCCTGCACCTCGGCGGCAATGCCAAAGCGCAGCTCCGCGGCGGGCAGGCTGGTGATCGGGCCGATGGCACCGCGGCCTTCGCGCATCGCGGCCCAGGTGGCGCCTGCAGTGGCGCCAAGCGGCGTGACCGCGCCCATGCCGGTGATGACGACGCGCTGCATGCTGGCGATCAGCTTGGCGCGGACGGGCGCGCGGCGATGAGCTTCTCCACCGCATCGACCAGTCCGCCGACCGAGCCGGTATCGAAATCCGGGTTCTGGTCGGGCATCTCGATGTCGAAGTGGTCCTCGATCTCGAAAATGATCTGCACGGCGTCGAGCGACTGGATGTCCAGGCCCTTCAGGGTGGCGTCGCGGGTGATGAGGGCACGATCCTTGCCAGTCTCGCGGGCGATGATGTCGAACACGGTGTCCTGCACGCTGCTCATTCCAGCTCTCCCTCGGGTTGCGGTCGCGCAAGCGGCCTGACGGTGCATGCGAAGCGGAAGCGAGGCATGATCGCCGCCACGCCGGCAGGTTTCAAGCGCTCGGGTCGGGCGTGTCGCCCCGACGCCTGGCGTGCCGCAGATCGATCCCGCACGGCCGGCGGCGGCCTGCAACACGAACGCAAGCGTCGGCGCGCGACCCGTGACGTACCGGTGTCCGCACGGCAGACTAGGCTACGCACTGCTGCCCGGATGCCCACACGCCCATGTCCGCCACCGTCATTACTCTCTGGATGCTCAACGTACTGCTCGATACTGTCGGGCAGCTTTCGTTCAAGGCGGCGGCTGCGGAAACCGGGTTGGGCGAAGGCCTGGCGCGCTGGCGTGGCATGGCGCGGCGGCCGTGGATCTGGAGCGGGGTGGCCTGTTATGTAGGTGAGTTCCTGGCCTGGCTGGCGTTCCTGTCGCTGGTGCCGCTGTCCGAGGGCGTGCTGCTGGGTTCGATCAACATCGTGGCGGTGATGATTGCCGGGCGCCTGCTGTTCAACGAGCGCTTTTCCGCCCTGCGCACCACCGGCATCCTGCTGATCGCCGCGGGCGTGGCGGTGGTGGGGATCGCCTGATGGGCCTGCGGCGCTTCTACCTGATCGGCTTCTTCGCGCTGGTGAGCTTCGACACCTTCGCCCAGGTGTGCTTCAAGCTGACCGCCAACGCGGCCATGCCGCCGGAGCCGAACCTGGCCTGGCTGCTGCGCGTGGCGGCTTCGCCCTGGGTGTACAGCGCCATTGCCTGCTACATCGGTGCCTTCATCACGTGGATGACCCTGCTCGAGCGCGCCCCCATCGGCCCGGCCTTCGCCGCCTCGCACCTGGAAGTGATCAGCGTGATGGCCCTGTCGGTGGTGCTGTTCGGCGAGCACATCGGCACGGCGCAACTGGTGGGCGGCGCGCTGATCATCGCCGGCATCATCTGCCTGGCCATCAGTGAAACCGAGGCCGAAAAGAAGCGGCCGGCCGAAGCGGCGCCCAGCCTTCCGCTGCGGCCTTGACGGCCAGGGTCTGGATCCGATGGCGCTGCATTCTCCCGTTCTGAAACAGAGGCCTGGCTACGAAATGGTGCTTGCGGGATGAGCATTTCCGGCACGCCCCGCCACGAGGTGCCGCCCACCGCCGGCCTGCCGCCAGCCTGGCGCGATCTGGCGCCGTGGCGGCCAGCGGATGCGAGCCTGGCGGATGCGCTGGCCGGTTTCATCGGTGTGGAGGCCGTGCAACTGGAGTGCTCCGGCACCGCGGCGCTGATTGTCGCCCTGACCACGCTGCATCGGCTGTCCGGGCGGCGGGTGGTGGTGGTGCCGG
Source organism: Dokdonella sp. (assembly GCA_023228465.1). Lineage (GTDB taxonomy): Bacteria > Pseudomonadota > Gammaproteobacteria > Xanthomonadales > Rhodanobacteraceae > Dokdonella_A. Next base: position 21,451 of record JALOBC010000009.1, on the reverse strand, counting down.
CCTATACCTGCCCGCTGGTGGCGCTGGCGGTCGCCCATTGCGGCCTGCGGCTGCGGCTGTGCGACCTGGCGGCCGATTCCATCGACCTGGACGCCACAGCCCTTGAACGCTGCTGCGATGCGCAGACGCTGGCCGTCATTCCCACCCACCTCGGCGGCCGGGTGGCCGATATCGCAACCGCACGCGGCATCGCCGAACGCGTCGGCGCCTTCGTCATCGAAGATGCGGCCCAGGCGCTGGGCGCGCGCCAGGCGGGCGAATCGGTGGGGCTGGCGGGCGATGCGGGCTTCTTCAGCCTCGCGGTGGGGAAGGGCCTGACCACTTTCGAAGGCGGCGTGCTGGTGACGCGTGATGCCGTGTTGCGCCGCGAGTTCCAGCGCACCCACAGCGGCATCGTGCAGCGGCAGCGCGGCTGGGAACTGCGCCGTTCGCTGGAATTGCTCGGCTATCACATCGCCTACCGCCCGCGCCTGCTGCGTTTGGCGTACGGGCGGCCGCTGCGGCGCGCGCTGCGCCGCGGTGACGCGGTGGCCGCCGTGGGGGACGATTTCGGGCCGAAGATTCCCTTGCATCCGCTGGGAACCTGGCGCCAGGGCGTGGCCGCGCGCGCCTTCGCACGCTGGCCGGCGTTCCAGGCCGACTGCACGGCGCGGGCGGCCCGGCACGTGGCCCGCCTGGCGCGCATCAAGGGCGTGCGCGTGCTCGGCGATCCGCCCGGCGCCCAGGGCACCTGGCCGTTCCTGTGGCTGCAACTGCGTGATGAAGCCGCGCGCGATGCGGCGCTCACGCGCTTGTGGACCCGCGGCCTCGGTGTCAGCCGCCTGTTCATCCATGCGCTGCCGGACTACGCCTACCTGCGCGGCATCGTGGATGAGGCCGATGTGCCGAACGCGCGAAAGCTGGCCGCGACCACCCTGACCGTATCCAACAGCCCGTGGCTGGACGGTGGCGCGTTCGAAACCTTGTGCGCACTGCTGCACGAGCCGCGGGCCGGCACATCATAGATCGGCCACGGACGCACGATGGATCCTGAACCTATCCACACCAGGCGGCGCGAAAGGTATACTTCAACGGATTCCGGCGTGGATGCCCACGCGTTCGGAAGACTTTAGGGGGAGTCATGGCAGGCAGCCACCGCACAAGGCGGGCCCGGATCATGGACGAGGCGCACGGAGCGCATCGGCGCGGGCCTGAGAACGACGAACAGGCACGCTCGCGCGCATGCCGGGCACCTGCGGCACCATGAAGGTCGTCTGCGTGGTTGGCGCACGGCCAAACTTCATGAAGATCGCGCCGATCCTGCGCGCGTTCCGTGAACACGCTCCACAGGTCCAGGCGAAGCTGGTCCACACCGGCCAGCACTACGACTACGCCATGAACGAGGCGTTCTTCGAGCAGCTCGGCATCCCGGCGCCGGACATTTCGCTCGAGGTGGGTTCCGGCAGCCATGCGCGCCAGACCGCCGAGATCATGACCCGCTTCGAAGAGGTGCTGGACACCGAGCAGCCCGATTGCGTGCTGGTCGTGGGCGACGTCAATTCCACCATCGCCTGTGCCCTGGTGGCAGCGAAGAAGGGCGTGAAGATCGTCCACGTGGAAGCCGGCCTGCGCTCGCGCGATCGCAGCATGCCCGAGGAAATCAACCGCATCCTGACCGACCAGCTATCCGACCGCCTTTACACGACCGAAGCCGACGCCCTCGACAACCTGCGTGCAGAAGGTATCGACGCCGACAAGGTGGTCTTCGCCGGTAACGTCATGATCGACACCCTCCTCGCCAGCCGCGCCCGCGCCGTGCCCGCCCGCACCACCATCGAAGCCGCCGCACCCTGTGGGAGCGGCTTCAGCCGCGATGCCGCCCGCACGGCAGGGCCGAGCATCGGGACTGAAGTCCCTCCCACAGCGCTTGCGCAATCCATAGCAGACCCCCGTGGGAGCGGCTTCAGCCGCGATGCTGTTCATTCGGTCGAACCTCCCACACCTCGTCATCCCGGCGAACGCCTGGATCCAGTGCCTTCCGTCACATCGGAAGCAACGGCCCCCAAGGATCCGGCCACCTTCCTCCAGTCCCCCACCGGCTACGCCGTCCTCACCCTGCATCGCCCCTCCAACGTCGACGACCCCGCCACGCTCAAACGCCTCCTCGATACGTTGACCGGAATCAGCCGCGACCTCCCCATCGTTTTCCCCATACACCCGCGCACCCGGCAAAAAATCCAATCGGCAGGACTCGGCAACTTCTTCGACAATCCGCAAATCCTCGCCCTGCCGCCCATCGGCTATTTCGAGATGCTCGGCATGATGAGCGACGCGACAGTCGTCCTCACCGACTCCGGCGGCATGCAGGAAGAAACCACCGCGCTCGGCGTACCCTGCGTTACCCTGCGCGAGAACACCGAACGCCCGATCACCCTCACCCAGGGCACCAACACCCTGGTCGGCACCGACCCGCAAGCAATTCGTGCCGGTGTCACGCAGGCGCTGAGCGGAAACGGCAAAAGCGGCCGCCGCCCGGAAACGTGGGATGGGCACGCAGCCGAGCGCATTGTCACTGATCTCGTCGCATGGTTACTCGGATGAGTGGCACGGCTCGCGCCAATATCAAAATCTCCCGCGCCGATGTCATTCGGCCAAGATCGTCACGGGACGAGAAGCAGCGCGGGCGCAGGACGCAGGTCGAATCTTGCGGCCGCAAATCAGCGGAGCGCAACACGATCGGGAGGGGGCGTCGATACGATACCGAACTCGCGTCGAGTGCGAGACCTTCTAACGCGCAGCGAGCGCTGCAGAATTTGGTTCACTTGTTCCATGCCATGGTGGCGAGCACTTCCAACCGGCTTGGCTGAATAATGAAACAGTCACTGCATGCCCATTCGATAGTCGGAGGATCGTCCGGACCTTTCAATTCGAAGAGTTCCGTTAGACCTTTGTTGGTTTTCGTACAATCGGCTCCCTCGCAACTTGATGGGCCGTTCTATGCTCAACTTGCGACACGAACACGCCAATTCGTCGTCTTGTATCTTAACGGCGGCCGGGAGGATCGACACGTAATCGATCCGGAGCTTGGCTTTACCCCGATCTTTCCGTCATTTGATGGGACCTATCCGGCCTTGGCGTTGGCAGCCGAGGAAGATGGTGGCATCGCGGCTGCGATCGACTGTATCAGGCAGTGGCGACCAACGCACGTCGTGATGCAAGATCAGACATGGAAGGGAAAACTGAAGATTGCCTTGGCGTGTCGTGCCATCGAAGCGAGGGCAATCGTCCGCTCTGACAAGAACTACATTTCCGCGCGTGCTCGCACGCTGCCCTTGCGTTGGCTGGAAGGCTGCTTCGTGAAGGCCGGATTTGGCAATTTGGCTCCAGTCAGTCCTCTCACGGCGAATTACTATTGCTGGCGTGATCAGACAACCATCTGGCCTTTCCCATACCCTTCATCGGAAGCTAAGTTCGCGCGCAATGAATCCTACAACGAGCACCGTTATGCAGAGCGTGAGCGCCTTGGAATTGCGCGGGATACTCTTGTTTATCTCTCAGTGGCAAAGTTTGTCGATAGAGAGAACCCGCAAGCGGTGATCAAGGCATTTGCGCGTGTCCGCAAAAATCATGCCAATACGCGCCTCGTCCTCGTCGGCGCGGGGTCGCTGGAATGCGCCTTGAGAAACGCCTGTGAGGTCTTGCGGATTGAGGATTCAGTGGTCTTTACGGGCTATCTGCCCTATGAGAAGCTGCACCTCGCATTCTGGATGAGTGATGTTTTCGTGCATCTTGCGAACAATGAGCCGTGGGGTGGATCCGCACAAGACGCGCTTGTCGCACGAATGGGGTTGATTACATCGAGCAAGGTCGGCGCGGGGGTTTGTCATCTGGCTGGCAACCTCTCGCGGTTCGTGGTCGATGCAGACGACATCGCAGGTGCCAGCAAGGTGATGTCTGAATTGGCGAGCAATCCCGCCAGTCTGGCCGCGTTCGCGCCCGCTTGGGGAGCAGTTCGTGCTGGCTACACGGCGGAGAGTCTTGCCGGTTGGTGGGCAGATCGAGTTATTTGTGCCCCAACGGCAAACGCATATGGCGACAACTCGTTGTGCGGTTTGCAGTGAGGCGCCTGCCAATGCTCACCATGATCATCGAAAATTGCAGTATCCCAAGATCGAAGTGCGCACAACGGCGGAAAGACGTATTCACGCATATCCCGGTTATTGTAGAACGCCTGGACTTGGTAGCACTGTGAGCATGCTCGTCGTCTTGCGCGCGCGCTGGCGTGCGGTTGCCCGTTCCGAATTTCAGCGCAACACATTGTGGTTCACGGGCCTGACAGGCGCGCAGCGTGCCGCGGCCATGGTGCAAACTATACTAATTGCCCGCGCTCTCGGGATTACGGAATATGGCGTTTACGGGTTACTGTTCGGAACGATTGGTCTCGTCGCCTCGACTGCAGGTTTGCAGCTTGGACTTGCCGGCACGGTCTTCGTGGCGCGTTACAAGGAGCGCGAACCCGTCAAGGCCGCAGCGGTTATCTCCGTGGTTTCGCGCTTTGGATGGGGGGTTGCGATTGTCTTTATCGTCATCGCTGTACCCATATCTCAGACGATTTCGACTTACTTGCTAGGCTCCCCGGATTATGCGATTGCCGTCGTCTTGGCGTGCGTCTTTGTGGGTGCCTCCGTCGTTAGTGGCATTCAGGACGGCGTGGTGCAGGGCCTGGAGCTATTCAAGCCGCTTGCAATCCTCAGCGTATTGTCCGCCCTCCTCGTGCTTTCGGTCATTCTACCCGCTGCGCACTGGCTCGGTCTTAGCGGGGTGCTGATCGTGATTCTGCTTGGACTCTTGCTCAAGTACTTTGGGCTTCAATGCTACGTCGCACGAGCACGGCGCACCTTCGGTCTTCCGAGTCGCGGTGCTGGCGTGAGTCTGCATTCGCTCGTGGCGAGCTTTGCACTTCCATCCATGCTTATCAGCTTGGGTCTGGGCGTTGTAATGTGGTTCGGGCTGTTCATGCTTTCGAGGCAATCCAACGGTTTTGATGGCGTAGCCATCGTGAACACCGGCCTGCAGTGGCGCGGTCCGGTGCTGCTTCTGCTGTCTTCGATAGGCGCGGTTGCCTTACCTTTGTTCAGTCGCATGCATGCAGCTGGTAATCAGCGAGAAACGAACGACTTTCGGCGGAAGCTGACCTATTTTAGTTTAATCATAACGACGGCTATTGTGTTGGCATTGGTCGTGCTTTCAGACTTTATTCTTGCCCTGTACGGCACGGAGTTTTCCTCAGGCAAGCTCGCGTTCGACATCATCTCACTTTCGATGATTCCACTTGCGGTTGCGCAGATGTATATGCAGCAGTTGGTTGGCGCAGCGAGGATGTGGCATACATTATGGTTGAATTTGCCGTATCTTTTGACGACCCTGATTGGTATTTGTATTCTCGTTCCGGACTTACATGAATTGGGCTTTGCGTGTGCGATTCTCGCCGGCGCGTTGGTATTTGCTGTCCATGTGCTGATCTCCAGTTATATCGAAGGTCAAAGGGACGCTGAGGCGCGTGCGCGTACGAAACCTGTAGGAATCCGTGAGTAATTTGCTAATTGCCTGGTTGATTTGAAGGGCCATCGACTGATGAACATTTTGATACGCAAACTGCGATCAGCTTATATTCGAGCGCGTCGTTTCATTGTTTCCGCACGTTTTGGGGCGTCGCCGGACACAGTGTATGGTGACGAGTTCTATACCGACGGGGGTTTTAATGAGACTGAGCGCACCGCGAAAGTCATTACGGGGTATCTGATGCAGAAGTACGCGCCCGATTCCGTGCTCGACGTCGGTTGTGGGATGGGGAATTATTTGAATCACTTCTCGGCGGCTGGATGTTTCGTCCTCGGCATTGAAGGAAGCTCTTCTGGCGTCGCTCGAGTTCCGCTAACTGTTCTGGCGATGCAGCATGACCTTCGTTCACCCCTTGTCACCAACCTCAGGTTTGGACTCGTCATGTGCATTGAGGTGGCAGAACACCTTCCACATCGATCGGCGGCGACATTGGTTCGATCCATTTGCGAGAGCGCCCGCGAATTGGTGTTGTTCACGGCGGCGCCTCCGGGCACCCCGGGTACGGATCACATCAATTGTAAGCCGCGTAGCTACTGGGATCGACATTTCAATATGCTCGGTTTTACGTGTGATGATGTGAAGACTGCTGAACTGCGTCGGGTTGCTTGTGAGAATGATGTAGCGACCTGGTTCAAGGAGTGGTCGTATATTTATCGCCGCGGAGCGCCTAACCTGTAAGGTGATGGGCTGCTGCATGCTTGCAACATATATCTAAGTGTATGGAATGAATTTTCTAAATGTGCGGAATTGCTGGAATCGTTGGATCGCCGGAAGGCGGGGCGCGGCAGGTGGCCAGGATGCTATCGTTGCAGGTGCATCGTGGCCCGGATGGCTCTGGCGTCTGGAGTGCGCCGAGTGGCGATCCTGTTACCTTGGGGCATAGGCGGCTGTCGATAATCGACTTGTCCGGTGGTAACAGCCAACCCATGCTCGATGTTTCGGGTCGATTCGCGCTGACCTATAACGGAGAAATCTACAACTATCGTGAGCTTGCCGCTGAGCTTGTGGCGGGTGGGGTTGTGTTTAGAACACACGGCGATACCGAAGTTGTGCTCGAGGCCTACAAGCGCTGGGGAACGGGTTGTCTAGATCGATTCAACGGCATGTTCGCCTTTGCTCTTTACGACGGCGTCCGCGGAATCCTTCTCTGTGCGCGCGATCGCTACGGGGAGAAGCCATTCCTGTTCGGTACGGGAAGTGAATTCTTTGCCTTCGCTTCCGAATACAAGGCGTTGCTCCAGCATCCGGGGTTGTCGCTCGAGTTTGATGAGATGCGTCTTCTGCGCGCGGCATACAACGCGAGCACTGGACTCGATTGCGATCGTCAGACCCTCTACCACGCGGTGCACCAGCTTTTGCCGGGCGAGGCGATGGAAGTAGATGTCAGAACGTTGAAGCAACGCATCTGGCGTTACTGGGAGATCGCCGCGCCCGTCGGATATGACTGCCGTCCGGAGGGGGAGATTTTTTCCGAGTTCAGAGAAATTCTTACAGATTCTGTTCGCTTGCGTCTTCGTAGCGACGTGGCCGTTGGATCGTGCCTATCCGGAGGTTTGGATTCCAGCGCGATCGTCTGCATCGCTCGAAGTCTGCTGGGCGATGATGTGCCCTATATGACGTTCACCGGGCGCTTCCCCGGCACGGCGGCTGACGAGTGGGAGTATGCCACGCAGGTAATTGACACAACCGCGGTCACAAGTCATGTGGTCGAGCCCACAGCGGACGGGTTTATTGACGACTTGCCGGAGTTCATGTGGTTTAATGAAATTCCAGTTGGTGGGTCCAGTCAGTATGCTCAATGGTGTGTATTTCGCCTGGCCAAGGAGTGTGGAGTCACGGTCCTTCTGGATGGACAGGGTTCGGACGAAATTCTTGGTGGGTACGAACAGTATTTTGCGCAGTATTTGCAAACGCTACGCCTTCTGGGTGAGGGTGAGCGGTTAGCTCGCGAGTTGCCGCGGATTCAGATGCGTTATCCGCTCGCATTGGCCCCGGCTTCGCGGACGCTACGTGACCGGTTGCCGTTCCGATTTCGGCATTGGGTGGCAAACTGGCGGGGGATGGGCACAAGTCTACTCTATGGCCTGCGCAGGGATATTGCCGAACAGGTCAGCCGCGCGAGTCGGCTCGCGGCTTGTGGTGGTTTCAGTCCGCTAGGGAACGTGCTGCTGCAGGACAGCTTTGGGCGCTTCCTCACAACTTTGCTTCGCTATGGCGACCGAAACTCCATGGCACACTCCAGAGAGGTGCGCTTGCCGTTCTGCGATCATCGCATCGCTGAATTTGTCATGCGTCTCCCTCCTCAGATGCTAATGGGAGAAGTCCAGACGAAGCGCGTCCTCAGGGAGTCGCTTCGAGGCGTGTTGCCGGAGGGCATACGCACACGCTGGAACAAGCAGGGTTTTCGACCACCTCAGGAGGACTGGTTCCGGACGCCGCGCTTTCGAGAAATGGCGAGCGACACCTTCTCGTCCGCAAGTTTTGAGGCTAGCCCCTATTGGCTGGCTCCATGGTGGAAGGACGCCCTTGCTCGCATCGAGCATGGCGAGTCCGGGTTGAATGGCGCGCTGTGGGGACCATTGATAATCGAATTTTGGCGTCGGCATTTTCATGAGCGGCTGTGCGCATCGCGCGGCCGCGCTGAGGATTGAGCATTGAACATCCTTATGGTCAATCCGACCCACCCGGCCACGCCACACATTTCTGCGGTTCGCGCATGGCGCTTCGCACAGTGCCTGGCAGGTTTCGGGCATCGGGTTGTGCTGCTCACCGGCGACCGGGGCGCGGCCAACACGGTGCTGCCGTCCTCAGCTGATCATGCTTGGCGGGAGCCGCTGGTGTTGGCTTGCCACATGGGGGCATCGCCTCGTGGGGCTCACCTACCGAGCGTCGCGCGTAAAGCAAAGACGGCATGGCGTATGCTCACCAGGGGTGGGGCGGAAGCGGAGTGGGTACGCGCGGCCGAAGCGGCAGCGAAGGCCCTCGCGCCTGTCTTCGTGCCTGACGTGCTCTGGACTACCTTCGGACAGATGGAAGCCGTGATTGTCACGCGGCGGGTTGCACGACGTATCCAGAAGCCTTGGGTGCTCGACATCAAGGACAATTGGGAGCTGTATGTGCCCCGTGGGTTGCGGCGGCTCATGGCGTGGCGGGTACGTGGCTTCGGTGCGAGCACGTCGAATGCAGAACGAACCCGCGAGCTTGCTGAAAAGTGGCTCGGCACTGACGCGCGGGTAATCTACAGCGGGGTGGACGATTGCTACTTCGCGCCATCGCACGTCCCAGCCACCGATCGCTTCGTGATCAATCTCGTCGGCAGTCTGTACTTTCCAGATCTACTCGAGGGGCTGCTGAGAGGTATCCGTGTGTGGTATGTGCAACTGACGGCGGGGCAACAGTCGCGAGTGTGTCTTCGTCACATCGGCGCTCAGGGTGACCTCGTACATGAGTTGTGCGCGCGAACTGTGCCTGGGCTGGCCGTGGAGGCGCCCGGATATGTGTCGCCCTCCGAAATGGCGCGCCTGTGTCAGCAGGCGGGCATCAATGTGTACATTCACCATTCGGCGAACTTCCACCACAAGCTGCTGGAGCTGCTTGCCTGCAACCGTCCGGTGATGGCGTTCCCCGGCGAAAGTAGGGAATCGATTGACCTGGCCGCGACAGCGGGTGCAACGTTCTTCGTCCCATCGACGCCGAACGAAGTGGCCGGCACGTTCGAAGTCCTTTCAAGGAGCTTCTTTGAACTCCGCCCGCCCGCGCCGAGTCCTGCTGCAGCGCAGCTCACCTGCTACGCTTGGGCGAATCAAACGCGTCAGCTCGAAACTGTACTCGCCGAAACTGGAAAAAAGCTGTGAATGATCCCTTGACAGATGTCTCTACGCACCAGCGTGTGATCAACGACTACCTGCGCACCACCTCGATTGCGTCCGGTACGGGCGCTGAATTGTCGGCTTCGACGCTGGCCGGTTTGCGCCGCCGTCTGGGTCCTTGGCTGGATGTGGCAGGCAAGGACGTCCTCGATCTCGGCTCCGGTCTTGGTGAAACGTGTCGGGTTTGCCATGACGCCGGGGCCGCACGCGTCGTCGGTGTCAATCTCAGCCAGGGCGAAATCGACTTTGCTCGCAATCAGGTCGATGCTCATTTCGTCTGTTCAGACATCGCAGAGTTTCTGGATGGCTGCGAGCGTGCCAGCTTCGACCGCGTCTTCGCGCTCAACATCCTGGAACACCTGGATAAGGACAAGTTGGCGCGGGTGCTCGAAGGCGCGCGTCGGGTCCTTCGACCGGGCGGCACGCTGGTTGCCATGGTGCCGAATGCCACTTCCCCCTACGGCAGTATGACGCGCTACTGGGACATCACCCATCTCAACGCATTCACTCCCAGTAGCGTGCGTCAGATGGCGCGTCTGTGCGGATTTGCTGAACAGGTGGAGTTCCGCGAATGTGGGCCGGTTCCGCACGGACCGACGAGCACGATCCGCTATCTGTTGTGGCAAGGCGTGCGCGCTGCGATCAAACTGCGCCTGCTCGTCGAACTTGCCAGCACGAAGGGTGGGGTTTATACCGCAGACATGCTCATGCGCTTGCACAAGGCGCAGTGACCGCTGCGGATCTCTGTGTCTTCATTCATCGTCTATCCGCACGTCGCCGTGAGCCCGACACGTTCGACTTTAGCGCCGCTTCCTTCTCCGCCATCCATTCCGTCGCCTATGAAAATCCTTTTTGTTGGCGAGACATGGCTGGGTTCATGTGCACGCAGCTTGCGCGAGGCGCTCGCGCGCCGGCCCGATCTTGAACTGGATGACCTGAGCGAGGATGCGTGGTTCCCTCGCCCCACTTCCGTCTGGCTTCGGGTCTTGAACCGGATTACCGCATCTGCCTATCACAGGGAGCTTACGCGACACATCCTGGATCGGGTCAGCAAGCAGCCCCCCGACGTGCTGGTGGCCTATAAGGGGTATCACCTGCATCCGGAACTGCTTCAGCTTCTTCGCACGGCGGGAATACCTACTGTTAATGTTTACCCGGATAACTCACCTCATGGGCATGGCGCCGCTCATCGCGAAGCGGTCGGATTGTACGACCTCGTGATTTCATCGAAACCGTTTCATCAGGAATTGTGGCCGACAGTCTATGGATACCGGAATCGCTGTGTTTACGTACCCCAAGGCTATGACCCGTCCCTTCATCTCCTAACCCACGCGCCAGATCGATTCCGCTTCGATGTGGTAATGGTCGCCACCTTGCGTGAGCAATACCGCGATCTGATGATCGACCTTGCCGCTGAGCTCGGCGCGTCGGATATCAGTGTTGCGGTGGGTGGCAAGGGATGGGAGACGCTGCGTAAGCAGCTGCCGGCGCATTGGCACATTCTTGGCGATGCAAAGGGCAGGTACTACACCAGCGCCCTCAGGTTGGGACGAATCTGTATTGCACCTCTCCATCGAGAAATGATAGTGGGGGGCACCCATCAACCGGGTGACGTAGATACCACACGAAGCTATGAGCTGGCCGCGGCCCATTGCTTCTTCATACATAGGCGCACCGCGTTCCTACAGACTGTCTACGATGAAAGCACCGAAGTACCGATGTTCGATAATGCGCACGAGCTGGCCGACAAGATCCGGTATTATCTTGCGCATCCCGAAGAGCGCTTGGAAATGAGTGCGGCTGCGCACGCACGTGCCGTACCGGCCTACTCGATGGATCAGAGAGCAGAGGCGATCGTGGCACACCTTGCCAAATTGGTGTCGGTCACAGGTAGGGATCCGGAGGCTGAAGGTCGGTCCCTGACATGATAGCGAATTCTCGCGTCTCACATTGGCTGCAAGAGGTCCGATCGACATCGGGCGGCAGGGCTGCCTCGAACTTCCTGCGCTTGGCCGTTTGCGGAATTGTCTCCTTCGTGGTGATTGCCAATCCGTACCACAAGCCGCCACTTCACATACTTCTCGGTACGACGATACTGGTCGCGTCGCTCTGGCCGCTCGACCGGTGGTTGCGCTCCACTGACCTTAGCAAAATTCCGGTATTCGAGCTTCACCTCGCATTTTTTGCCATCTGCTTCGGATTGGCTGCATACATCGACCCGCTGCGGCGTGTGAGTAGGCTTCTGGGTGTTGATGAACACTCCTATACCGTGGGACTGCTTGCGGTGATCGTTGCCATTGCGTTCGAGTTTATCGGCTACGGCTTGGCCAGTCGATTCCGAGGCAATCTTCTTGCGCGGATGGCACCGAGGTTTCCGGTGAGGGCCGATTCGATCGCAATTCTTTGTGTCTATCCTGCAGCCGTCGTGGTGTCGGTCGCGACCAAATACTATCAGATTACCGCGCTCGATCAGGTTGTCCCATCGGTGAGATTGTTCGCGTTTACCTGGGCCTTGTGTGCAGCGTGGAGCGGAAGCATTACACGCCCGCTGAGATGGTACGTGCTCTTGACCATCGCACCCATCGAGATCCTATTGTTTGGCAACTTTCTCCTGAGTGGTGCGTTATATGGGCTGCTGTCTTATGGCGAATTGATTATGGTGTGTTACGCGGTTTGCCGGCGCCGGGTTCTTTGGCAGATTGCACTTGTTGGAGTCGTGGCACTTCTTGTCCTCCAGCCGGTAAAGGGCAAGTTCCGCGATGTGATTTGGAAAGAGGGCTCTTCTACTTCCGTTCAAGAGCGGCTCGATTTGGTTGCCGATGAGGCGTTCGCCGCGGCGATTGACGCCACCCGCGATGGAAGTTTGGATGATCAGTTGCAGAACGCTTATGGGCGACTCAATCACTTGGCGACAACGTCAGCGATCATCCTGACGACGTCCAGAGAGGATCGGTTTGAGTATGGAAGAACCTACCTTCCAATCTTGACGAAGTGGATTCCGCGGGGCATCTGGCCAGAAAAGCCCACAGAGGACCTTGGGAACCGATGGGGACGTGAGTATGGATTCGTGGCCTCCGACGATTACGCTACATCCTACAATCTTCCATGGCTGCCGGAGATGTACATGAACTTCGGCTGGACGGGTGTCTGCGGTCTGAGTTTGTGCATTGGCTTTCTGATCGGGCTCTTGAAGAAGGGGATTCTTGACCGGGTCAAGTCACCCGTTGAGGTGGCATTTGGAATCACGTTGGCCTCGGTGTTCTTTTTTCCTGAGAGCAACCTTTCTCTCACTTTTGGTGGAGTAATAATTACCTGGATCTCAGTGTCGATTGCGTTATTCCTTATCCGCGTCATGCGCAGAATGCAGGTCAATCTTGGAGGTGCCGTTTGAATCTTTCGACCGTGGTCGTGTGCAGCGTCCATGCGACACACGCGCCACTGGCATTTTGCTTGCCGCCGCCTCTTTCGTCGCAGGGAGTGTTCATGCGCTTGCTAACGTTTGGTGATCAGCTCCTGACTACAGGCTACATTCCCGAGTCATGCCTGCCACGTTGCAGTCGCGAAAAGTTGGAGGCAGAGCGTGGCGAGTATAGCCGTTTCGCAAGTTTTGACTTGGTTCCGGCGCGGCATTGATGAAAGTTGATAGTGTCGCGAGGAGGCCGCGAATCGGATTGCTCGTTCCCGACCTTCGTCTGAGTGGTGGAGTTGCGACCGTCGCGGCTTTCGTCCGGAGAGCCATTCTTGATGCAGGCGTGTTCGACCTACTGCAGGTGTCCTTGGCGACTTCCGCGTCGGATGATGCGAGTGTGAGAATTGTGCGCCCTAGCACCTGGGCTCGAGGTGTCCGGGTGCGACATGAAGCACGGGATTGCGACGGTTTCGTGCATGTCGGCGCAATGGCGTGCGAACTTGAGTTCCAACGATATATGCCACGCAAGGTGTTGAGCGCGGAACTGTCGAATTGCGATCTTATCCAGGTGGTGTGTGGTACGCCAGCTTGGGCAAATGTGGTGGCCGATCTCGGTAAGCCCGTTGCATTGCAGGTCGCGACTCTCGCCACCGTGGAGCGACGGAGACACGCGAGCAACCCAATTGGCGCGATGGGCTGGTGGCGCCGAAGGATGACGAGGGTGACGCGGCATCTGGATGATTTGGGCTTGGATGTAGCGGACGCGATACTCGTGGAGAATCGCTGGATGTTGGATTACTCAAGGCGGCGCAATGCGGCCGGGCACAGGGACATCCGTTTCGCTCCACCTGGGGTTGATTGCGAGCACTTCCGCCCAGTCGAAACATGTCGACGCTGGCAAAGGCCCTATCTGTTATGCGTTGGTCGACTAGACGACCCGCGCAAGAACGTCGATCTCTTGCTGGAGGCTTACGCGATGCTTCCTCCGGCAACGTTGGGAAGGGTGGGGTTGGTACTCGCAGGATCAAGTGGACCGTCCCAGGCCTTCTGGCGACGATGCGAAGCGTTGGGCCTGCGCCAACAGGTAAAATTCATTGAGCGACCGGACGATGCAGGCTTGCTGCAGCTCTATCAGAACGCTGCGGCCTTTGCGATGTCGTCGGACGAGGAGGGGTTCGGGATGGTGCTGATCGAGGCAATGGCGTGCGGAGTGCCGGCGGTGGCAACGCGGTGTGGTGGACCGGAAGAAATCATTTCGGATGGCCAGGATGGTTATCTCGTACCGCGAGACGATGCAGCAACATTTCGCGACAGACTACAGTCGCTCCTCGTCGATCCTGTGTCGAATGATGCCATGGGTCGGGCTGCACGCGCGACTGTCGAGAAGTTCTTTGAAGAGCGGATGTGTCGAGCGGTTTACTCGGATGTCTGGCATAGGCTGCTTGAGCGGAGAGATATAGTTGGGAGGGCCTCGCGTATGGAGGGTAGGAGGTTTGCTCCTTGACTGCAGATCGTGGGCCCGCTGCTGTTCGCGGAAGGCAACCAGTTGGGCGTTGTCCAGCATAGGTATGGCGCACTGATGGCGAGATTGCGCACATCTTCCGCTGCGAAGAACTTGCTCGTTTCGCCGCGTTTTAAGCAGGGGGGGTTCCGCTATGGGTACGCCCTACCGGTTACGGATAAGGTGGATTCAATGAAATTGCTCCAGATCGTTCCACATATTGACCAAGAAGCCTCGGGTCCCACCTACGTTTTATATCGGTTGTGCGAGGCATTGGCTGAGCTGGGCGATTCCGTTGAACTGAAATGCCTTGCGGCGGGTGCGCCGATCCCCGGAGTGAAGCTCAGTGTTCATCAACAGTGGGGGATCCTGCCGCGGTTCGCTGTATCCAGCGACATGATGCGAGCGATGCGCCATGCGGCTGGTGAGGTTGACGTTCTGCACAACCACAGCCTCTGGTCAATGGTCAATGTGGCCTCTGGCGTTGTGAATTTTGGTCGAAAGGCGAAACTCGTCACGTCGCCGCATGGGACATTGTCGACTTGGGCCCTCAATCGACGTCGAGTAATCAAGCGGATCTTGTGGCCGGCGCAGCGACTCGCGCTGACTCGCGCGGATTTGATCCATGTAACTTCCGAGGATGAGTATCAGGAGGTCAGGGCGCTCAAGTTGCGCGTACCTGTTGCGATCGTTCCGAACGGGATCGACATTCCGGAAGCATCCGTAGCGGTGCGCGCCGAAGCGATGAGAACGCTTCTTTTCTTAAGTCGCATTCATCCAAAGAAGGGGATTGATACATTATTGTGTGCCTGGCAACGGCTCGAAAGGCACCACCCCAATTGGCGGCTGGAGATCGTGGGTGCTGGCGAGGCAGAGCACGTTGCGCACGTGAAGGCCCTGGCCGCACGACTTGACGTGCAAAGAGTTGTTTTCACAGGACCGGCCTACGGTGCGGCCAAGGATGCGGCTTATGATGGCGCGTCTTTGTTCGTGCTGCCGACGTATTCGGAGAATTTTGCGATGGTGGTGGCCGAAGCGTTGGCGCGAGGCTGCCCGGCTGTGGTCACGCATGGCGCCCCTTGGAGTGGGCTCGAAAGCGAGCAATGTGGTTGGTGGATAGAGAACGATTTGGATGTTCTTCACGCAACGCTCGACCACGCGTTGGCCCTGACGCCGGAGTCGCTGGCCATCATGGGACGAAATGGGCGTCGATGGATGGGCCGGGACTTTGGTTGGAGCACGATCGCAGGACAGTTACATGCCGCCTATCACTGGATTGTCTTCGGTGGCTCGCCACCTGATTGCGTGCGGCTGGACTGATTTCGCGTCCGCTGCGTGAAGGGACGACTTGGAAAATTTCGGTTGGAGTAGGGCGGCCCATATGTCTCGCGTATTGATTGGAGCGTATGTCCTGGCCAAGGACGAGGCAAGCAATATCGGCCGATGCCTCGCTGCGCTGGAGCAGACGGGGTGGAGGATACATGTACTGGATTCGGGTTCAACTGACAATACGCGCGCAATCGTGGAGACGTTCGATGGGATTCGGTGTGAAAGCTATGGATATGTGGACCATTGTACCGCGTACAACGATGTGATTTCGTGTGCCGGGGGCCAGTTTGATGCCGTGGTCGTGCTCGATGCGGATATGATCGTCTCGCCAACCTTGCGCGATGAGGTGGAGGGATATGTGGGTTCGATTTCGATGCAATGGGACGTTCTGTGTGCCCCGATTGAAATGTGGGTCGATGGACATGCGTTGAAGGCAGGCTCCCTGTGCCCGCCGAAAGCCTTCGTCTTCCGGCCGGGGCGCGCTTTGTTCGTCGGGACCGGACATGCGGAGGCGCCGGTTGCGGGCGCGCGGATAGTTAAGCTCATACATCCTTTGGTGCATGACGATCGCAAACCATACGCCAGCTTTCTAGCGTCACAGGTGCGCTATGCGCAGAAGCTTGTTCAGCGATATCAGTTGGGGGCTGTGCGCCCTCGTGATCGCCTTCGCGTAACCACACCGTTGTTTGTTCTACTTACACCGTTATTTTCGCTGCTGCTTAAGTTGGGGTTCCGATCTGGGCGGTTGGGGATCCTTTACGCTATGGATCGAATGATCGCGGAAGCGGTTATGTACCGTACGGGCCTGGCGGCACGTATTGATGGCGTGGAGAAGGATGGCGTTGATTTGCATAAGTGACTACATGTTGGATCGGTTGGGGCGCGAATTCGAAATGGAGAATAGCTTGGAGAAGGCGAGGTGCGGGCAGACGTTGGCTGCGGGCGCCCGGTATCACGAGGGGCTTGCGGGTACGTGGACTGCAGGATATGCAAAGCGCGGATTTCGTAAGCGCCTGGAGGTTATAGTAAGGGAACTTGGGAGTATGGTTTTGCCTGGCTCCCATTGGCTAGATGCGGGATGTGGCTCGGGCATCCTCACACGCGTCCTTAATGAGCTTGGCGCGAGCGGGGAGGCAATCGACGGCTCGCCCGGCATGATTCGGCGTGCACGCGAAGAGCAGAATCGGATTGACCCAGCAGGCGCCTTTAGTTTTGGGGTGGTCGAAACCATCGAACGGCTCGAGTTTGAAGATGCGAACTTTGATGGTGTGCTGTGCTCCAGCGTTATTGAGTATGTGGAGGCGCCAGAGCAAGCCCTACAGGAGCTGGTCCGAGTACTGAAGCCGGGCGGACATCTCTTCTTGTCGGTCGCAAACTACCATTCCCTCATTCGTCACGTTCAAAGTATGCTCCGGCGTGCCCACATCACTCGGCGCTATGCGTACCTTGATACGTCCCGCACCACCTACACGCGCCAAGGAATCGTAACAGTACTAGAGCGACTTGGAATGCAGGTCGACAAGGTAGCCTTCTTCGATCCGACACTCCCGGCGGCCACATTTTGGATGCTGCCTGCTTCGTTGATATTGGTCAGGGCGGTCAAGAAGTCCTGACGGCGCGCTGGCATCTGGGCTGAAGCGTGATGGCAGCGCGTCCCCCCACACGACGCTAGATGCTTGTGCGGCTGACCTTTGGTCGCCCGCGCAATCCCGAGGCGGTTCAATGAGAACACAATGAGAAACTACGGATCACGCAAGCGCGTGCTGGTCACCGGTGGCGCAGGCTTCCTCGGCTCGCACCTGATCGACCGCCTGCTCGATCGCGGCGACGAGGTCGTCTGCGTGGACAACCTCTTCACCGGCACCAAGCGCAATATCGACCACCTGCACGACAACCCGCGCTTCGAGTTCATCCGCCACGACGTGACCTTTCCCCTCTACATCGAGGTGGACGAAATCTACAACCTGGCCTGCCCGGCATCGCCCATCCACTACCAGCATGACCCGGTGCAGACCACCAAGACCTCCGTGCATGGCGCCATCAACATGCTGGGCCTGGCCAAACGCCTGCGCTGCCGCATCTTCCAGGCGTCCACCAGCGAGGTGTATGGCGACCCGTCCGTGCACCCGCAGACGGAAGCCTACTGGGGCAACGTCAACCCCATCGGTCCGCGATCCTGCTACGACGAGGGCAAGCGCTGTGCGGAAACGCTGTTCTTCGACTACTACCGCCAGCACGCGCTCGACATCAAGGTGGCGCGCATCTTCAACACCTACGGCCCGCGCATGCACCCAAATGACGGGCGCGTGGTATCCAACTTCATCGTCCAGGCGCTGCAGGGCAAGCCCATCACCCTCTACGGCGAAGGCCAGCAGACCCGCTCGTTCTGCTACGTGGACGACCTGATCGACGGCTTCCTGCGCCTGATGGACACCGAAGCCGGCTTCACCGGCCCGGTGAACCTCGGCAACCCCGGCGAGTTCACCATCCGCCAGCTCGCGGAAATGGTCATCGACATGACCGGCTCATCTTCGAAACTGGCCTTCGAGCCACTGCCTCCGGATGATCCCATGCAACGCCAGCCGGACATCACGCTGGCACAAGACAAGCTGAACTGGCAGCCCAAAATCCCCGTGCAGGAAGGACTGAAACCCACCATTGCCTACTTCGACGCGCTGCTTGCGGAGTCGGCATGACGGGCAAGAAGCCTTTTCGTATCGCCACGGCCAACTTTCGCTCGATCCAGCATTTCGCGCGCATGTACGCCTGCATCGGTCATGCCCCGGAGCTGGACATGACCGGACTGCATTGCAGTGAGGCGCAGCGGGCCGTGATCTTGAACGTGGATCGGCTGGGTGGTTATCCGCATGTTTCCTTGAATGCGGGCATCGAGCTGCGCCCGGCCCGCCGCGGCCGGGCACGCGAAAATGCAGCGCGCGGCAGTTCGGGTCGGGATCTCTGATCTCTTCGCGTCGTCATCGCCGTACGTTCAGGTGACGGGGTAGGGGAACAGCACCGTGTCGGCCAGTTGTTCGCGTGGCAGCGCGCCGTGGTTGACCAGTTGAGCACGTACCGCGAGCGAGCTGACATCGAAGTGATGCGCGGCATCATCCATCGCGTCCTCGGACAGGTCGTCGCCGAGATAGTGCTTCAAGCTGTCGAAAGGACAAAGAAACTCGGCAGCAAATGCGCGCTGCGTTTTTTGCCTGGAAGTTTTGGCGTCGGTGCTGGGTAACCACCGGTCGGATTCGCTCGCAAGGGCCTGGTCGGCGAGAAGCCGCGCCAGTTCGAAGCGCTGGGAGTCGGGTCTGCGCTTGCGCAAATGCAGCGTGAGCACTTCATTTGCACTGCGAATCGCAAGGCTGAGGGGGGTGCGTTCGGCTTCGGGGAGCATTGCAAGCTGCGCCGTTGAGACGCCCATGATCTCGTGAAGTTGCTGGTCGGTGATCGGCTGACCGTCAAGCTGCAGGCTCTCCCGCAACTTGTTTGCAAGTTCCCTCCCGCGCAGCCATGCGGGGGTGGCAACGGACACGGACTGCGCTGCCTGGCGAATCGCGTCCAGCGGTTTTGCCTGCACGCCATGTTGCGCGGCCATGCGGTTGGCAGCTGCGATCGCAGCCGTAGGTTCCGTTCCAGTCTGTATGGCTGCAATTTCCTGCGTTGCATCGATGCCTGCCTGCGCCACCAGGCCCTCGAGTTCATCCAGCAGGTCCGCGGGGCCTTCGCCGGCGTCGAATCCTGCAATCGCTTCCAGGCGCCGGTACCGGGCCAGCTCGGGATCAGAGCGCTCCTCGGACAATTCCTTCAGAAGTCCATGAAGCGCCGTATCGGCAACGTTTCGTGCATCCAGACGCGCAATGGTGCCAACGAAGAAATCGTCGAGTACGCGCTCGAATTCATCTGCCGGGATCGTTCCGTGCGTGCTTGTCAAGTAGCGAATGGGCGACGTCGCCTCTTCGCCTGTGGCAGCCGCCCATAACTGGATCGACTCGCCATCCGACGCCATCACGATTTGCGGCCAGACATATCCGAACCCGGCAGCCACCATTTCATGGGACATCCGCCACGCAAGATCCGGCTGTCGGGAAGGCAGGGATTCCCAGCGCAAGCGCCACCAGTTGGCTGCCAGCCAGAGCGCCAGCGGGTATGCCGACAAACGCGCTTCATCGCGGACCGTTCCGGACCAATCATCCACATTGCGGGTGAGGGTGTCGTGGCCGAGCCTCATTTTCAGGTTGGCCCCAGTCTCCCTGACTTCGGCGGGTTCGTGGATGGAAGACAGCCATTGCCAGGCAATGGAGAAGTTCATCGCGTGCTCCATCGGGCCCGAACTTCCGCGGCAAGTGGGTCGCTGGAAGGCATGGGTTAGCCGTGATATGCGCCGCTTGTGGGGTTCTCAAGCATCCCTTCGACGGCGATGCCCTCGTCAGTGACCGCCCAGATGTTCTGTGGCCAGCCGTTGCGCTCTTGCACGCTCACCAATCCACGCTCGAACGCATGTTTGAGCAATGCCACCGCATCCTGGCGCCGAACGATGCCGGTGTCATCGCACAGGGATTTTCCCTGGCGAGGCAATGCGGGCGGGCTCAGGCCGAAGTCGCCCGGGTTGCGCTTGTGCTCGGGGTTGCCACCGTACGACGCACGGCGGGCAAGGTCGTTGAGCTGCTCGGTCGCCGCCGGATCGGTAATCCGCTGGCGCAGCTTTCTTTTCGGGCTGGCGGTGCGGCGTGGACGCATGGAATCCTCCTGGCGCAGCATCTTACCGCGGCCTGGAGCCCGGATGCGTCGCGGTCGATTGTGAGTATTTCGGCACTGCGACGGCACTCGTCCAAGGGATCTTGGGATATGTGCGGTCAGGCGTGGCCGCGCCTGAAGTCAGGTGGTCGGCTTGCCCACGCCGGACGGAACCGGACCGCGCCGCGCTGCTGCTCGCGCGTGCACGTGGACTGAAGCGGAAGACGCCGCGACTTCGGCACGGAATCTAGGCACTTCGCCTCACCCCGCCCTTGCGCCGCAAGCCCGATCCGTGCCCGTCATTGCGGAAGCTTCGGTGTGTCCGGGGGAACCATGGTCGGCACTTTTGTCCACCGTGCGATGAGGCCTTCTATGATGTCCGAGCCTGCGTAGCCGGCGGCCATCATGGTGAATACGAAGTCGCGGTCAAGATCGTCGGCCGCACCGTTCCATTGAACGACGGCGGTGATGACGGCCGCCAGCGCGCCCAGCACCATGCTTATCCAGAATTTTTTCGGATCGAACGGGGTCTTTTCATCCCGGGAGGCGTTCTTCTCGGACAGCTTCTTGAGCCCTATTGCCACACGAATCAACTGTCCGAAGGCACCCAGAACGAAAGCGAACGTGAGATACCAAAGCCATGCCGATGCGGTCATTGCTGCACCCGTGATATTGGACCCGCTCCTGTCGATTGGAGCATGCGAGGCTTGTCATCATACTTGGTCGCCTTGTGATGCTGTGATCGGTCCCGGGCAGGCGCCCCGTTGCGTCGGAATGCCCCGCATTTCGTTGCAGGAGCGGCAGCCGCGACCGGGCGCGCACAGGCACGAAACGAGGGTCGGGCCTTCCAGCCCTCCTGCACCAGCCGGGTGTTCTGGCAGCGGGATCGAGCTCGTGATTCGTGGGAGCGGCTTCAGCCGCGATGCTTTCGAGGCCCAGGAGCATCGGGACTGAAGTCCCTCCCACGGAAGCGGATTTTCCGGGCATCGGGGCTGAAGTCCCTCCCGC
>JALOBC010000039.1 GCA_023228465.1 Dokdonella sp. | reverse complement strand
ATCAAGCTCGATGCCATCCGCCAGGGGCTGCGCACCTTCGACACCACGTTCTTCCAGGCGCCCGGGCGCATGAACGTGTACGACGAGCACCCGTTCAAGGTGCTGTTCGACTATGGCCACAACGCGGCGGCGGTGGCGGCCATGGCCGACCTTGCCCAGCGGCTGGACGTGGCCGGGCGGCGCATCGTGGTCGTCGCCGGACCCGGCGATCGCCGCGACGAGGATCTGGTCGCCATCGCCGAAGCGGTGGCCGGGCGCTTCGATCATTACATCTGTCGCCGTGACGATGCCCTGCGCGGACGCGATGGCGACGAAGTGCCGCAGATCATCGCCCGGGCGCTGGTCGCCGCGGGCGTGGACAAAGCCGCGATCGAACAGATCCCGGATGAACAGCAGGCGATCGACGCCGCCTTGCGCATGGGCCAGCCGGGCGATCTCATCCTCATCTTCGCCGATGCACTGGTGCGCTCGTGGAAGCAGATCATCAAGTTCCGCGCCGAAGGTGCGCCCGCGAAGCCGGCACGCGCGCCGGCCCCGGTGGTGCCGGTGCCCGCGTCGGAAGCGGTGTTCGACGAAGCAAGCTTTGCCGCACTCGGCGGCATCGTGCGCGACGAACGGGGCATCTCGCTGTTGCGGGAGAGCGACGACTGAACGCCCTCGCCGAGTTCCTGCCGTTCGACGATTCGCGCCGCCTCACCGGCTGGAACCTGTACTTCGCCGACGTCGGGGCAGTGCTGGAGACGGTCGGCATCGCCATCGACGATGACTTGCTGGATGCCTGGCGCAGGCGTGTTGCGCGCATGCGCGACGCGCTCGGCTGGCCGCCGGCCGCGCTGGTCGCGCGGGTCCACCGGCGCGACGCCTCGCTGGCCCTGGCTGCACCACTCGACCAATTGCTGACCGCCACGGAAGTCAACGAATGGGCCTGGCTTGCCGCCCTGGTCGATTGCGGGCACGCACCGGCCATGCTCCAGGCACCGGGCTACCCGGCGCCCTGGGACGAGGACTCGGCGCGGCAGACCCTGCGTGCCCTGGCTCGCGCCGAACGCAAGCCGGCGCTGCTCGCCCTGGTCGGCGCCGCCGAGGCGCGCGGACTCACCGTCCTGATCGATGATGACAGTGTCTCGCTCGGCATCGGCCGCGGCGCGCGCAGCTGGCCGCTGGCCGCGCTGCCAGCCCCGGTCGAGGTCGACTGGTCGCTGCTTGGGGATGCGCCGGTCGCGCTGGTGACCGGCTCGAACGGCAAGACCACCACCACGCGCCTGCTGGCAGCCTGCGTGCGCGCGCGCGGCTGGCGAACCGCATACACCTGCACCGACGGGGTGTACGTGGGCACCGCGCAACGCGCGGCCGGCGATTATTCGGGTCCGGCAGGCGCGCGCGCGGCGCTGCGCGCGCCGGACATCGAGGCGGCCATCCTCGAGACCGCACGCGGCGGCCTGCTGCGTCGGGGACTGGCCGTTCAGCATGTGCACGTCGCCGTCGTCACCAACATCAGCGACGATCATTTCGGCGAGTACGGCGTGCATGATCTGGACGACCTTGCCGAGGTGAAATTGAGCATTGCGCGTGCGCTCGGACCGCAAGGCATACTGGTGCTGAATGCCGATGACGCGCTGCTGGTGCGGCATGCCGCAGGCCTGCAGGCGCGGCGCGCATGGTTCGCGCTGGACGCCGATGCGCCCCTGCTGGCCACGCAGCGAGCCAGGGGCGAGGCCACCTGTGGCGTGCGCGCCGGTCGCCTGCGCCTGCAGCAGGCGCAGGCCGACCATGACCTGGGCCCCATCACCGGCATGCCCCTCGCGTTCGGCGGCGCGGCCCGCTACAACATCGCCAATCTGGCCGCCGCGGCGCTTGCCGCACAGGCGCTGGGCGTGGGCGCACCAGTGATCGGCGAGGTATTCGCCCGTTTCGGCAGCGACCACGCCGACAACCCGGGCCGCCTGCAGCACTGGTCACTGGGCGGCGCGCAAATCTTCGTCGATTACGCACACAACCCGGAGGGGTTGCATGGCCTGCTCGAGGTGGCCACGCGCGACCGGCAGGGTCGTCTGGGCCTGCTGCTTGGCCAGGCCGGCAACCGCGAGGACGAGGAGATCCGCGAACTTGCCCGCGCCGCGGCGGCCTATCGCCCCGACCGGATCCTGCTCAAGGACATGAGCGGCATGCTGCGCGGACGTGCCATCGGCGAGGTGCCGGCACTGCTGCGCGCGGAGCTCGGGCGCTGCGGCCTGGTCGCAGCGGCGGTCAGCCACTGCCTGGAGGAATACCAGGCCGTGCGCGAACTGCTCGCCTGGGCGCGCCCAGGCGACGTGCTGGTGCTGCCGGTGCACGGCAAGGCAGAGCGCCCGCGGGTCGGCGCGCTGCTTGCCGCCCTGGAACACCAGCGCTGGCAGCCCGGTCAGCCGTTGCCTCCCGTCGACCCTGCCAGCACGCCATAGGTCGCCGCCTGGCGCGGGGCCTGGCCCGGAACTACCCGCGCTGGCGGTGCCCGGTGGCAGTGGCGCTTGCCGGGGTGCGCCCGGTTCCTGGCGGAGTTGCCGCCGCGTGGCGAGGGGCGAGATGCTGCACCGGTTCGGCGGGATCGAGCAGGCCCGCCGGCAGGTCGGCGAAGACCCTGGCCAGTTCGAGGAAGAACGGGGCCATGGCCGAAGTCTTGCGCCAGACCATGGCGATGCGGCGGCTGGGCGCCTTGGCATGGAACCTGACCAGCCGGATGTCGGCGGACGGCGCCACCGGTGGCTTGATCGCCAGCACTGGCAGCAAGGTGGCGCCGACGCCGGCGGCCACCATCTGGCGCAGCGTTTCCAGGCTGGTGGCGCGAAACCCGCTGCGCTCGCTGGTGCCGGCCCGTTGGCACACCTCCAGGGCCTGGTCGCGCAGGCAGTGGCCATCTTCGAGCAGCAGGAGCTTCTGATCGGCCAGATCGTCGAGCCTGACACACTCGCGGTTCGCCAGCGGGTGGCCTTCGGGGACGGCCAGCAGGAACGGCTCCTCGAACAGGAACTCCTGATGCAGCTGTGCATCGTGGATCGGCAGGGCGAGGATGCCGGCATCGAGCCGGCCTTCGCGCAACTGCTCCAGCACGACTTCCGTCTTCTCCTCCCGCAGCAGCAGCTCCAGCCGCGGGAAGCGCTCTCGCAGTTTCGGCACGACGTGCGGCAGCAGGTAGGGTCCGAGCGTCGGGAACAGGCCCAGGCGCACGGTACCTGATTGCGGATCGATGGTGCGGCGCGCCACGGCCCTGATCTGCGCCACCTCGTTCAGTGCCTCGCGCGCGTGGCGCACGATTTCCTCGCCGGCATCGGTCAGCCGGATCTTGCGCGGCATGCGCTCCACCAGGCTGATGTCCAGTTCCTCCTCCAGCTTGCGAATCTGCGTGGAGAGGGTCGGCTGGCTGACGAAGCTGGCCGCTGCGGCCCGTCCGAAGTGCCGGTGCTCGGCAAGCGCGACCAGGTAGGCGAGGTCACGGAGATTCATGCGGCTCGATCCATCATGGCTATGGGATTGGTGCTGGCAATCTACCACCTTGATGGTGGATCGCGTGCTGCGCATGGCGCTTGCCAAGGCGCGGGCGCTCCAATAGCGTGGCGGGCTGCGACGGCACCTGCCGTCGCCGGCGTCGAGGCGAAACGATGATGGACGAGCAACCCAGCACCGGCGAATCCTTCGCCCGCATCCCGGAACGCAATACCAGCGACGTGCTGTTGCGCACCGCCCAGCAGCACCATGTCGCGCTATCGAGCATGGCCGACCTCAAGGCCAACATCCTGATCACCATTTCGTCCATCGTGCTGACCATTTCGCTCGGCAGCCTGCACGATCCGGAGCGACGCGGGGCGATGCTGGTGCTGACCTGCTTCACGCTGGTGTCACTGCTGCTCGCCATTCTTGCCGTGCTACCCAAGTACCGCAGCATCCGGGTCGGCGAGGGGCCGTTGCCAGACAACTTCAACCTGCTGTTTTTCGGTCATTTTGCCGAGCTCAGCCGGGAGCGCTTCCTGGACGAGGTCGCACGCGTGCTCAAGCCGGACGGTTCGGTGTATGCCTGCATGGCCAACGATCTGTACTCCATTGGCTGGTATCTCGCCCACCGCAAGTACCGCTTCCTGCGCTACAGCTACCTGTTCTTCCTTACCGGCTTCGTATTGACCTGCCTGATGCAGGGATGGCGGCTGCTGGTGGGAACACCCGTGCCCGGCGTCGGATGAGCGAATCGCCCGCGGTGCGCGAGCTGCTCGCCGTGGCCACGCAGCGGCTCGGCGGCTCGGCCGAGGCGCGTGCGGAAGCGGCCATCCTGCTTGCGCACGTGCTTGGCCGCACGCGCAGCTGGCTCTACGCATGGCCCGAATTCCGCCCTGCCGCGGCCGCTGGCGCGCGTTTCGCACAGTTGGTCGAAGCGCGGCGCAAGGGCCAGCCCATCGCCTACCTGACCGGCTCGCGCGCGTTCTGGTCCTTGCAACTGGCCGTGTCGCCGGCGGTGCTGATTCCGCGCCCGGAAACCGAGTTGCTGGTCGAACTGGCGCTCGCGCGCCTTGCGTCCGACCTGCCGGCCGAAGTTGCCGACCTTGGCACCGGCTCGGGTGCGATCGCCCTGGCGCTGGCCAGTGAACGGCCGGCGGCGCACGTGTTGGCCACCGATGCGAGTGCCGACGCCCTGGCGGTGGCCCGCGCCAACGCGCAAGACCTGGGGCTGGCCAACGTGGACTTCGCCCAGGGCGACTGGTGCGGCGCGCTTGCCGAGCGGCGTTTCGACCTGATCTTGTCCAACCCGCCGTATATCGAGGCGGCCGATGCGCATCTTGGGCAGGGCGACCTGCGTTTCGAGCCCGCCGCCGCGCTGGCCTCCGGCGCCGATGGCCTGGACGCGATCCGCAGCATCGTTGCCGCGGCACCCCGGCACCTGCGGCCTGGTGCCTGGTTGCTGCTGGAACATGGCTGGGCGCAGGGCCCGGCAGTGCGCGAGCTGCTGCTGGCGCGCGGCCTTGCCGAAGTTGCGACCGCGCACGATTGCGGCGGCCAGGAGCGGGTCAGCTTCGGGCGCTGGCTGCCGTAGCACCACACGCCGCCGCGTCGGCACCGCGCACATCGTGCAGATTGTGAAGCAGTTCACGGCTTGCACGTGCGACAGGCCCGGCCCCGGGTGCTGCAGCGCGCACGGAATCGGGCATCGCGCCGCGCCACACTTGCACCATCGAGGATCGCGCTCCCCCGTGCGTTCCATCGAATGCGTCGCGCGTGAGCGCCGCGCGCCGGTCCTTCCCAATCAGGTCCGGCATTCCTGCGGCGCCGGATGCGCCGCCGAACGGATGCATCGAATCACGGACGATTGCCAGGACGGCACCTCTCGACGAACTTCGCCCCTGCTCGCGCGGGGGCATTTTTTGCGCCGTCGTCAGCCTGCGCTGCGCAATCCGGACGCCACGATCAGGTGGCCGAAACGCGCGCGCACGGCAGCCTCGATGCCCGCCGGATCGAGGCCTTCCTGGGCGAGGAGTTCCTCGCGCGCGGCGTGTTCCAGGAAACGGTCGGAAAGGCCCAGCTGCAACACCGGCACGGTGAGGCCGTGGGCGTTCAGGCATTCGCTGACCGCGCTGCCGGCGCCGCCCATGATGGCGTTGTCCTCGATCGTCACCAGCGCGGCGTGCGAGCTGGCCAGCTCCAGCAGCAGGGCCTCGTCCAGCGGCTTGACGAAGCGCATGTTGACCAGGGTCGCGCCGATCGCGGCGGCGACAGCGCTGGCCGGGGCCAGCATGGCGCCGAAGGCGAGCAGCGCGATGGCATGCCCGCGCTGGCGCACTTCCGCCTGGCCCAATGGAATGGCCGCAAGATCCGTCGCCGGCGCGACACCACTGCCGCTGCCGCGTGGATAGCGCACCGCCGCCGGGCCTTCGTGCAGGAAGGCGGTGCTCAGCATCCGGCGGCATTCGTTCTCGTCCGCCGGCGCCATCACCACCATGTTCGGGATGGCGCGCAGGTAGGACAGGTCGAAGCTGCCGGCGTGGGTGGCGCCGTCCGGGCCGACCAGACCGGCGCGGTCGATGGCGAAGGTGACGTCGAGCTTCTGCAGCGCGATGTCGTGGATGAGCTGGTCGTAGGCGCGCTGCAGGAAGGTGGAATAGATCGCCACCACCGGTTTGGCGCCCTCGCAGGCCATGCCCGCGGCGAAGGTGAGGGCGTGCTGCTCGGCGATCGCCACGTCGAAGTAGCGCTCGGGATATTCGCGCGAGAAGCGCACCAGGCCCGAGCCTTCGCGCATGGCCGGCGTGATGGCGTACAGGCGCGGATCGGCCGCGGCCATGTCGCACAGCCAGTCCCCGAACACGTCGGTGTAGCTGGGCCTGGCCCTGGCCGGCTTCCTGGCCACGCCGGTCGCGGGGTCGAAGGGGCCGACGGCGTGGTAGTCGATCTGGTCGCGTTCGGCGGGCGGGTAGCCCTTGCCCTTGGTGGTGATGACGTGCAGCAGGTGCGGACCCTTGAATTCCTTCAGGCGCCGCAGCGTCGCCAGCAGCGCCGGCAGGTCGTGGCCGTCGATCGGTCCGGTGTAGCGGAAGCCGAGTTCCTCGAACAGGGTCGAGGGCACGAACATGCCCTTGGCATGCTCTTCCCAGCGCTTGGTGAAGCGCCACAGAAAGCCGCCGCGGGTCAGCGTGCGCTTGGCACCTTCGCGCAGCCGGTTGAGCGTGCGGCTGGTCATCAGACGCGCCAGCATGCGCGTCAGTGCGCCGACGTTCTCGCTGATCGACATCTGGTTGTCGTTCAGCACCACCAGCATGTCCGGTTCCAGTTCGCCGCCGTGGTTGAGCGCCTCGAAGGCCATGCCGGCGGTCATGGCGCCATCGCCGATCACGGCCACGATCCTGCGCGGGTCGCCCTTGCGTTGCGCTGCGATGGCCATGCCCAGCGCCGCGCCGATGGAAGTGGAGGAGTGACCCACGCCAAAGCTGTCGTACGCACTTTCATCGCGCCTGGGGAACGGGGCCAGGCCATCCTTCTGCTTGATGGTGGTGATGCGGTCGCGTCGGCCGGTGAGGATCTTGTGCGGATAGCACTGGTGGCCCACGTCCCACACCAGGCGATCCTCGGGCGTGTCGTAGAGATAGTGCAGGGCAACGGTCAGCTCGATCACACCGAGGTTGGCGCCGAAGTGGCCACCCGAGGTCGCCACCGATTCGATCAGGTAGGCGCGCAGTTCACCGGCGAGCTCGGCGAGTTCGGTTTCGCCGAGGCGGCGGAGGTCTGCCGGGCTGTCGATGCGGGCCAGGTGCGGGTAGCGTGCAGGGTCGATCATGCGGCGATTGTCCGCCGTGCCCACGTGGCGGGCAAGGCGTGCGGGCGCGCAGGTGAAGCCCCGCATGCGCTGTCAGCTGGGGCGCCGGTCACGCGGCAGATGGTTGACCAGGAACTCCATCTGGTCGGCCAGGATGTTGCGGTTGGAGAGGATCAGGTGTTCCACCCAGCTCGGCCGGTAGGGAATGGCAAGCAGGGGCATGCCGGCCTGCTGCGGCGTGCGGTTGCTCTTCTTCACGTTGCATGACCAGCAGGCGGTGACCACGTTGACCCAGGTATCGCGCCCGCCGCGTGACAGCGGCACGACGTGGTCGCGGGTCAGTTCGCTGCGGTGAAAGCTGTTGCCGCAATACAGGCACAGCATGCGGTCGCGCGCGAACAGGGCGGTGTTGCTGAGTGCCGGCGCCGGATCGACTGCGCCGGGGCGGACATGGCCGGAGCTGGCGACGATGGGGTGCAGTTCCAGCCGGCTCTGCCGGCCGGTCAGGCGGTTCATGCCGCCGTGGATGGTCAGGCAGGTCTCGCCGAGCGTCCAGGCCACCGCGCCGCGGACGTACAGGCACGCGGCGTCCTGCCAGCTGATCCAGTCAAGGATGCGCCCACCGGCATCGAGCGATAGCACGCGGGTCGAGTGGATGTCACCCACGGAAGCGACCACGGCCTGCACCTTTACCTCCTTTCGGCGCCAGCGCGCCCAAGCCGTCGCATCAGCGGGAAGCGATGCGACAGGGCAGCATAGAACAGAGCTTCCGTGCGTGGGAAGGGCCAGCTTCCAGAGCAACCGGCGATGCCCGGGCGCCGCGCGAGCGGGGCAGGGCAATGGCTGCAGGCGATGTGACCGCGGTGGCGTGCACTTCGCGGACAATACCCGCATGAGCAACGACGCCTGCCCCGCATGAGGGCGATTGCCGACGCCGACGCCCCGCCACGCCCCGTGCGCCGCGGGGCGATCCTCGCCGCGCTGATGCTGACCATCACCCTGGCGGCCATGGACACCACCATCGTGTCCACGGCGGTACCGCAGATCGTGGGCGACCTGGGCGGCTTCCAGCACTTCACCTGGCTGTTTTCCGTATACCTGCTGGCGCAGACCGTGACCATCCCGATCTACGGCAAGCTGGCCGATACCTTCGGCCGCAAGCCGGTGCTGATCGGCGGGACCGTGGTCTTCCTGATCGGCTCCATGGCCAGCGGGGCGGCCTGGGACATGCTCAGCCTGATCGTCTTCCGCGGCCTGCAGGGGGTCGGCGCCGGGGCGATCATGGCGACGGTCAACACGCTGGCGGGTGATCTGTTTTCAGTGCGCGAGCGCGCCCGCATCCAGGGCTGGCTGTCGAGCGTGTGGGGCATTTCCGCGGTGCTCGGGCCCACCCTGGGCGGCGCCTTCGTCGAATATGCCTCGTGGCGCTGGATCTTCTTCATCAACGTACCGATCGGCGCGGCCGCGCTGGTGATGATCGCCAGGTTCCTGCACGAGCACCCGGTTGCCCGTCGGCACCGCATCGACTATGTCGGAGCCAGCCTGCTGCTGTGCGGCGTGGGCGCCCTGATCCTTGGCCTGCTGCAGGGCGGCCAGGCCTGGCCGTGGCTGTCCTGGCCGGGCCTGGCGACTTTCGGCGTGGCGGCGCTGCTGCTCGCCGGCTTCGTGCGCGTCGAACGGCGCGCCGCCGAACCCATCCAGCCGGGCTGGCTGTGGCGCCGGCCGGTGCTGGTCGGGACCAACCTCGCCATGATCGGCATGGGCCTGGTGATGATGGGGCCGAACACCTACCTGCCGACCTTCGGCCAGTCGGTATACGGCCTGGGCCCGATCGCCGCGGGACTGCTGCTGGCCTGCATCAGTATCGGCTGGCCGCTGGCCTCGGCGCTATCCGGGCACGCCTATCTGCGCATCGGTTTCCGCGATACCGGCCTGTGCGGCGCCGCGCTGCTGGTGCTGGCCACCGGCGGATTCCTCATCTTGCCGCCGATGGCCCCGGTGGGCTGGCTGGTGCTCGACCAGGTGCTGCTCGGGGCCGGCTTCGGGCTGCTTTCCACGCCGCTGCTGGTCGGCGTGCAGTCCAGCGTGCCATGGCACGAGCGCGGCGTGGTCACCAGCGCCAACATCTTCTCCCGCTATCTCGGCCAGAGCCTGGGTGCGGCGATGGCCGGGGCGATCTTCAACGGGCGCCTGGCCGAAGCCTTGCAGCACGCCCCGCCCGCCCTGGCGGACGCGGTGCCGCAGCGGATCGATGCGGTCATCGGTGCCCTGCATGCGCCCGGAGCGAGCGACGCAACCACGATCTACCTGCGCACCGCCATCGATACCGCCATGCGCGAGGTGTACATGGGCCTGCTGGCGGTGGCCATGCTCGTGTTCATCGTGGTGGCGTTCACGCCGCGCCGCTTCGGCGTGGCTGCTGAAGGGCAAGTGCCGCGCTGACGCCAGGGCGCCCGGCGCGCGGCTTCGCCCGGCGGCATCGCCTCAACCAAACAGCGCGTCCGGCATTTCCATCAGGCTCGCCGCGCCGCTGCGGATGGCGGCGACGTGGGCATGGATGCGCGGCAGGATGCGTGCGTAGTAGAAGCGCGCGGTGTGGCGCTTGGCCTGCGCCAGCTGCGGCGCCTGCGCCGCGGTCAGCGCACGCGCCCAGAAGTATGCGAGGGCGACATAGCCGCTGAGGAACAGGTAGTCGTAGGACGCCGCGCCGATTTCCTCCGGATCCTTGCCGGCATTGGCGGCGATTTCCAGAGTCACCTGGCTCCACAGGCGACTGGCCTCGGCGAGCGGTTCGGCAAACCCTTCCAGCGCGGCCTGGCCGGCCTGCGCGGAAAGGAACTGGTCGATCTCGGCCTGGAAGTGCCGGAAGCCCGCACCCTTGAGCTGCAGGATCTTGCGCCCGAGCAGGTCGTTGGCCTGGATCTGCGTGGTGCCTTCATACAGGGTGGCGATGCGCGCGTCGCGGGCGAACTGCTCCATGCCGTTCTCGACGATGTAGCCGTGCCCGCCGAAGATCTGCTGCGCGTCGTAGGTACATTCGATCGCCGCTTCGGTAAGCAGGCCCTTCACGATCGGTGTGAGGAAGGAGACCAGTGCTTCGGCGCGCTCGCGCTCGGTGGCGTCGCTGGAATGTTGCGAAATGTCTTCCTGCACGTAGGCGTACAGGGCCAGCATGCGGCAGCCCTCGGCGAAGGCCTTCTGGGTCAGCAGCATGCGCCGCACATCCGGATGCACGATCAGCGGATCGGCCGGCTTGTCCGGGAACTTCGGCCCGGACAGTGAGCGCATCTGCAGGCGCTCGCGTGCGTAGGCGAGCGCGTTCTGGTAGGCGCGTTCGATGAGACCCAGGCCCTGCAGGCCGACCGCCAGGCGCGCCGTGTTCATCATGGTGAACATGGCCGCCAGGCCCTTGTTCGGCTGGCCGACCATCCAGCCCTCGGCGTCGTCGAAGTTCATCACGCAGGTGACCGAACCGTGGATGCCCATCTTGTGTTCGATCGAGCCGCAGGCGGCGGCATTGCGCTCGCCCATCGCGCCGTCCTTGCCGACCTTGAACTTGGGCACCAGGAACAGCGAGATGCCCTTCACGCCGGCCGGTGCATCCGGCAGGCGCGCCAGCACCAGGTGGAGGATGTTCTCGACCAGGTCGTGCTCGCCGGCGGTGATGAAGATCTTCGTCCCGCTGACGTGGTAGCTGCCGTCCGCCTGCGGTTCGGCGCGGGTCTTGAGCAGACCGAGGTCGGTGCCGCAGTGCGGTTCGGTGAGGCACATGGTGCCGGTCCAGCGACCGGACACCAGCGGCTTGAGGAACACTTCGCGCTGCCAGTCCTCGCCGTGGAACTCCAGCGCCGAGGCGGCGCCGTGCGAGAGCATCGGATAGTTGCTCCAGGCGAGATTGGCCGAATCGACCATTTCCTTGAGCGCCGCACCGACGGTTTCCGGCAGGCCCTGGCCACCAAACGCCTCCTTGGCGGTGAGGCCGATCCAGCCGCCCTCGACGTACTGCGCAAAGGCCTCCTTGAAACCCCTGGGCGTGGTGACCGACTGGCTGGCGGCATCGAACCGGCAACCTTCGAGGTCGCCACTGGAATTGAGTGGTGCGAGCACCTGTTCGGCGAACCTGGCGCCTTCCTCGAGTACGGCGTCGATCAGATCCTGACTGGCGCTCTCGCAGCCTGGCAGGCGCTGGTAGATGTCGGCGACGCCGAGCACTTCGTGCAGGACGAAGCGCAGGTCGGCAAGTGGGGCGGTATAGCGGGTCATGGGGTACTCCGCAATCGATGTGGGTAGGTCAGCGCCAGGTACCG
Organism: Dokdonella sp.; assembly: GCA_023228465.1. Lineage (GTDB taxonomy): Bacteria > Pseudomonadota > Gammaproteobacteria > Xanthomonadales > Rhodanobacteraceae > Dokdonella_A. The sequence continues at coordinate 13,856 of JALOBC010000039.1, read as the reverse complement.
GCCACGCCGGGCACGGGGGACAGGCGGCTGGTGCGTTCGAAGTCGAAATTCGCCTTTGGATCACTGGTCCTGATCCGGCCTTCGATGCGGTAGGCGAAGTCGCGGCCGGCCGGCAGGCGGGTGGTGGCCTGCAGGCGCGCTTCCACCACTTCGCCGCTGTTGCCGGTGATGGTGATGTCGGGCCGGGCGTGCAGCTCGCCGGCCGCAACGCCATCGATGCTGAGCGTGGCATCGAGCGTGTCGTAGTGCATTGGCACGTTGCTGAAGTTCTCGATGCGCAGGGTGAGGTTCCATTGGCCGTCGGGCAGCACGGCCAGTTGCTGGATGCTGGCGGTGGAAGGGTGGATCTTGCGCGGCGGACCACTGCTGCAGGCGCCGAGCAGAGCGGCGAGCGCGAGGAGGGCGAGCGGTTGGGGGAAACGCATGGCGACCTCAAACGGGCGTTCGATCCGGCCTAGCCTATCCAATTCGATGCGTTGCGCAAAGCATCGGCGGGTGCCTGCGACGTCGCGTACCGGGCGCGGAAGGTCGCCACCTGCATCTGCCCGGTCACGCGTCCGCTGGCCAGCAGGATGATCTCGTCGGCCAGGCTCGCGACCTCGTCGGCGCGGTGGCTCACCAACACCGTGAACAGGCCCAGCTCCTGCTTGAGGCGCTGCAGGTGGTCGAGCACCTGGCGGCGGGCACCCTCATGCAGGCCGGTCAGTGGTTCGTCCAGCAGCAGGGCGCGCGGACGGGCCAGCAGCGCGCGGCCGATCGCCACGCGCTGGCGCTCGCCGCCAGACAGCGTCAACGGCCGGCGCGCCAGCAGGGGTTGCAGTTCCAGCAGGGCCACCACGTTGGCGAAGTCCGCATCCATGCGCCGGCCGGGCGCGCCGTAGAGCAGGTTGGCGCGCACGTCCAGGTGCGGGAACAGGCGGCCGTCCTGGAACACGTAGCCGAGGCGTCGTGCGGCCGTGGGTACATGCCTGCCGCGGGCGGTGTCGAGCAGCACTTCGCCGTCCAGCACGATGCGCCCTTCGCGCGGCGCGAGCAGGCCGGCGATGGCGTTGAGCACGCTGGTCTTGCCGGCGCCGGAGTCGCCGAACAGCGCCACGGTGCGCGCGGCAGAGCGAAAGCCGATGTCCAGTTCCAGGTCGGCAAAGGCGTGGCGCAGCGCCAGTTCAAGCATTGCGCCGACTCCGCCAGAGTGCGCCGCCGGCGACGAAGGTCGCCACCGCACTGGCCGCCAGCGCCACCACCAGGGCAACCAGCGACAGCCGTTGCACGCCGGGCATGCCGCCCGGTACGTTGAGCAGCTCGTAGATCGCGATGGGCAGCGTGCGGGTTTCCCCGGGAATGTTGGAGACGAAGCTGATGGTCGCGCCGAATTCGCCAAATGCGCGCGCGAAGGCCAGCACGCAGCCGGCTGCGATGCCGCGCAGCGACAGCGGCAGCACGACGCTGGTGAAGCGCCGCCAGGCGCCGGCGCCGAGGGTTTCGGCTGCCGCTTCCAGGCGCGGATCGACGCTGTCGAAGGCCACCCGGATCGACATCACCAGCAAGGGGAAGCCCATGACGGCCGCGGCGATCACCGCACCCGTCCAGCGGAAGGCGACGACGATGCCCAGGCCGGCCAGCAATTCGCCCAGCGGCCCGTGCCGGCCGAACAATGCCAGCAGCACGTAGCCGGTCACGACCGGCGGCAGGATCAAGGGCAGGTACACCAGGGCTTCGAGCAGCAGGCGCCCGGGAAAGCGCTTGCGCGACAGCAGCCAGGCCAGGCCCAGCGCAAACGGCAGGGCGGCGACCACGCTGGCCAGTCCGACCCGCAGGCTGAGTGCCAGCGCCTGCCATTCATCCGGGGACAGTGCAGTCATGCGGGCGTATTCCGCAGCGGGCGGTGCATGCAGGGATCAGTGCGGCTGCGGCGGTGCATCGAAGCCATACTCGCGGAACGTTGCCTGCTGCGCAGGCGCATGCAGGTAGTCAAGCAGGGCGCGTGCCGCCGGGCTGTCCTGGCCCGTGATCACCGCGGCCGGATAGACAATGGGAGCATGGCTGTCGGGCGGAAAGCTGCCGACCTGCCTGACCGCGGGTTCGGAGGCGGCGTCGCTGCGATAGACGATGCCCAGCGGCGCCGCGTCGCGAGCCACGAAGTTGAGCGCCGCGCGCACGTTGTCGGCGGCGACCACGCGACCGGCGACGCGGGGCCAGACGCCAAGGTGAGTCAGGGCCGCCTTCGCATACTTGCCCGCCGGCACGCTGTTCGGCTCGGCCAGCGCCAGGTGCCCGCCCGGACCGAGGGCGCCGGCAAGGTCGAAGCCGGGCACGATGGCAAGTTCGACCGCGCTGTCGCGCGGCGCCACCAGGACCAGGGCATTGCCGAGCAGGCCCACGCGGGTGTCGGCGACGATCAGCCGCTGGCGTGCCAGCGTGTTCATCCAGTCTTCGTCCGCACTGATGAACAGGGCGGCCGGTGCGCCCGCCTCGATCTGGCGCGCGAGCTGCGAACTGGCCGCGTAGCTCGCCTGGACCTTGCCCAGGGCGCGCGTGGCGGGTTGGGCCAGGATGTCGTCCAGCGCCGGCTTCAGGCTCGCAGCCGCAAATACCAGCAGCCCCTCGGCGCGGGCGCACAGGGGCGCCAGCATCAGGCCGGCCAGCACGACCCAGGTCAGGCGATGGATACGGGAAAATGCGTTCACGCGGCGTGGATCCGGTCGGTGAGGTGGGCCAACATAGCGCCTGGCGCGGCAGAAGCGGAAGCCGCGCGGGCATTGCACAGCGCGCATCGAAAAGTGCTGGCCTCGTTCAGCTTCGCGCGTGCATGCTGCATGGTGCGTGCGCGGGACATGAGCAGCGCCGCTCTCTCAACCCACTTCAAGGAGAAGGTCGCAATGAAACGTTCGCTTGTTCTGCTGTCGGGGCTGTTGCTGGCTTTCGGTTTCTCCCTGGCGCATGCCAACGAATACACCGACACCATCGCCTTGTTCAAGAATGCCGGCCAAAGTGCGCGTTACTTCAAGGACAGCTATGGCTACGCGGTGTTTCCCACCATCGGCAAGGGCGGCGTCGTCGTCGGCGCGGCGTACGGCACCGGGCGCGTGTACAAGGGCGGCAAGTACGTCGGCGACACCACGATGACCCAGCTCAGCGTGGGCGCCCAGTTGGGCGGCCAGGCCTACAGCCAGATCATCTTCTTCGAGAATGCAGCCGCCTTCCGCGACTTCACCCGCGGCAGCTTCGAGTTCGGCGCCGATGCCAGTGCCGTGGCGATCACTGCCGCGGCCGGCGCCAGCGCCGGCACGTCGGGTGCGAGCGCGAGCGCCAGCGGCGGCAAGAAGGATGCGACCACCGCCGGGCATTACTACAAGGGCATGGCGGTGTTCACCATCGTCAAGGGCGGCGCGATGTACCAGGCCACCATCGGCGGGCAGAAGTTCACCTATACGCCGCGTTGAGCGGTCGGTTGCGGCAGCCGGACAGGCAGGCCGCAGGCTTGCCGTGGCAGCGCCTCCCGCCGCGATGTCCTGCTGGCTGGGCATTGCGGCTGGAGGCGCGCCGATCTCGATGCCTGGCGCGCGTGGCCCGGCGAGGTGCGCCCAGCCGCATGCAGTAGCATGCCTGGATGACTTCGCGCGCCATCGACATCCTGCAGTCGGTGTTCGGCTACGCTGCGTTCCGCGGCGAGCAGGCGGCCATCATCGACCACGTGGCCCGGGGTGGCGACGCCCTGGTGCTGATGCCGACCGGTGGCGGCAAGTCGCTGTGCTACCAGATTCCGGCGCTGCTGCGCGAAGGCACCGCAATCGTGGTGTCGCCGCTGATCGCGCTGATGCAGGATCAGGTCCAGGCCCTGCGCCAGTTCGGCGTGGCCGCCGCCTTTCTCAATTCCAGCCTGGACGGCCCGGCACAGGCGGCGGTCGAGCGTGACTTCATCCAGGGCGAACTGAAACTCCTGTATGTCGCGCCCGAGCGCCTGTTGACCGGACGCTTCCTCGACCTTGCCGCGCGGGCGAAACTCGCCCTGTTTGCCATCGACGAGGCGCATTGCGTGTCCGAATGGGGGCACGATTTCCGCCCGGAGTATCGCCAGCTGACGGTGCTCAACGAGCGCTTTCCGGAAGTGCCGCGCATCGCGCTGACGGCGACCGCGGATGTGCCGACCCGGGGCGAGATCGTCGAACGTCTGGCGCTGGGCGCGGCGCGCAACTTCGTTGCCAGCTTCGACCGTCCGAACATCCGTTACCGGGTGGTGGAAAAGGATGACGGCAGGCGCCAGCTCGAGGACTTCCTGGCCGGTCATGCCGGCGAGTCCGGCATCGTCTATTGCCAGTCGCGGCGCAAGGTGGACGACATCACCGAATGGCTGGCCGCGCGCGATATCCCCGCCTTGCCCTATCACGCCGGCATGCCGGGGGCCCAGCGCGCCAAGAACCAGCAGCGATTTCTGTATGAGGACGGGGTGGTGATGGTGGCGACCATCGCCTTCGGCATGGGTATCGACAAGCCGGACGTGCGTTTCGTTGCCCACCTGGACCTGCCGAAAAGCATGGAGGGCTATTACCAGGAAACCGGTCGCGCAGGGCGGGATGGTCTGCCGGCGGAAGCGTGGCTGTGCTACGGGCTCGGCGACCTGGTCACCCTGTATCGCTTCATCGAGAGGTCCGAAGCCGGCGAGCAGCGCAAGCGGGTCGAGCGGGCCAGGCTCGATGCGCTGATCGCCTATGTGGAGACGCCGGCCTGCCGGCGCCAGCGCCTGCTGGCCTATTTTGGCGAGCAGCGCGGCGAAGCCTGCGGCAACTGCGACAACTGCCTCTCGCCACCCGAGGTCGTCGATGCCAGCGTGACGGCGCAAAAGGCGCTGTCCTGCGTGTATCGCACCGGCCAGCGCTTTGGCGTTGGCCACGTGGTGGACGTGCTGCGCGGCACGGCGACCGAGCGCGTGCTGGCGCTCGGCCACGACAGGCTGAGCACCTTCGGCGTGGGCGCAGAGCTCGATGCCCGCCAGTGGCGCGGCGTGTTCCGGCAACTGGTCGCAGCAGGACTGCTCGCTCCGGATGTGGACGGCCATGGCAGCCTGCAGCTCACCGCGGCCAGCCGCGGCGTACTGCGTGGCGACACGCCGGTGCGCCTGCGCCGCCAAGCCGCTCGCGCCGAGCGCCGGGCAGGGCGGCGCAGGCAGCGTGGTGAGCGCGGATCCGGCAGCCTCGACATCGCGCCGCACGAAGCAGGCCGCTGGGAGGACCTGCGTGCGCTGCGTGCCCGGCTGGCCAAGGAGCAGGGCGTGCCTGCCTACATGATCTTCAACGACGCAAGCCTGCTTGCGATGTTGCGCAAGCGCCCGCGTGACTCGGCCGAGCTGGCCACCATCAGCGGGGTGGGCGCACGCAAGCTGGAGCGCTACGGCGAGGCATTCCTGGCCGTGCTGGCGGACTGAAGCGGCATGTGCGCTGGCCGTGTCGCGGCAGTGTGCCGGACACGGCCGATGCATGATCACGCAGGCAGGCGCGCCGCCCGCGTGCCCGGATCAGGGCGCGCTCGCCGCGCCGGCCACTGCTTCTTCCTCGTCCCTGAATGCATCCACCGGCACGCAGGCGCAGAACACGTTCTTGTCGCCATACACGTTGTCCACGCGCGCGACCGGCGGCCAGTATTTCTGCAGCTTCAGGCCCGGTAGCGGGAAGGCGGCGAGCTCGCGCGGGTAGGCGTGGGTCCATTCCGTCGCCGACACCTGCAGTGCGGTGTGCGGGGCATTCCTGAGCGGATTGTCCTCGCGCTCCAGGCGGCCGTCTTCGACGGCGCGGATCTCCTCGCGAATCTGGATCATTGCGTCGATGAAGCGATCCAGCTCCACCAGCGATTCGGACTCGGTGGGTTCCACCATCAGCGTGCCGGGCACCGGGAAGGACAGGGTCGGCGCGTGAAAGCCGAAGTCGACCAGGCGCTTGGCCACGTCTTCGGCACTGATGCCGGTGGCCTTCTCGAGCGGGCGCAGATCCAGGATGCACTCGTGCGCGACCAGGCCATTGCGGCCGGTGTAGAGCGTGGGGTAGTGCTCGGCCAGCCGCCGCGACACGTAGTTGGCGCTGAGCATGGCGAGCTGGGTGGCCTTGCGCAGGCCGGTGGCGCCCATCAGGGTGATGTACATCCACGAGATCGGCAGGATGCCGGCGCTGCCGAAGGTGGCGGCACTGACCATGGCGCCTTCGCCCGTGCCCGCGGTGCGGATGCCCGCCTCGCCCAGCGCGCCCGGCAGGAACGGAGCCAGGTGCGCCTTGGCCGCGCACGGGCCGACGCCCGGGCCGCCGCCGCCATGCGGGATGCAGAAGGTCTTGTGCAGGTTGAGGTGGGACACGTCCGAGCCCCACTTGCCGGGCCTGGCGAGGCCGACCAGCGCGTTCATGTTGGCGCCATCGGTATAGACCTGGCCGCCGTGCTGGTGGACGATGTCGCAGATTTCGACCACGTCCTCCTCGAACACGCCGTGCGTGGACGGGTAGGTGAGCATGATGGCGGCGAGCTGCTCGGAGTGCTTTTGCGCGTTCCGGCGGATGTCCTCGACATCCACGTTGCCGTTGGCGTCGCACCTGGTCACCACCACGCGCATGCCGCAAAGATGGGCGGAGGCCGGATTGGTGCCGTGTGCGGATTCGGGGATCAGGCAGATGTCGCGATGCCCCTCGCCGCGCGAGCGGTGCCAGGCGCGGATCGCCAGCAGGCCGGCGTATTCGCCCTGCGCGCCGGAGTTGGGCTGCAGGCTGACCGCATCGTAGCCGGTGATCTCGACCAGCATGGCTTCCAGGCCGCTGATGAGTTCCTTGTAACCCTGCACCTGCGCGGCCGGGGCGAAGGGATGGATGTCGGCGAACTCGGGCCAGGTGATGGGGATCATCTCGGCCGTGGCGTTGAGCTTCATGGTGCATGAACCGAGCGGGATCATGGTGCGATCCAGGGCCAGATCCTTGTCTGCCAGGCTGCGCAGGTAGCGCAGCATCTCGTGTTCGCTGTGGTAGGTGTTGAACACCGGGTGGGTGAGGAAGGCGCTGGTGCGGCGCAAGTGCGCCGGAATCAGCGAAGGCGCGCTCGCGTCCAGTGCGTCGATCGACGGCAGCGCCGCGCCGTCCGCGGCGAAGATGCGCCACAGCAACTCGATGTCGGCGCGGGTGGTGGTTTCATCCAGCGAAATGCAGATGTAGTGATCCCATGCCTTGCGCAGGTTCACGCCCATCGACTCGGCGCGCGCGATCAGCGCGTCGGTGCGCCCGTCGGTCTTCAGGCTGATGGTGTCGAAGGCCGTGGCGTGATGGTCGTGGCTGTAGCCGAGCTGCTGCAGGCCGGCCTTGAGGATGGCGGTCAGGCGCGCGACCCGCAGGGCGATGCGCTTGAGGCCGTCGGGGCCGTGATACACCGCATACATCGCCGCCATCACCGCCAGCAGCACCTGCGCGGTGCAGATGTTGCTGGTGGCCTTCTCGCGGCGGATGTGCTGTTCACGTGTCTGCAGGGTGAGGCGATAGGCGGTGTTGCCCTCGGTATCCACCGACACGCCGATCAGGCGGCCCGGCATCTGCCGCTTGTAGGCATCGCGGCAGGCCATGAAGGCGGCGTGCGGGCCGCCGAAGCCGAACGGCACGCCAAAGCGCTGCGTGTTGCCGATGACGATGTCGGCACCCATCTCGCCCGGCGGCTTGAGCAGCGTCAGCGCGAGGAGATCGGTGGCGAAGATGAAGAGCGCCCCCCTGGCATGGATGGCATCGGCCGCCTCGCCCCAGTCATTGAGCCAGCCGCTCGAGGCCGGGTACTGCACCAGCACGGCGAAGAAGTCGCCCTTGTCCAGCGCCGCCGCGTAGGCTTCCGCCGAGTCGGCGGTCTCGATGGTCAGGCCCAGCGGCTCGGCGCGGGTGCGCAGCACCTCGAGCGTCTGCGGATGGGTATCGCCCGAAACCAGCAGCACGTCGGATTTGGCCCTGGCCGCCCGGCGCGCCAGGGTCATCGCCTCGGCGGCGGCAGTCGCCTCGTCGAGCAGCGAAGCGTTGGCGATCTCCATCCCGGTGAGTTCGGCACACATGGTCTGGAAGTTGATCAGCGCCTCCATGCGCCCCTGCGAGATTTCCGCCTGGTAGGGCGTATAGGCGGTGTACCAGGCAGGGTTTTCGAGGATGTTGCGCAGGATCACGTTCGGCGTATGCGTGCCGTAGTAGCCTTGGCCGATGAAGCTGCGCAACACGCGGTTCTTCGCGGCGATGGCGCGGATCTTCGCCAGCGCCTCGACCTCGGTCATCGCCGCGGGCAGGGCCAGTGGCGTGTGCGAGCGGATGCTGGCCGGCACGATGGCATCGGTCATCGCCTCCAGGGAAGGTTGGCCGATGACCTGCAGCATGTGCGCCGTTTCGGCATCGTTGGGGCCGATGTGGCGCTCGATGAAGGCGTCGTGGTATTCGAGGTCGGCGAGCGACGGCGAGGCATTGTGCGTCATGAGGGCATCCGGGAAGTGGGCGTGCGAAGCTGCACGCGGGCGCCCCTCTGTCCTTTTGCCTGAGAGTTTGGAAGCGCGAACGCTTCGTGCCCCTTCGGCGCCGGTTCCTGCCTTGGACGGCAGCCGGTCTCTCCAGAGTGTGGGTACGCGACGGTCAACGGGCCTGAGCGATTACGGGCGTTGCGCCTTCGGCAGCGGAAGCCACTGGGACAAACCGCTTCTCCCGTCGCGTACATCAAGCGTCCATTATACCGGTGCCGCGCCAGGGTGTGCTGCACCCGGGCCGGTTCGCGTCATCGGCCGTGGCCTTGCGCACCGGTGCACGCGCAGTCGATGGCGCCGCTGGCGGTCGGCGCGCAACGGCCGCTGATCCATCGCCCATGGGCGAACGCGGATCGGAAGATCGTGCCGGTCGTGCACGTCGGCGGCGCAATGCAGGTGCCGCGCCCTTCGGGCAGGTCGGGCGAGCAGGCCTGGAGAGCCACGGCGCGTGGCCTGCGGCCGGACTTCAGCGGCGCAGGTTGTACTTCAGTATCGCGATGACCGCGCGCACGCCATCACGCCAGGTGATCTTCTTGCCCTGTGCGTAGCTGCGCCCGAAATATGAAATGCCCACCTCGTAGAAGACGCAGCCCTTCTTGGCGAACTTGGCGGTCAGCTCCGGCTCGATCCCGAAGCGGTCTTCTTCCAGCACGATGCCGGCGATGGCACGCCGGTGGAACATCTTCGAGCCGGTCTCCATGTCGGTCAGGTTGAGGTTGGTGAACATGTTGGAGAGCAGGGTCAGCAGGCGGTTGCCGACCATGTGCCAGAAATACACCACGCGGTGCGCCTCGCTGCCCACGAAGCGCGAACCATAGACGACGTCCGCGCGGCCGGAGGCGATCAGCTCGAACGCGCGCGGATAGTTGGCCGGGTCGTATTCCAGGTCGGCGTCCTGGATCACCATGATCTCGCCATCGGCGGCGGCGATCGCGCTCCTGAGCGCCGCCCCCTTGCCGCGATTGCGCTCGTGGATGATGACCTTGTCGATTCCTTCGCGCAGACCCAGTGCGCCCGAACGCATCAGTTCGGGCGTGCCGTCGGTCGAACCGTCGTCGACCAGCACGATCTGCAGCGACGGCAGCGACGAATCGAGAACCGCGCGTATCACCTCGGCCAGCGTCGCGGCCTCGTTGAAGCACGGTATCAGCACGCTCAGTTGCGGCGCGGCGGCACGGCTCGGTTCGGCGCTCATGGCAGGCTCGGCCAGGATGGCCGCAGAAGATAGACCACGCCGTGCAGCAGCGGAAGATTGCCGACCAGGCAGACCGGGAAGCTCCACCAGCGATCGCGCAGCAGCAGCACGTTGAACGCCAGGGTCATCGGGATCACGGTGCGTGCCGCGGCCGTGTAGTCTTCCCACACCAGCGGACCCAGTACGGCAAACAGCAGGGCAAAGGCGGCGCCGACCCGCCACCAGCGTTGGCGCCATGCGCTGCGGGCCAAGGCCAGCAACAGCAGGAACTGCACGCACAGGCCGGTGATCGACAGCAACTGTACCGTGGAGCGGATCCAGCCCTGCTGGGGAATCGCGTGCCAGATCGCCTGGAGCTTGCCGAGCAGCGCGCTGAAGGGCAGGGCGAAGATGCCGGCATCGCCATTTGGCAGGCCCGGAAAGCGCCGGTGGACGTGGATCGACCAGAACACCAGCGGCAGCGCGGCAAGCGCGCCCACCCCCGCCGCACGCAGCCATTGGCGGCGATCCGCGCGATCGGCCGGCAGCAGCAGGCCTCCGCCGAGCATGCTCGCATCGCGCGTGAGCAGGGCCAGGGAGAACGCCACGCCGGCACTGCCGCGCCGCTGGCGCTCGGCGAAATGGAGCGCGATCACCAGCAACAGGGCAGCGGGAAGGTCGGTGAGCGCCCGCTCCACGCTCATCATCACCCCCACGCCAAACAGGCATCCCAGCCAGGCCAGCCGCGCGGTTGTGGTCGATGTTGGAATCCAGCGCAGCAGGAGTACCGCCAGCGCCAACCAGGCCAGGACGTTTGCCAGCGCATAGGCCTGGAGGATCCACCGCGTGTGCCCCAGGCCGGCAAGCCATGCAAATGCCGGCAGGCCGATGCGCCGTGATCGGTATGCCGGGGAGTCAAGCGCGCGATCCAGGCCGGGGTTCGCGAGCAGCGGACTGGTCGCGATTTGTGCGTAGAACTGTCCGTCGTAGCCGTCGCTGTCGTGAAAGACGAACGGATCGGTGCGCGTGACTTCGGGCAAGCGGGTCGACGTGAAATGATCGCCGAAGTAGATGAAGCGGGTAAATCCGCTGGCCGGGTCGTAATGCAGTGCCACGGCGAAGAGGAAAAACGCGATCGCCGTGCAATGAAACAGGGACAGGCGGATGAACGCCCGCTCGGGCACCGGGTTCGCGATCCGCACTGAGGGGGCGTCAGGCACTGTTCGGCAACCCTGGTCCGATCCGCCGTCGGCGACGGGGGCGAGCGTGGATCGTAGCCGAGCCAGCGGTTTCCGGCACCGGAAGGCCGTCCGGCGGGCCCAGGGTCCGGGCCGGCGTGGGCCAACAAAAACCCGCCATGCGGCGGGTCTTCGATCGATTCGTTGGTGCCCAGGAGAGGACTCGAACCTCCACGGTTTTACCCGCTAGTACCTGAAACTAGTGCGTCTACCAATTCCGCCACCTGGGCCTTCCGGCGGGCAGGGCCAACCGGGGCGCGAACGATACTGGCCGCGCCGGGGACTGTCAACGGCTGCACTTGCAATCGGCGGGGCGCTCGGCGACGCTGGCGCCTTGTCATCGGGAACACAACTTGAAAAAGACCAAGAAGAAGTCCACCGGCGCGGGTGAAGGCCCCGCCAGGAGCCCTGCGGAGAAACGTGCGGGCGGGCGCCAGGAACCGACCGGACGTGGTCGCGGCAAGCGGTCGAAAGCGGCACCGTTCATGCCCGAGAAGCTGCCGCCACTGCCCGGCCGCAAGGGCAGCAGGCCGCCGCCGGTCCGCGATCCCTACGCCGACCGCGAGGCGAGCCGTTACGAGCGGCCGATCGCCAGCCGCGAGGCCATCCTGGAGTTGCTCGCCGAACATGGCGAGCTGATGAAGATCGATTCGATCGCCGCGGCGCTCAATCTCTCCGAAGCGCAGGATCTCGAGGCGCTCTCGCGGCGCCTTGCGGCCATGCTGCGCGCCGGCCAGCTGATCCAGAACCGGCGTGGTGGCTATGGCGTGGCCGGCAAGCTGGACCTGATGCCCGGCTCGGTGATCGCCAACGCCGAAGGCTACGGTTTCCTGCGCCCGGATGCGGGCGGTGACGACCTGTATCTGTCTCCGGCCGAGATGCGCAAGGCCCTGCATGGTGATCGCGTGCTGGCCAGCGTGGTGGGCATCGATCGTCGTGGCCGCCGTCAGGGCGCCATCGTGCGCGTGCTGGAACGCCGTTCCTCGCGCCTGGTCGGCCGCGTGGTCGAAGACCATGGCGTGGTGCTGGTCACCCCCGATGACCGGCGCCTGCATCAGGATATCCTGATCAAGCCGGGGCAGGATCAGGGCGCGCGTTCCGGCCAGATCGCCATTGTCGAGATCACCGATCCGCCCACCGTGCAGCGCGGGCCGATGGGCCGCATCCTCAGCGTGCTGGGCGAGCGCCTGGAGCCGTCGCTGGTGGTGGAGATGGCAATCGCCAGCCACGACCTGCCGCACGAATGGCCGGCGCCGGCCCTTGCGGAAGCCGCAGCGGTCGGAACCCGGGTCACTGCCGCCGAGATGGCCGGGCGCACCGATCTGCGCAAGCTGCCGCTGGTGACCATCGACGGCGCCGATGCGCGCGATTTCGACGATGCGGTGTGGGCCCAGGCCATGCCGGATGGTTATCGCCTGCTGGTCGCCATTGCCGACGTTTCGCACTATGTGCAACCCGGCACGGCACTCGACGAGGAGGCCAACCGGCGCGCGACCTCGGTGTATTTCCCCGGCTTCGTCGTGCCGATGCTGCCGGAATCGCTGTCCAACGGCATCTGCTCGCTGAACCCGAAGGTCGATCGCCTCGCCATGGTGTGCGACATGCGCATCGACGATGCCGGCGAGGTGATGCGTTCGAAGTTCTATCCCGCCGTCATCCGTTCCCACGCCCGGCTCACCTACGACCGCGTGTGGCAGGCCGTGGGCGAGAAGGATGACGATGCCTGCCGCGAACTGGCCGACGTGCTGCCGCCGCTGCGCGAGCTGCACCGCCTCTACAAGCTGCTGGCAAAGGCACGCAAGCGGCGCGGCGCAATCGACTTCGAGAGCAGCGAAGTGGAGTTCCGCCTCGACGAGCACGGCGAGGTCGTGCAGCTTGGCACGCGCGAGCGCAACGACGCGCACATGCTGATCGAGGAATGCATGATCGCGGCCAACGTCGAGGCGGCGAAGTTCCTGCAGCGCAAGCGCATCCCGGCGCCCTATCGGGTGCATGCACCGCCGCCGGCGTCCAAGTACGAGGACCTGCTGGAGTTCCTGCGCGAGTTCAAGCTGAAGTTGCCGCCGCACGACCAGGTGACGCCGGCCGACATGGCGGCCTTGCTGACGCGCGCGCGCCGACGCCCCGAGGCGGCGCTGATCGAATCGGTGGTGTTGCGCTCGCAGAGCATGGCCGTGTACCAGCCCGCCGATCCCGGCCACTTCGGGCTCGCCCTCGCCACCTACACACACTTCACCTCGCCCATCCGGCGCTATCCCGATCTGCTCGTGCACCGCGCGATCCGCTACGCGCTGACGGGCGGCAAGCTCGCGAACTACCTCTACAGCGCCAGCGACATGGCCAGCCTGTGCGTGCACTGCTCGCACAACGAGCGGCGCGCCGAAGAAGCCGAACGCGACGTGGACGAGCGCTACAAGTGCGCGTGGATGGAAAAGCACGTCGGCAGCGAGTTCGCCGGCATCGTGTCGGGCGTGGCTTCGTTCGGCCTGTTCGTGGAGCTGACCGAATCGAAGATCGACGGCCTCGTGCACGTGACCCAGCTGCCCAACGACTACTACCATTTCGACGCCACGCGCCGCATGCTCACCGGCCAGCGCCTGGGCCTCAGCTTCCGGCTCGGTGACGAGGTGCGCGTGCGCGTGCTGCGCGCGAGCCTGGAGGATCGCAAGATCGACTTCCGCCTGGTGACGTAGGCGTTTTCGGTGGGGGCGCGGTCGCCGCATGTTCGCCGCCCCGGCCGGCGGGCATGCAAGTCGTCTTGCCGACACCGCCGCGCGCCCGGTTGTCCCGACGTCCACGGGCCGCGAGGCTCGAATACGCCGATCCATCCGTCCCACTTCCAGCCACCGGCCTCCCATGACCACCGCCCAGCTTCTGATCGGCATCCATGCCGTCGAATCCGCCCTGAATCACGACGCGGACAACCTCGTCGAGCTCTACATCG
>JALOBC010000089.1 GCA_023228465.1 Dokdonella sp. | reverse complement strand
AGGGATACAACGGCGCACCCATGGCGTATTCCTGACGCCAGTGGTAGCCATCGCGCCAGATGTCCATCCACAGGTGCTCGGACAGTGCGTTGACCACCGAGACGCCCACGCCGTGCAGGCCGCCGGATACCTTGTAGCTGTTGTCGTCGAATTTTCCGCCGGCGTGCAGCACCGTCATGATGACCTGCGCCGCCGACACGCCTTCTTCCTTGTGGATATCGGTGGGGATGCCGCGGCCATTGTCGGATACCGAGACGGAACCATCCGGCAAGAGGCTTACCACGACCTCGTCGCAATAGCCGGCCAAGGCCTCGTCGATGGCGTTGTCGACCACCTCGAACACCATGTGGTGCAGGCCCGTGCCATCGTGCACGTCGCCGATGTACATGCCCGGGCGCTTGCGTACCGCCTCCAATCCGCGCAGCACGGTGATCTTGCTGGAGTCGTAATTGCCGTTGCCGTTCTGATTTTCGTCGTTCATCGCACTGCCGCTATCGCGTGTGCCCGGTACACCGGACCCACGACATGGGAAAAGGGTGAATTGTGCATTATACCAGTCGCTCCAGTTGTCCTCGTTCCACGTGGAACACGCGCTGTTGTCGGCCCATGGCTGCGGGCAAGGGCAGGCGCGCGGTCGTGCTGATGAAGGCCTGCGCCGGCACTTCGGCCAGCCACTGCACGGTGGCGTCCAGGTGGCCCGCGTCCAGTTCGGAGGGAAGATCGTCCAGCAGCAGCACCGGCCACTCCTGCCGCACCGCCGCGAAGACGCTGGCCTGCGCCAGCAGGCAGGCGAGCACGACGAGCTTTTCCTGACCGCGCGACAACATCTCGCGCACGGGCAAACGTTCGAACCCGACCGACCAGTCCGAGCGATGCGCCCCGACCGTGGTGTGCCCGAGGCTCTGCTCGCGCAGCCGGGCCTCTCCCAGCGCCGCGCGCAAGCTGGGCGCATCTTCACCCCCCGTCCAGCCACGCTGGAAGCGCAGACGCACTTCACCCAGTTCGGGCAGGAGACGCTGCGTCATCGCTGCCAGGACGGGCAGAAAGTTGGTGATCCAGTTGACCCGGTACTGGTCGATGCAGGCGCCCTGCTCGGCCAACTCGGCTTCCCATGGCGCCAATGCGGAATCACTGGGGGACTGCTTGAGCAAGGCGTTGCGCTGCTTGAGCGCGCGCTGGTAACGGCGCCAGGGTCCGATGAAGCCTTGTTCCACGTGGAACAAGGCCCAGTCGATGAAACGGCGCCGGTGCTCTGAACTGCCCGACACCAGGACATGACTGTCCGGTTCGAAACAGACCACCGCCAATTCCCGAAACAATCGGCTCAGTTGTTCGACCGGCTGGCCATCCAGGCGCGCGCTCCAGGCGCGCGCATTGCGGGCCAGCCCGAGACGCACGCTCCGCACCTCGCGCTCTGCCAGCAAAGTCGCAACCACCCGCAGTTCTGGTTCGCCGCGCCGGATCAAGGCTTCGTTGGACCCGCCCCGGAACGAGCGCCCGCAGGACAAGAGGTGGATGGCCTCCAGGATCGAGGTTTTGCCGGCACCGTTAGCACCGACCAGAAGGTTGATCCCGGCGCCGGGTTCCAGCTCGACCCGATCCAACAAGCGCAGCTGCTCGATCGTCAGGGTCTCGATGCGCATACCGGTCGCGGCGGCCCGACCCTGCCGCGCTCACCATGGCTCACAGCCGCATCGGCATGACGACGTGGCGGCTACGGTCGTTGCTGCCTTCCTGTACCAAGGCGCTGGAATTTGCGTCGCGCAGGCTCATCACCACGGTTTCATCACGCAGGGAATTGATCGCTTCCAGCAGGTACACCACGTTGAATCCGACCGCCAACTGCCCGATCGAAGTCTGCGCCTCGATCTCCTCGACCGCCTCCTCCTGCTCGGGGTTGTGCGCAACGATACGCAGCTGGTTGGGCGAGAACTCCAGTTTCACGCCGCGGTATTTCTCGTTCGAAAGAATCGCTGCGCGTTGCAGGGCGGCCTTGAACACCTCCCGTTCCATCCGCGCTTCCTTGTCCACCCCGATCGGAATCACGGCGGTGTAATCGGGGAAGCGGCCATCGATCAACTTGGAGGTGAAGGTCACATCCTCACGCCGTACCCGCAGATGGCTGCGTCCCACCTCCAGCATGACCGAGCGATCCTCGCCCTCGAACAGGCGCTGCAGTTCCAGCACCCCCTTGCGTGGCAGGATCAACTGGCGCCGAGCCGCAACCCCGGTGTCCAGCGCCGCCTCGCACAAGGCCAGACGATGCCCGTCGGTGGCCACGCAGCGCAACTGTTCTGCTTCCAGGTCGAACAGCAGACCGTTGAGGTAAAACCGCACGTCCTGTTGCGCCATCGCGAACGCGGTGCGTTCAATCAACTCGCGCAGGCTGGCTTCCGGCAGGCTGACGCGCACCTCGACATCAAGTGCGTCGGAGGCCGGGAAATCATCGGCCGGCAGGGTGGATAGGGTGAAACGGCTGCGCCCGGCGCGCAGGGTCATCCTGTCCCCGGACAGTTCGAACTTCAGTTGTGCGCCGTCCGGCAGCGCCCGCACGATCTCGAACAACTTGCGCGCCGGAAGTGTCGTATCCCCCGCTTGCGCACCTTCCGCCACGGCTGCGCGTGCAATCATTTCAACTTCGGAATCCGAGCCGGTGATGGACAAACCGTCGGCGTCGACCACGACCAGCAGGTTGGACAGGACCGGCATCGTCTGGCGCCGTTCCACCACATTGATGACCTGCTGCAGCGGCTTGAGCAGTACTTCGCGTTGGATGGCAAATTGCATGATCGGTCCTATTGCTCTCAGTTCTTAATCTAGTATAAAAACTTGGCCGTGGTGGGGGGGCTTGGCATGTGGGTTGCGGTACAATTGACTGAATTATAAGGCTTTTATTGCGGGGTGCGGGGTGCGGTAAAACGTCTTTCCAGGTGTACAGACGGTGGATAATTCAGCCGCGTGGATTTGATCCCCAAGTTGTCCACCGCTTGTGCCAAGCCAGCACACGGGAAAGCCCGGCCACCAACGATGCCTCATTCTGTCAGTTTGCGCATCAATTTGTCCCAGTCCTCCCGCAAAAGTCCATCGGTATCGAGCAACTTGCGGATCTGCCGGTCGGCGTGCAGCACCGTGGTGTGGTCGCGGCCGCCAAAGCCGTCGCCGATCTCGGAAAGACTGTGCGAGGTCAGCTCCTTGGCCAGGGTCATGGCGACCTGGCGTGGTCGGGCCAGGGAGCGCGTGCGCCGCTTGGAAAGCAGGTCCGACATGCGCAGCTGGTAATAGTCGGCGACCACTTTCTGGATGTTGCCGATGGAGATGGCCTGTTGCTGCGCGCGCAGCAGGTCACGCAAGGTTTCCTGGGCGAACTCGACCGTGATCGGATGGGCGGTGAAGTTGGCGCGTGCGGCCAGGGTGTTGAGCGCGCCTTCCAGGTCGCGCACGTTGGAACGCATGTGCTTGGCGATCAGGTAGGCCACCTCATCCGGCAAGGAGATCGCGCGCAGGCGCGCCTTGTTGATCAGGATGGCGGCGCGGGTTTCAAAATCCGGTGGTTCGATTGGTACCGACAGGCCCCAACCCAGACGGGACTTGAGGCGCGGTTCGAGGTTGTCCACTTCCTTGGGGTAGCGGTCGCAGCTGAGGATCATCTGCTGCTTGCCATCGAACAGGGTATTGAAGGTGTGGAAGAACTCCTCCTGGGTGGTGTTCTTGCCCGCAAAGAACTGGATGTCGTCCAGCAGCAGCGCGTCCACACCCCGGAACTGGCGCTTGAACTGCTCCATCGACTTTTCCTGCAGGGCCTTCATCATGGTGCTGAAGAACTGGTCCGAGCGCAGGTACAGCACACGCGTGCCGGGACGGTTGGCACGCATCAGGTTGCCGGCGGCGTGCATCAGGTGGGTCTTGCCCAGCCCGGTGCCCCCGTAAAGCAGCAAGGGGTTGTAGGCCTGGCCGGGGTTCTGCGCGACCTGCCAGGCGGCCGACTTGCCCAACTGGTTGGACTTGCCTTCCACAAACGTCTCGAAGGTATAGGCGGCGTAGAGGTTGCTGGCGAACGCCTCGGTCGCGCCACGTCTGGGCTTGGCGGTCCCGGTCTTGGCAACCGGCAGGCGATCGAGGCTGCCAACCTCGATCTTGACCGGCGCGTCGGCTCGCCCGCTTGCCTGGCACCACAGCTCGGTGATGCGGGCCAGGTACTTGGTGCAGACGGTATCGACCACGAAGGCGTTGGGCGCGTACAGCAGCAGGCCGTCCTCGTGCGAGGCGGCCCCGACCTGGAGCGGTTTGAGCCAGGTCATGAATTCGTCCGGCGAAAGTTCCGCCTCGAGGTGGGACAGGC
>JALOBC010000088.1 GCA_023228465.1 Dokdonella sp. | reverse complement strand
CAACGTGCGCTACAACACCATCACCGGCCAGGGCGACTGCCTGGTGGTGTCCCACCTTGGCAGCTCCAACTCGCGCATCCACCTCGCCAACAACGCGCTGCTCGGGGGCATCGACTGGCCGGCGCAGCACTGGCCGCTACCGCAAACCAAATCCACCTGCCTCTATTACTGGGTTCCCTCCGGGCAGGACGAACCCGATCATGGCGCTCCGCGCGTGAGCTATGTGGACAATCTCATCTGGCAAGTCCGCAACGGCACCTGCCCCGAAGGCAACCGCTGTGGCGAGGATGCGGCGACGGCCCGCTGCCTGCTGGGCGCGCTGGCCACGGCGTCCTCATCGACGGCCATCGACGCGGCGGCCGAACGCTGTCATCTGGCGCCGTGACCGGCGAGGCGCGCGCGCACCCGATAGGCCAGGCCGCCGACGAGCTCATGGATGGCCGCTTCGCCCTTGGCGAGCGATGACGAATGCGGCAGCAGGTAGCCGATGCCCCCCGGCGGCAGGTAGCGCGATTCGCTGGCCAGCGGGCAGGGCTCGAACCCGGCGGCGTGGAACGCGACCAGCGCACGCGGCAGGTGCAGCGCCGAACTCACCAGGACGAAGTGCCGCGGCAGCGCCGGATCGTGGCTGGCCAGGGTCTGGGCACTTTGCCAGGTATCGTGCGATGACCGTTCGATCTCGATCGCCTCCGCTGGCACGCCCAGCCGGGCCGCGAATCGCGCCATCAGTTCCGCTTCCTTGACTGCATAGGGTCCCCCGCCACTGAGCACCAGCCGCGTGGCGGCGCTGTCCCGGAACCGTTCCACGCCCACCAGGGTGCGCCGCAGCGTCGTGCCGGACAGGGCGGCGACGTCCGCGCCGTCACGCGGTGCATGGTCGAAGCCGCCCGCCAGCACGACCACGGCGGGCGCCGGTGCAGTGCAGGCGGGCGCGGCAGGCACCCGTGACTCCACCGCGCGCACCAGCAGGTTGGCCCCCAGCGGCGTGATCAACACGTATGAAAATGCGGCCGCTGCGAGCGCCAGGCGGAGGAGTGAACGCCAGCGACGCGCGTACCAGGCCACCAGCAGGGCCACCAGCAGCCAGGTCAGCGGGGACAGGACAAAGTGCATCAGCGGTGCGCCAGCCACTGGCGGAGCTGGGCGAGCGCCTGCTGGCGCAGCGAGGGATCGAGCAGCAGGGCGGGCAGCACGTACAACAGCAGCGACAGGGGTGCCATCATCGCCAGGCGGGCCAGTGGCGTGTGCGCGCCGAATAGCCCCGTGCCGAACACTGCGCCGACGAGCAGGATGCCCAGGCCAAGTGCGGTCAGGGTCGGGCGTAGCGGCGGCAGCGTACGCAGGTCGGCTGGGCAGAGTATCAGCGATCCCAGCGACAGCGTGGCGTAGCTCGCCACGGTGGCATACACCGCGCCCCACGCGCCGATGCGCGGGATCAGCCACAGGTTGAGCGCGAAATTGACCGTCGCGGCGGTCAGGTTCAGGCCCAGCACGGACTTGGATCGCTTGCGCAGCAGCAGCCCCGAACTGACGATGTCGAGCAGGCCGTACACCACGTAGCAGATGCCGATCCAGACGAATACCGGCGCCGAGCCCGCCTTGTCGGCGCCTGACAGCAGCAGCAGGAAGTCGCGGCCCACGCAGGCCAGGCCCGCGCTGAGCAGCACCGTGGCATACACCAGCACGCCGAGCAGGGCGCGTTTGGTGCGCACGACGGCGGCCGCGCCGGCCAGTTCATACTCGCGCACGCTGACCTGGGTGAAGGCCATGATCAGCGTACCGTTGAGGACGCTGCCCAGCGTACCGGCCAGGCCGGCACCGATGGCGAACACCCCTACCGGCGCAAAGTCGTCGAGCAGATGGGCAAGCATCACGCGATCGAGCAGGTTGTGCAGGACGCCGAAGATCTCGTTGATCACCAGCGGCGCACTGTAGGCCAGGCCGGCGAACCAGGCGGCGCGGTCCATGCGCGCGCCCAGCGTGGGGTGCGTGCGCCGCAACCAGCGGAACAGCCATACAGCGATCAGCAACGAGACCACGACCCGCGCGCCATAGGCACCCAGGGCACTGCGCTGGATCAGCCATACACTGCCGACGATCGCGACCAGTTCCAGCCAGCGCTGGATGACCGCGATGCGCATGGTCAGGGCCGAACGCTCTTCGGCCAGGATCAGGGCATTAACGTAGCTGGTCCAGGTTGCCGGCAGCAGCATCAGCATCATGCACCAGCCGACGGCACGCACTTCCGGTTCCAGGCGGTCGGCCGCCAGTGCGTAGATGATCGCCGCAACTGCCCAAAGCAGCACGCTGTAGCGAAACGGGTACCACAGGAAGCTGACGATGAAGCGGCGCAATGCCGTCGCGTCGCGCCCGTGCGGATACAGGCGGATGATGGCGTGCTGGCTGCCGAGTTTCAGCAGCGCGACCAGCAGCAGCAGCCAGGTATCGAAATAGCCGAAGATGCCGTACTGGCGGTTGTCCAGCAGGCGGGTCAGCACCGGGAAGGAGATGAACCCGGCAATCAGTACCAGTATGTTGCCGACGACGTATCGACGGTAGTGCGTAGCCAGACTGGGCCTGGAGGCCTGGGACATTCGGGCGCCCGAGTGGAGGCGGCGCCACCATGGGCCGCAGCCCATTCTAACGGAGCGTGGGCGGCTGCCCGCCAGCGGCAGTCGGCGCGACGCATGCGCCGCAGTGACGCGACCGCCGCCGCACTGCGGCGGCGGTCGCCTGGACTGCGCCCGGATTGCGGGTCGTCAGTCGAAGTTGCTGCTGAACAGGGCGTCGCCGGCAGGAGGCGGGTTGCCGCCCGCCGGCACTTCCACCGCGCCGATGTCGTAGCCGTTGCCCTGCGGGCGCGGGGTGCCGTGATAGTCGATGGCCACGTGGGGTGGTGCACCGGCATCGATCAGCGGGCTGCCTTCGCTGGGCAGGGGGTTGAAGGTGGCGAAGTTCGCGTCGGTGATCTGCGGCGCGATCTGGCACAGGTTGCCGCCACCCGGACACACGTCGTTCTTGACCTTCCAGATCAGGTTGTTGGTGTAGGCAAGCTGGGGTTCGCCCGCGTCAGGCTCGCCGCCATAGGGCGGCACCCAGTAGTGCAGGCAGGTATTCTTGTTCTCGCCCCACTGCTGCGCCGGCCAGTTCACGCCCCCGAGCAGCGCGTTGTTGGCGAGGTGGATGCGCGAGTTGGAGCTGCCAAGGTGGGACACCACCAGGCAGTCGCCCTGGCCGGTGATGGTGTTGTAGCGCACGTTGACCTGGGCGTCGTTGATCGGCTGCAGCGACAGCGTGTTGCCCATCGCGCGGCACAGCTCATCGTTGCGCAGCCCGCTGCCGGCCAGGGCGGCGCAGTTGCCGACCAGCACCGAGTTCTCCACCGTCACCGGGCCGGAGGCCTTGACCTGGTTGCCGGCATTGGCCTCGGCGCGCAGGCCGCTCACGGTCACGCTGCCGGTGCCGTCGGCATACAGCAGGTCCAGGCCGTCGGAGGCGTTGTGGTGGATGTGGCCGCCTTCGAACACCCAGTGGCCGCCGGTCTTGCCGGCGCCCAGGCCATCGCCATAGCCACCCTGCTCCTGGCCCCAGCAACGCCGGTTGCTGGCCGGGTCCGGATAGCCTTCGGCGCAGCCGTTCCAGGCGATCTCGGTGTCGATGAAGGCGATCGTGCCGCTGTTGGAGGAGCCGCCGGCGCCGTCGTTGTTGCGGTCGCCTTCCCAGCCGGCCCAGCCGTTGCCATTGATCTTCACCCGCTGCAGCGTCCAGTCGGTCAGGCGCGCGGCGCGTATCCCCCACATGGCAAAGCCGTGGATGTCGAGATCGGTCAGGGTGACGTTGGCCGAATCGGCGGCGGTAATGCCCTGCCAGCCCCAGTCCTGGTTGGGCGGGTAGCTGTCGTTCTTGCACTTGAGGCCGGCCGCGTCGCCGCCGGAGTTGCGGATGCACTGGGCGTGGTCGGTCAGTTCCAGGCAGCCGATCTGGATGTTGGAGCGTCCTTCGAGGTCGAAGATGGAATAGGCGGCCTGGGTGGCCCACAGCTCCGGCGGCGCCGCGCAGCTCGGGCCGCCCTGGCCGAGGATGCGCGTGGGTTGGCTGGGCGAAGGGCCGGAAGGAATGGCCTGGGCCACGCAGCTGAACGAACTGCTGCCCTGGCAGACCGGGTAATAGCCGTCGGTGGCGGGCGGGTTGTAGCCCATCTTGTAGCTGCCCGGGCCGATCATCAGGGTGTCGCCGCCGGCGATGCGCGCGGCGCCCACCGGCGGCAGGGCGTCGAAGGGATGCTTCCAGGCGCAGGCCTGGTTGCTGCCGCTGCCCGGATAGGCGGCATCGCTGCGGCCGGTGCATTGGGCGGGCGTGCCGCCATCGGCGCGCACGTACCAGGTGGTGGCCGCCATGGCCGGCAGGGCGCCGACGCACAGGA
>JALOBC010000038.1 GCA_023228465.1 Dokdonella sp. | reverse complement strand
GCTTGTGGATGAGGATGAGGAAGACCAGCGCCGCCACGCCCACGCCCAGCGACACGGACAGGCCGACCACGAAGATCAGCGTGTTGGAGATCAGGTTGCCGATCACCGGCAGGAGTCCGGCGATGAAGGTCACCGCCACCAGCGACTTGGCCAGCGGCAGCTCGATGCCGAACAGTGGCAGGACGACCAGCAGGAAGATGCCGGTGAAGAAGGTATTGAGGGCGGAAATCTTGACCTGCGCGAACACGATGTCGCGGAACGCACGGGCGAGGTTCGCGCATCGGTCCGACAAGGCATGCGCCAAGGGCGCCGCATGATCGGGCGTGCGCCCGCTGGCGCGCGCCAGGGCGACCATGGCGCCCAGCACCATGCCGATCAGAAGGTGCACGATCACCCGCGCTGCGGTCTGTCCGGCCAGCTGCAGTTGGGCGGCATGTTCGCGCAGCAGTTCCATGGCTCCGGTGCGCAGGTCGTCGATGCTGTCCGGCAGGCGGCTGACGACCCATTGCGGCAACTGCTCGCGGGCCCGCTCGACCAGCGGCATCAGCCGGGCAAACATCTCGCTCGGATTGCCGACCTCGCTGCGCAGGAAACCCATGGCGCCGATCACGCCCAGGGTCAGGATGCCCACCACGACGGCGGCGAGCAGGGCGACCACCACCATGTCGGCCCGCGTGCCCGGCATCAGGCGCTGCAGCGGTGCGCCCATCGATTCGATCAGGACGAACACCAGCAGGCCGGCGAGCAGGGCCGGCAGGAGATGGAGCTCGAGGATGAGATAGAGCGCCAGGGCCGCCAGCACCATGCAGGCGGCGGCCAGGCGCGGACCGGAGATCGTGACCATGCAAATCCACACTGTCAGCTTGCGCCGCTGGAGCATCGACGATGCGCGCCATGCCCTGGCAGGCGCACCAACCCGGGCGCAGCGCTGCCACACCGGTCGGGGCCGGAAGGTTGACGGGGACGCCCATCCGGGAACGCCTCGGGACGCGGCCGCCCGAACCCGGAGTATGCCCTGCGCCGAGGGTGTACGTCTGCCCACGGGCACCTGGCGAGTCGGCGCGCCGGCGCGAGGTGTCCCGAAGGCCGACCCGCCACAAGACATGAAACATGTTATAAATCAGATATGTAAAGCATCCATCTTAATGTATTGCATGAAGTGCCTTCAGGTATTATGCTGTGCTCCATCGCGCGGCTTGCCGCTTGCCGGCCCGACCGCACACCCGCTTTCCTCCTCCGGCGTTGCCGGATCTGCACCCGGCGGAGCCTATCCGCCGGGTTTTCTTTTCCCTGCAACGCGTACGGCCCGCGGTGGCCGCGGGCCGGGTGCTGCTGCTAGAGTGCGCGACCTTCCCCGCAGCCCCGGGTACGCCTCATGTTGAAGTTCACCATCCGCATCGCCCTTGCGGCCCTGCTGTTCGCCGGCCTCGCCGCGTGCAGCGAAAAGCCGGGCGAGAGCGCCGCACCGGCCACCGCCACGGCCGACACGCCCGACGGCGCCATCCTGCGCTCGGCGGCCCTGTTGAAGGCAGGCGACATCGCCGGCCTGATGGAGCATTCGCTGCCCCCGGCCGAGTTCGCCGCAGCCAAGGCCGAGTGGACGCGCGATGCCAATTCGACCCCGGTCACCGAGGAGGAGCGGCAGAAGTTCGCGGCCACCATGCAGAAGCTGACCGCGCCCGGCGCGGAGGCCGCCCTGTTCGCCGAGATCGAGCCGCAGCTGCAGGCGTTCGACGCCCAGTACGAGCAGCAGGTGCCGATGTACGTCGCCATGGGCAGTGGCTGGCTGCAGGGCATGGTGCAGGAGAACAAGGACCTCTCCCCGGAAGCGCGCAAGCAGGCGATCGATGCGATCAACGCGGTCGGCGAGTGGGTGAAGACGACCCGCTTCACCGACCCCGACGCGGTGAAGAAGGTCGTGGCCATCACCGTCGAGGCCGCGCGCGCCATCGACCTGCACAGCCTCGACCAGGCACGCGCACTCTCCTTCGAGCAGTCCATGCAGAAGATGCGCATCGCCTTCCTGGCCGTCAAGAAGGCCCTCGCCGTGTACGGCTTCGATCTCGACCGGATGCTCGATTCGGTCAAGCCCGAGGTCATTTCCAATGATGGCAAGACCGCCAGGGTGCGCATCGGCTACACGCTGTTCGGCGCCCCCTTGAGCGGCGAAGTCGACATGCTGGCGATCGACGGCCACTGGTACGGCAAGGACGCCGTGGAACGGCTCAAGCAGACGGCCGCCGAGGACCACGCGACCGGCGGCGAGCCGACGGCTGCCGGCAGCGACTGATTCCCCTGCTCCGCCCTGGCGGCGCAGCCGGCCGCGGCGCGCGGCCGGGACCGCAGGGTAGACTTGGCGCATGAGCGACACGCCCAGCGCACCCGACGCGCCCGCCCTCCCCGCGCCGGCCGGATTCGGTCTGGCCGGCCGGCTGCTGCGCCCCTGGATACGCCTGCGCCAGGCGCCTGCGGATGCGCAGGCGCTGCTGCCGGAGGACGCGCGCCCGACCCTGTACGTGGTCGAGCGTTATGGCCTGTCCGACACCCTGATCCTCGAGCGCGCCTGCCGCGAAGCCGGCCTGCCCCCGCCCTGGAACGCGGCCGGCCCGCTGGGCCTGAAGCGTCGCCAGGCGGTGGTCGCACTGACGCGCCGCCCGCGCCTGTTCGCGCCGGGCCCGGGGTGGTCGCGTTCACGCACGCTCACCCAACTGACCGCCCGGGCGCATGCGGATCCCGACTTCGACGTGCGCCTGGTACCGGTGTCGATCTTCGTCGGGCGCGCGCCGGCCCGTGAATCGGGCTGGTTCAGCGTGCTGTTCTCGGAAAACTGGGTGGTGGTGGGGCGCTTTCGCCGCCTGCTGGCGATCCTGCTGAACGGACGCGACACGCTGGTGCAGTTCGCCGCCCCGGTCGGCCTGCGCGAGGCGGTCGCCGATCAGCCCGATCCCGAGCGTGGCGTGCGCAAGCTGCAGCGCCTGCTGCGCGTGCATTTCCGGCGCATCCGCGCGGCGGTGATCGGACCGGATCTCTCGCACCGGCGCACGGTGGTCGATGCCCTGCTCAATGCCGAACCGGTGCGCGCGGCGATCGCCGCGACGGCCAGCAAGGAACGCAGCAGCGAGGCCAAGGCGCGCGAGAGAGCGCGCAAGTACGCACTGGAGATCGCGGCCGACTATTCGCACCCGGTGGTGCGCTCGCTGTCGTTCATGCTCAAGGCGTTCTGGAACCGCCTCTACGATGGCGTGGAAGTGCACCACTTCGAGACGGTACGTGCGGTCGCGCCGGGCCACGAACTCATCTACGTGCCCTGCCATCGCAGCCACGTGGACTACCTGCTGCTGTCCTACCAGTTGCTGCAGAACGGCATCGCCATCCCGCACATCGGCGCGGGCGTCAACCTCAACCTGCCGGTGATCGGGCCGATCCTGCGCCGCGGCGGCGCCTTCTTCCTGCGCCGCAGCTTCAAGGGCGACATGCTCTATTCGACGGTGTTCCGCGAGTACATCAGCCAGCTGTTCGCGCGTGGCGTGTCGCTGGAATACTTCATCGAGGGCGGCCGCTCGCGCACCGGCCGCCTGCTGCAGCCGCGCGGCGGCATGTTGTCCATGACGGTGCGCAGCTTCCTGCGCGAGTCGCGCCGGCCGGTGGTGTTCCAGCCGGTCTACATCGGCTACGAAAAGATCATGGAGGGCGATGCCTACATCGGCGAACTGTCGGGCAAGCCCAAGCAGAAGGAGTCGCTGGGCAGCCTGCTGCGCGCCTTTGGCGTGCTGCGCAAGCGCTATGGCAAGGTGGCGCTCTGTTTTGGCGAGCCGATCCAGCTCGCGCCGCTGCTCGACGAAGTCGCGCCCGACTGGCGCGCCGCCAGCGGCGAGCCGGACGTCAAACCGGAATGGCTCAATCCGGCCGTCGACGTGCTGGCCACGCGCATCCAGCAGAACATCAACCGCGCCGCCCACGTCAACCCTGTAAACCTGCTCGCCACGGCCCTGCTGGCCACGCCCAAGCACGCCATGGCCGAAGCGGACCTCATTGCCCAGCTCGACCTGTGCAAGGACCTGCTGGCCAGCCTGGCCTATTCGGACCGCGTCACGGTGACACCGCTGGACGCGCCGGCGATGATCAGCCATGGTGAAGCGATGCGCTGGGTTCGCCGCGTGGCCCATCCGCTGGGTGACGTGCTCACGCTCGAGCCGCGCCAGGGCGTCCTGCTCAGCTACTTCCGCAACAACGTCACCCACCTGTTCGCCACCGCCGGCTGGGTGGCCTGCTGCTTCCTGAACAATAGCCGCATGGCGCGCAGTTCCATCCTGCGCCTGGGTCGGCTGGTGTATCCGTTCCTGCAGGCCGAGCTGTTCCTGCCGTGGACCGAAGAAGGCTTCGAGCAGCGCCTGCAGGCCGCGCTGGGCTTCTTCATCGATCGTGGCCTGCTGCACGCCGACGCGGACGGGCGCATCCTGCGCCGCGGGCCCGGCCAGGGCAATGCCGCCTTCCACCTGCGCACGCTGGCGCACACCCTGCTGCCGGCCATCGAGCGCTACTACATCGGCGTGGCCCTGCTGGTGAAGAACGGGCCGGGCACGCTGGGTGCCGGCGAGCTCGAGAACCTGTGCGTGCAGACCGCGCAGCGCCTGTCCCTGCTGCACGAGTTCAACGCCCCGGAGTTCTTCGACAAGTCGGTGTTCCGTGGCTTCATCCAGAAACTGCGCGAACGCGGCGTGGTCCGCGGCGACGAAAACGCCAAGCTGACCTTCGACCGCGAACTGGAAACCGTGGCGCACGATGCGCGCGTCATCCTCTCGCGCGAGATCCGCCATGGCATCCTCAAGCTCACGCCGGAGAAGCAGGCGGCGCTGGGTGCGCCCTCCGCGCCCGGCGCACCAGCCGCCTGACGCACGGCCGTCCTTCAGGCGTCCAGATCCGGGATCAGCTGGTTTTCCAGGTAGCTGATCATGTCCTTGAGGCGCAGCTTGCGCTTCTTGAGCCGGGTACGCAGCAGTTCATCGGCGCCGGGTCCGACCGGCAGGCGGGCGATGGCCTGATCGAGGTCGCGGTGCTCCACCTTGAGCTCGGCAAGGCGGCGCGCAATGTCGGCTGGATCGCTGCTGGGCATGTCGGCTCCGGGATCGGCGCCAGTGTAGCGCCGCGGCCGCGAGCCGCGCAGCCTGGCGCCGCGCTCAGGCCGGGTCGCGTGCCAGCAGTCGGGCCAGCGCGTCGATGCCGGGCACGACCCGGTCGGCGTCCAGCGATTCGATCGGCGCGCCGCCGCGATAGCCATAGTCCACCAGCACGATGGGGATGCCGGCGGCGCGCGCGGCGGCCGCGTCGATGGCCGAGTCGCCCAGCATGATGCACGCGCCCAGCGGCACGCCGAGCAGGGCGGCCGCGTGCTGCAGGGGCTGCGGGTCGGGCTTGCGCTGCGCCAGGGTGTCGCCTCCGACCAGGCAGGCGAAGTGGTCGGCCAGGCCAAGCCGCGCGAGCAGGTCGGCCGCCGGCCGTTCCGGCTTGTTGGTGACACAGGCCAGGCCCAGGCCCTGGGCACGCAGCGCAGCGAGGCCCGCGGCCACGCCGGGATACAGGCGCGCGTGGCGCCCGTTCACCGCGGCATAGGCAGGCAGGAACAGCGCCCGCGCACGCTCGAGCTCGGCCGCCCCGATGTGCGCATCGGGACCGCCACCGAGGGCCCGGTGCAGCAGCACGTCCACACCGCTGCCGACGTAGGCGGCGACCGTGTGCGCCGCCAGCGGCGGGCGCGCAAAGGCGCCAAGCACGGTATTCACCGCGCAGCGTATGTCGCCCACCGTATCGGCGAGGGTGCCGTCCAGATCGATCAGCACGGCGCGCACATGGCGCGTATCCAGGCTCATGTGGCGGCTCGCCACGCGCGGCGCGGTGGCGCAGCCTGCCACAACCTGCCCGCCACCCGCAGCGTCCGCATCCGCGCCGTCCGGCTTCCTGCGCCTGCCGGGGTCGCGGCCGCTGGCGCAGCGTCCGGCACGCCAGGCGCAAGCCTCGCGCTGCGCCGCGCGCTGCGCCGCGGGGAATTCATCAACCGGCCGCGCGGGCGACCTCGGCCACCCGCTCGGCGGTGAAGCCGAAGTGCCTGAACAATACGCCGCCGGGCGCCGATTCACCGAAGCGGTCCAGGCCAATCACCGCGCCCCCGCCGCGCACGTACTTCCACCACGGCGCGCTGCTGCCGGCCTCGATGGCGATGGTGACAACGCCCGCCGGCAGGACCGCGGCGCGGTACGCGGCGTCCTGGCGATCGAAGGTTTCCGTCGAGGGCATGGAGACCACGCGCGTGGCGAGGCCTTCGGCATCGAGGATCTGCTTGGCCGCCAAGGCCAGGCCGACTTCCGAGCCCGTGGCGATGAGGATGCGCGCCGGCGCACCGTCGGCCGCGGCGAGCACGTAGCCGCCGCGCTCGATGGCGGCGACCTGCGCGTCGCTGCGCGGCACGAAGGGCAGGTTCTGGCGCGACAGCGCAAGTGCGGTCGGGCCGTCGCGGCGCGCGAGCGCGAGCTTCCAGGCGATGGCCGTCTCGACCGTGTCGCAGGGGCGCCAGACCTCGAGGTTCGGGATCAGGCGCAGGCTCGAGACATGTTCCACCGCCTGGTGGGTGGGGCCATCCTCGCCCAGGCCGATCGAGTCGTGGGTGAAGACGTGGATGACGCGAAGGTTCATCAGCGCCGCCATGCGGATCGCGTTGCGGCTGTAGTCGCTGAAGGTGAGGAAGGTGCCGCCGAACGGGATGAAGCCGCCATGCAGGGCCAGCCCGTTCATGATCGCCGCCATGCCGAACTCGCGCACGCCATAGCCGATGTGGCGGCCGGTGCCGGCGCCGAGCAGCGCCGGCGCGTCCTTCCACGCCGTGAGGTTGGAGCCGGTCAGATCCGCCGAGCCACCGAGCATTTCCGGCAACGCCGGCGCAAAGGCCTCGATGGCCTGCTGGCTGGCCTTGCGCGTGGCGAGGGTTTCGCCCTTGGCGACGGCTTGATCAACCAGGGCCTGCGCGAGCGCGGCGAAGTCGTCCGGCAGGGCGCCGGCGAGGCGGCGCTCCAGTTCCGCCGCAACGGCCGGGAACGCGGCACGGTAGGCGGCGAAGCGGCGCTGCCAGTCGGCTTCGTGCACGCTGCCGCGCGGGCGCGCATCCCAGCCGGCGCGAACCTCGTCCGGCACCTCGAACGGCCCGTGCGGCCAATCCAGCGCCTCGCGCGTGGCGGCGATCTCCGCGGCGCCCAGCGCCTCGCCGTGGGCCTTGGCAGTCCCGGCGCGGGTCGGCGCGCCCTTGCCGATGACGGTGCGGCAGATGACCAGGCTGGGCTGGGTGGTGTTCGCCTTCGCCTCGCCGATGGCCGCGTCCACCGCATCCACATCATGGCCATCGACCGGCCCGAGCACCTGCCAGCCATAGGCACGGAAGCGCGCCGCGGTGTCGTCGGTGAACCAGCCCTCGACCTTGCCGTCGATGGAGATGCCGTTGTCGTCGTACAGGGCGATCAGCTTGCCAAGCTGCCAGGTGCCGGCCAGCGAGCAGGCCTCGTGGGAGAGCCCTTCCATCAGGCAGCCATCGCCGAGGAAGACCCAGGTGTGATGGTCGATGACGGCGTGGCCCGGACGGTTGAACTCGGCCGCCAGCAGCTTCTCCGCCAGCGCGAAGCCCACCGCGTTGGCCAGGCCCTGGGCGAGCGGGCCGGTGGTGGTTTCCACGCCCGGCGTGACGCCGACTTCCGGGTGGCCGGGG
Source organism: Dokdonella sp. (assembly GCA_023228465.1). Taxonomy (GTDB): domain Bacteria; phylum Pseudomonadota; class Gammaproteobacteria; order Xanthomonadales; family Rhodanobacteraceae; genus Dokdonella_A. The sequence goes on along the minus strand of JALOBC010000038.1, from coordinate 18,521 downwards.
GTCCTGGAATGGAGCTGGCGGAAGTTGCGCAGTTCTTCCAGCGGCAGGTCGTAGCCGGTCAGGTGCAGCAGCGCATAGAGCAGCATCGAGCCGTGCCCGTTGGACAGCACGAAGCGGTCGCGGTCGGGCCAGGCCGGATGGGCCGGGCTGTGCTTGAGATGGCGCGTCCACAGCGCGACGGCGATCTCGGCCATGCCCATGGGCATGCCCGGATGCCCGGAGCGGGCCTGCTCGACCGCGTCGGCGGCCAGAAGGCGGATCGCGTTGGCGAGACGGGCGGTGTCGGGGCCGGCTTCGGCCAGGGGTTGCTCGAGACTCATGGACAGCTCCACGACGGCGGGTCGGGAGGGCAAGCCACCGACCGGGCAAGGAAGGGCGCGGGAAGGCGCCGATCGCGCTCGGCGCAGGGGCCGCATCATAACATCGGGGCTGTTGCGCCGCCGCACGGATCGATTCGCCGGGCAGGCCGACTACACTATGCGCCCCTGCCCTGACCGCGACCGCGTCATGTCCGCCGTTCCCGACCGCAAGCACGCCTTCGAGTCCGCCAAACTGGCCAAGCGCCTGCGCCACCAGGTCGGCCGTGCGATCGCCGACTTCAACATGATCGAGGCCGGCGACCGGGTGCTGGTGTGCCTGTCCGGCGGCAAGGATTCCTACACCCTGCTCGACATCCTGCTCAAGCTGCAGGCACGGGCGCCGGTGCGCTTCGAACTGGCCGCGGTACACCTGGACCAGAAGCAGCCCGGTTACGACCCGACCATCCTGCCGCGCTATCTCGACGAACTGGGAGTGGCCTTCCATATACTCGAGCAGGACACCTACAGCGTGGTCAAGCGGGTGGTTCCCGAGGGCAAGACGATGTGCAGCCTGTGCTCGCGCCTGCGCCGGGGTTCGCTCTACACCTACGCGGCCAACGAGGGCTTCGACAAGATCGCGCTCGGCCACCATCGCGACGACATCGTCGAGACCCTTTTCCTCAACCTGTTCCATGGCGCGGCGCTGAAAGCCATGCCGCCCAAGTTGCGCTCCGACGACGGGCGCAACGTGCTGATCCGCCCGCTTGCCTATTGCAGCGAGGCCGACATCGCCGCGCATGCGCACGTGCAGGGCTTCCCCATCATGCCCTGCAACCTGTGCGGTTCGCAGGAGAACATGCAGCGCAAGCAGGTCAAGGCGATGCTGCGCGAATGGGAATCCAGGCATCCGGGCCGCATCGAGACCATCTTCCGCGCCATCGGGAGTGTGCGGCCCTCCCAGCTCGCCGACCGCAGCCTGTTCGATTTTGCCGGCCTTGGCGCACGCCCGGACCTCGCCCGCCCCGACGCCCATGCCTGGCTGGGCGATCGTCCCGCCAGCGCGCACACGCCGTGAACCGCAAGGCCGGCAGCGAGCGGCGCCAGGCCTTGAATGCGCGCTGTCACACCGCGCCGACATCCGCGCTACCGGTCCTGACCGCGGGCGCACGTCCGGCGGCGCCGCCGGCCGGTCGTTCATGGCGCTTCGCGTTCCAACCTTCCCTTGAACCCACTCCGGAATCCCATGTTCTTTCGCAACCTCACCCTGTTCCGCTTTCCTGAAAGCACCAGCCAGTCGCTGGAAAACCTCGAAGACGACCTCGATCAGCACCGCCTGCGCGCCTGCGGCCCGCTGGAGCTGGCCACCCGCGGCTTCGTCTCGCCCTACGGGCGCGGCGACGCGGAAGCGCTGGTGCACCGGCAGGACGCTGCCGCCCTGGTTGCCGTCGGCAGCGAAGAGCGCCTGCTGCCGTCCGTGGTGGTCAACGAGGCGCTCGCCGAGCGCATTGCCGAAATCCACGCCCGGGAAGGCCGCCGGCCCGGCGGCAAGGAACGCAAACGCCTGAAGGAAGAAGTCTTTTCCGAGCTGCTGCCGCGCGCCTTCGTGCGCCCGTCGCGGCGTTCCGCCTACCTCGACGGCAAGGCCGGCTGGTTCGTGGTCGACACGGCCAGTCGCAAGGCCGCCGAGGAGGCGGTCAGCGCGGTACGCGACGCGCTCGGGCGCTTTCCGGCCACGCCGATGACCCCGGAAGAATCGCCGCGCACACTGATGACCGGCTGGCTCACTGAAGCCGCACTGCCGGAGGGGCTGGCACTCGGCGAGGAGTGCGAGCTTCGCGATCCGGCCGAAGCCGGTGCGATCGTGCGCTGTCGTCGCCAGGACCTTGAATCGGACGAAATGCGCGAGCATCTCAAGGCGGGCAAGCAGGTATTCCAGCTCGGCCTGGTCTTCGCCGACCGCATGAGCTTCGTGCTCGGCGAGGACCTGGTCCTGCGCAAGCTGAAGTTCCACGATGTGGTGCTGGATCAACTGGACGAGGGCACGGCAGAATCGGCACGCGCCGAGATCGACGCCGGCTTCGCCTTGATGCGGCTCGAACTGGACAACCTGTTCGGCCACCTGGATCGCTGGTTCGGACTGCCGCGCCCGGGCGAACGTGATTGACCGATGGGTATCGGAGGCAAGCCTTGGATCCTGCGAACGACTACCTCGAACTGGCCACGCCCACCGGCGAGACCATCAAGGTGCTGCGCAGGAGCCACCCGCGGGCGCGCCGGCTGCGCCTGACGGTGACGTCCGCCGGCGCGCGCGTCACCTACCCGGAAGGCACCCACCCGGCGCAGGTGTTCGCATTCCTGCGCAAGCACGGCGAATGGCTGGAGCGCAAGCTCGACGAACTGCATCTGGACGCCAGCCCGCCGCCGCTGCGGCCGGGCGTCACCACGGTGATGCCGCTGCGCGGCGAGACCGTGCGCCTGGTGTGGCGTGATGGCGCCTTTCCGCGCGTGACGCAGATCGACGAGGACCTGGTGCTCGAACTGCCGCGGCCGCACGGCAGATCCACCCTGCCGGCGGCGCGCGCACTGCTGCGCTCGTTCCTGGAAGCGCAGATCCGGCGCGACCTCAGTCGCCACCTGGCCCGCTATTCGGGCGCACTGGGGCGCGCGCCGACGGCAGTTCGCCTGCGTCCGCTCAAGAGCCTGTGGGGGAGCCTCGATACCCGCGATCGGGTCACCCTGGATCTGGCGCTGGCCCTGGCGCCACCGGCCGCGCTCCGCTACGTGGTCGTGCACGAACTGTGTCACCTGCGCGTGCGCAGCCACTCGCCGCGCTTCTGGGCGCTGGTCGAAAGCCTGGAACCAGAATGGCGCAAGCAGCGCGATTGGCTGCGCCAGAACGGCCAGGCGCTGAAGGCCGAATTGGGGCGCCTGATCTCGGCCTCCTGAAGCGGCAGGTTCCCGCGTGGCGAACGCGCCATCGTCCTGCCTACCGCGCCCATTGCCACATGCGGGTTTGCAATTCCGGGCGGGGGGTACGGTGACATGTCATCCTTGTATTTACGGGAGGCATCAAATGCGTATGACCCACCCATTGGCAATCGCTCTCTCGATCCTTGTGTCGGGCATCCTTGCTTCACCCTTGATCGCCCACGCATCTTCGAGTGCGCAAGCTGCGCCTTCCGATGCCCTGATCCAGTCCGCGGCTTGTGGCGGCAGCTGCACCAGCATTCTTCACACGGAATCGGGCCTGATGCTGGAGGTCAGGAGCCCGGATTCCAGGCAGCTGTTCAGGATCGTGCCGCTGGATCTTCCCGCCGGCGCCAGCCTGGGTGCGTTCAAGTTCCTGCATGACACGATGGGAGGATTTGCAGGCAAGACGGGCCAGGAAGTTCAGACCGTACCCAGCCCGCCGCATGGCGGAACGGGAACGGTGACTGAAACCGCACCCTTTACTGATCCGCATGGCAGCGGCGATCTTCATATCACCTATCATTTCGTAGGCGGCGTATTGCGCAACGTGGTAGTGCGCAAGTATTACCACACTGGATACATGCCTAGATAACGAGCGCAGCAAAAGATGGCCAGTGATTCTGCTTCATGGAATCACTTGCCATCCAGGGCCGCGTCGAGTCCCTGCAGCAAATTCCCTGCGACGGCTTCGGCATGTACAAGATGAACGTGGTGGTGGCCCGGCAGGTGGCTGACGCGAATGCCGGCGACCTGCGCGACGCGCGCGCGCATCATCGCTTCGGGCAGGTAGGGCGTGGCCGGATCGGCCAGTACCAGGACGGTCGGCGCGCGGATGCCTGCGAGCATGGCCAGCACCTGGGGTTCGGTGAAGCGCACGGCGCTGGCCAGGGTCAGGCGCGGATCGCTGGACCAGACCAGGCCGCCCGCCACCGCCTCCACGCCGCGCTCGACGATCGGCCGCGCGGCGGCCGCGGTCAGGCCCCCGGCCTTCACTCGTGCGGCGATCGCCTGGTCGAGCGAGCCGAAGATGCGCAAGGGGCGGCGCGAAGCGAACGCACTGCGCTGGTCGAGGGCGGTGCGCAGGCGTTGCAGGGCATCCTCGGCGCGGCCACTCAAGGGCCCCAGGCCCTCGATGAGCAGCAGTTCGACCACGCGCTCGGGGAACGCCGCCGCGAACAGGCTGGCCAGGGTCGCGCCCAGCGAATGGCCGAGCAGCGCCGCGCGCTGCCAGCCGAAATGCGCGAACACCGCGGCGATGTCGTCGAAGGCATCCACATAGTGGTACCACGCGCCCGGCGGCAGGTGGCTGGAGCGCCCGTGCCCGCGAAGATCCACGGCCACGACATGGAACTGCCCGGCGAGCAGCGGCGCCAGCGCAGCGAAACTGCCGGCATTGTCCAGCCAGCCGTGCAGGGCGAGCAGCGGCGGCAGCGCCGGATTACCCCAGCAACGGGCCGCCAGGGACCCGCCCGGCAGGTCGATGGTGCACTCAGCGGCGTGCATCGCGCAGGCGCTCGTAGCGCGCCTGGTTCGCGCTGCGCTGCGCGGCGGCGCGCGCGCCGTCCCAGGCCGGATCGAATTCGGGCCAGCCCTGGGTGTGGCGCAGGATCAGCCCGCCGAGCAGGGTCACCTGGTCCTCGCCTGCGTTCAGGGCCGGGATGTAATCCAGGCGCTCACCGCCCGCGTGCAGGAAGCGCGCGTGGTTGCGCAGGGCGATTTCCTCCAGGGTTTCCAGGCAGTCCACCGCGAACCCGGGACAGAGCACCTGCACGTGGCGGATGCCCTGTTCCGGCAGCGCCGCCAGCGTCGTTTCCGTGTAGGGCTGCAACCAGCGCGCACGGCCCAGGCGCGACTGGAAGGTGACCTGGAGGTCCTCGTCGGCCAGGCCCAGCCGCTCGCGCAGGCGCCGCGCGGTGCCCTGGCACTGGCAGAAATAGGGATCGCCGGCACGAAAGTAGCGTTCCGGGATGCCGTGATAGGACAGCACCAGGCGCTGGGCGCGGCCGTGCTGCTGCCAGTGCGCTTCGACACTGCGCGCCAGCGCTTCGATGTAATGCGGTTCTGCGTGGTAGTCGGTGACGAAGCGCAGCTCCGGCACCTGGCGCCAGGTGGCAAGCTCGCGTGCCACCGCATCCAGTACCGAGGCGGTCGTGGTGCCCGAATACTGCGGGAACAGCGGCAGGACCAGCACGCGCCGCACGTCTGCCTCGCCCAGCTCGCGCAGCACTCGGCCAATCGCCGGCTGGCCGTAGCGCATGGCGTGGCGCACCAGGATGGGGCCGGGCCGGCGCGCCTTGAGCGCGGCCTGCACGCGTGCCGCCAGGCTCGCCGTACCGATGGCCAGCGGCGAACCCTCGGGCGTCCAGATACGCGCGTAGAGCGCCGCCGATTGCGCCGGGCGCAGACGCAGGATCAGGCCGTGCAGGATGGGCCACCACAACCAGCGGGGCAGTTCCACGATCCGGCGGTCGGAGAGGAATTCGGCCAGGTAGCGGCGCACCGCGCGCGGCGTGGGCGCCTCGGGCGTGCCAAGGTTGACCAGCAATACCGCGGCGGCGGGGATCGCAGCATGGGGCTGGGTGGGGAATCCGAAGTAGCGCGACATCAGGCGGGGCAACTCGCAGGCACCCGGCGGCGCGGCGCAGGGCACGCGTTGCCGGAATGCATAGAGGGGTCGTTATCGAGACGGTGTTGGTTTAGACTCGCGCCTGCCATCGCGGGGCACACCGCGAGGCCGACGATTTGCCCTGCAAAGATACCATGCCGCCATGCGCCCATTGCCCTGCCTGATCGCAGCAGTGACGCTCGCCGCGTCCGCCATCGTGGCCCAGGCCGCGCCGGTCGGCTATGGCGAGGCGTTCGACATGCTGTACAAGGTGGATGCAGGCGCGCGCCAGGCCCAGGAAATCGGCGGGGCCGGCCGCATCGCCGGGCGCCCGGTCGCCAATATCAGTGGCCTGACCACGACGAAGGACGGCGGCCTGCTGGCGGTGACCGCCGGCAGCGACTTCAAGCAGCTCATCCGGATCGATCCGGCCAGCGGCGCGGCGTCCTCGGTCGGCAGTCTCGGCCTGGCCGGCCAGGGAGCGGGCCAGTACGACGCGCTCGACCTCAACATGGTGGCCGCCTGCGCCGGCGACCTGTGGCTGACTTCGGCCTCGGCCGGCAAGCTCTGGCGCGTGAACCCGGCCAATGGCGAGACCCGCCTGGTCGGTCCCACCGGCCACGTCGTCACCGGGCTGGTCGAACGCGACGGTGTCCTGTACGGCGCCGGCGGCAAGGGCGAGAACCTGTTCTACCGCCTGGACCCGGCCGCCGGCCAGGCCACGCCCGTCGGACCGCTCGGCCCGGACGGCTGGATCAACTCGATTTCCCTGGCCTTCGATGCCGACGGCACGCTGTGGGCGGTGGTCAACTACGTGCCGCCGCGCACCGGCCAGGAGATTCCGGCGATGTGGAATGACCTTGCCACCATCGATCCGGCCACCGGCAAGATGACCATCCACGGCCCCTTGACGGGGCCCGAATCCCTGCGCGAGATCGGCATGCGCGGCTTCACCCTGGGGCCGCCGCAATGCGGCGCCGTGGCGGCCAGCGCCAGGCCGGTGCCGGTCCGCTCGCCCTGGGCGCTGGGCCTGCTCGGTCTGCTGCTGGCAGGCCTGGCGGCGCGGCACGGCGCGCAACGCAAAGGCCCGCGTTGACGGTCGCCGCCGGTTCAGGCGGCTCTGCTAACTTCAGCGGTCCTTTCGGACGAATGCGAGCCGCCATGCCGCGCACCACGCTGCTGCCCCTGCTGTTCCTGCTGACCCTGGCGACCCCGCCGGCCCTGGCCGGTGAGAAGCAGGTGAAACTCGCGGAAAATGCGGTGCGTGTGCTGACCGAGGTCATGCAGGCCCCGGACAAGTCGATTCCCGCGGATCTGCTGGAAAACGCCCAGGCCGTGGCCGTGGTGCCGGACGTGATCAAGGCCGGTTTCGTGCTCGGCGGACGCCATGGCACCGGTCTGATCTCGGTGCGCGGCGAGGACAACACCTGGTCCAACCCGAGTTTCATCAGCCTGACCGGCGGCAGCATCGGCTTCCAGGCCGGGGTGTCCTCGACCGACGTCATCCTGGTCTTCCGTACCCGGCGCGGGGTGGATTCGATCGTGCACGGCAAGTTCACCCTGGGTGCCGACGCCTCTGCCGCGGCCGGCCCGGTCGGGCGCTCGGCGCATGCCGCGACCGACGCCCAGCTCAAGGCCGAGATCTATTCCTATTCGCGCGCCCGCGGCCTGTTCGCCGGCGCGGCGCTCGATGGCACCGTCATCACCATCGACAACGACGCCAACCAGGCCGTGTACGGCGCCGGTGTCACGGCGCGGCGCATCTTCGAGGGGGGCGTCAGCAACGTGCCGGCGGCGGTGGTTGACTTCCGCGACCACCTCGAGGAGTACGGCGCGCGCTGACACGGGCCTCTGCTATGCTGGCACCGTCTCCTGCCGGCCTTTCCGGCAGACGCGCGCCGCGGCGCGCCACATGCGAATACCGAGGTGAGAACAATGGGTGGTTTCAGCATCTGGCACTGGCTGATCGTGCTGGTGATCGTGGCCCTGGTGTTCGGCACCAAGCGCCTGCGCAACATCGGCGAGGACGTCGGTGCCGCCATCAAGAGCTTCAGGAAGGGCATGCAGGACGGCGATGCCGCCGACCCGGCCCAACTGAAGGCCGATCCGCCCGCGCAACCCGGCGCAGACCAGGCGCGCGCGCAGGCGGCCTCGCAAGACAAGGACTGAGGCGGCACGCGGTACGCGGCAGCGGTTGGCGACCGCAAGCCGGACGGAAGCGCGCATGTTCGATATCGGTTTCAGTGAAATCGCCCTGATCGCCGTGGTCGCGTTGCTGGTGCTCGGACCCGAACGGCTGCCGAAGGCCGCGCGCACCGCCGGCGCCCTGCTGCGCCGCGCGCGCTCGAGCTGGCAGAACGTACGCAGCGAGATCGAGCGCGAACTGGCCGCCGAGGATCTGCGCAAGTCGGTGGACGAGGTTCGCCGCGCCGCCGACATTCGCAGCGATGTCGAAGCCGCGGGCCGCGACCTGCAGGCCACCGGATCGACCACGACACCCGCGCACACACCTACCGGGCAGCCCGATGGACGCGACTGAACGCCCCGGCGAGGACGCCGAGCAGTCCTTCATCTCGCACCTTGTGGAACTGCGCTCGCGCCTGCTCAAGGCGATCGCCGCCGTGCTGGTGGTGCTGGTCGCGCTGCTGCCCTTCGCCAACCGGCTGTACGGCTGGCTGGCCCTGCCGCTGATGCGGCACCTGCCGCAGGGCGGCACGATGATCGCCACGGAAGTCGCCTCGCCGTTCCTCGCGCCTCTCAAGCTGACCTTCTTCATCGCCCTGTTCGTCGCCATTCCGGTGGTGATGTACCAGCTGTGGGCGTTCGTCGCACCGGGCCTGTACCGCAACGAGAAGCGCCTGGCGGTGCCGATCCTGATGTCGGCGGTGCTGCTCTTCTACGTCGGTTGCGCGTTCGCCTACTTCTTCGTCATGCCGGCGGTATTCACGTTCATGACCCACATCGCGCCGGCCGGGGTCGCGGTGATGCCGGACATCAGCCACTACCTGAGCTTCGTACTGGGCCTGTTCCTGGCCTTCGGCCTGTGCTTCGAAGTGCCGGTGGTGCTGGTGATCCTGGTCGCGCTGGGCGCGCTGACGCCGGACCAGCTGGCCGGCGGCCGGCGCTATGCCATCGTCGGCGCATTCGTGGTCGCCGCCGTGCTCACGCCACCGGACGTGCTGTCACAGATCATGCTGGCGGTGCCGATGTGCCTGCTCTATGAACTGGGCATTCTCGGCGCCCGCGCCCTGGTGCGCGGCGACGCCCGCCGTCCGTCCCGCGACAGCCCGGGCCGTGACGCGCCCTGACCGCCGTTCGATTGGTAACAAATTGTTACAGCCCGGCGTTCTTTGCATTTTCCTGATGTGACATGACGCACAGTTATACGGTGCTCGATGGCGTGCTCGCGCAGATCGCAGTGATTGGGGGAAGTACAACCATGCCGAAGAAGGTTCCGGAATCGGGCGGCGAGCGCGACGCCAGCCTGCGCGTGTCCAGACAAGTGCGCGACAGCCTGAAGGCGGCGGCGGCCGTGATGGGCCGACCGCTCTACGACGTCACCAACGAAGCACTGGCGCACTACCTGTCCTCGCTCAAGCTGGAAAATCCGCTGGCGCCGTTCGCGCGCGCGACGCGCACGCGGACGCGCCGCTAGCTGGCGCCCTGCGACAGGCGGCCAAAGCGCGCAAGCAGCTTCGGCCCGAACGGTGCCGGTGCAGCGCGGCGTCCGGCACAACAGGGCCGGGTGCAGTTCGCCACACCGGGCTTGTCCAGATAGACACGCATGATGCCGGCGCTGAATTCGGGGTGGAATTGCACGCCCCAGGCCGTGCGTGCAAAGCGCACCGCCTGATAGGGATCGTGGGCCGAGCGCGCCAGCACCACGGCACCGGGCGGCAGCTCGAGCACGCTCTGCGAATGCGTGGCATGGGCGCGAAAGCGGGCCGGTGCCTTCGCGAACAGGGGATCTTCGGCGGCCGCCGGCAGGGTTTCGATTTCCACCGTGCCCACCTCGCGCCCATCCGGGTGATCGTCCACGCGTCCGCCCAGGGCATGCGCCAGCAATTGATGGCCGTAGCAGACACCCAGCACCGGCACGCTGGCGTCCACCGCCGTGCGCAGCCAGGCCGCCGTGGCCTCGCTCCAATCCAGCCGATCGCTGACCATCGCGCCCGAGCCGGTCACGACCACGCCGCGGAACAGGGCGGGCTCCGGCAGGCGGGCGCCTGTATCCACGCGCAGGATCGTCACGGCGCCACGCGCGACACCCAGTCCGCGCCGGAACCATTCCGGGAAGTCACCATGCCGCGGCCGCAGCACCGGCAGGGTGGTGCCGGCCTGCACGATCAGGAAGGGCCGCGCGGACGGGTCAGTCGATGGGCGGGAGCACATGCAGGACCTCCGGAAGCGTGGTGACGCCGCGCACGATCTGCGCGGCGGCCGAACTGCGCAGGGGCCGCATGCCCTCGCGATAGCCCGTCGCCACGACCGCGGCCAGATCCATCGAAGGCTGGATCAGGGCGCGCACCGCCGGCGTGACGCGCAGCATCTCGTAGATGCCGGTGCGGCCGAGAAAACCGGTCTTGCGGCATTCCAGGCAGCCCTTCGGGCCATAGTAGGGTTGCGGCGGCGCCAGCGGCCAGCGCTGGGTCAGCGCGGCCCAGGCCTGCACGTCGAACGGCGCCTCGACCTTGCAGTGTGGACACAAGGTGCGCACCAGGCGCTGGGCGACGATGCCGGCCAGGGTCGATTGCAACAGGTAGTGCGGCACGCCCAGATCCAGCAGGCGGGTCAGCGCACTGGGTGCGTCGTTGGTGTGCAGGGTGGACAACACCAGGTGTCCGGTGAGCGAGGCCTGCACCGCCATCTGTGCAGTCTCCAGGTCGCGGATTTCGCCGACCATGATGATGTCCGGATCCTGACGCATCAGGGTGCGCACGCCGGCGGCGAAATCCAGGTCGATGGCGTGGTGCACCTGCATCTGGTTGAACTCGGGCGCGACCATCTCGATCGGATCCTCGACCGTGCACACGTTGATGTCGGGCGTCGCCAGTACCTTGAGGGTGGAATACAGCGTGGTGGTCTTGCCCGAGCCGGTCGGACCGGTCACCAGCACGATGCCGTGCGGGCGTTCGACGAAGCTGCGCCAGGTGGCCTCCTCATCGGGCGAAAAGCCGAGCTGGCGGAATTCCTTGACCACGATGTCCGGGTCGAAGATGCGCATGACCATCTTCTCGCCGAAGGCGGTCGGCATCGAGGACAGGCGCAGCTCCACCTCGCGTCCGCCGGCTGAGCGCGTCTTGATGCGCCCGTCCTGCGGGCGACGCTTCTCGGCGACGTCCATGCGCCCGAGGATCTTGATGCGGCTGGTTACCGCGGTCATCACGGGCGTCGGCAGTTCGAACACCTTGTGCATCACGCCATCGATGCGGAAGCGGATGAGGCTGCTTTCGCGGCGTGGTTCGAGATGGATGTCCGAGGCGCGCTGCTCGAAGGCGTATTGCAGCAGCCAGTCGACGATGTGCACGACGTGGCGGTCGTCCGCGCCGACCTCGCCGGTCTTGCCCAGCTCGACCAGTTGTTCGAAATTGAGGATGGCGCGACCGTCGTGCACGTCGGTCTTGGCGTCGCGCGCACGCTGGATCGAACGCTGCACGGTCCACCATTCGGCGAGGTAGCGGTTGACGTCGAGCGGACTCGCCACCACGCGCTGGATGTCGCGCCTGAGGATGTGGCCAAGGTCGGCCAGCCAGCGCGTGTCGAAGGGCTCGCAGGTGGCGATGACCACCTGCAGCTCGCTGACCGCGATCGGAACGATGCGGTAGCGATGCGCGTAGGCGTGGCTGATCACCTGGGTCACCGCCGCCACGTCGATCTTCATCGGATCGATCTTCAGATACGGCAGGCCGGCGCGCCCGGCCAGCCATTCGGTCAGACCCTCCAGGCTGAGCGGCTTGTCGTTGCGCCGATCGACCAGCTTGAGATTGGCCACCAGCACCAGCGGGTGCAGTTCCGTGCGTGCGCGCGTGGTGCGCACGTCGGCACGCACGCGGCGGCTGTCCTCCTCGTCCAGCAGCCCGTCGCCGACCAGCGCGGCGAGGGTCGCGTCGAGGTCCAGGCGCGCGTGTCCGCCAAGCATCGGGGCGCTGGCGGGAACGGCCTCGCGTGGGCTCACGCCGGCCATGCTGCGGAATCTGAAGTGGCCATCAACGCTATACTAGCCTGCTTTTCATCCCCGCTGCTGTGAGCCGGCGCATGCCAGGAACCTCCTTCCAGGACATCATCCTGACCCTCAACCAGTACTGGGCCGGTCAGGGCTGCGTGCTGCTGCAGCCGCTGGATACCGAAGTCGGCGCCGGCACCTTCCATCCGGCCACCTTCCTGCGTTCGATCGGGCCCGAACCCTGGGCTGCGGCCTACGTGCAGCCTTCCCGCCGACCGACCGATGGCCGCTATGGCGACAACCCCAACCGCCTGCAGCACTACTACCAGTACCAGGTGGTGATGAAGCCCAACCCCGATGACCTCATCGAACGCTACATCGGTTCGCTGCAGGCGCTGGGCATCGACCCGCTGGTGCATGACCTGCGCTTCGTCGAGGACAACTGGGAATCGCCCACGCTCGGCGCCTGGGGGCTGGGTTGGGAAGTGTGGCTGAACGGCATGGAAGTCACCCAGTTCACCTATTTCCAGCAGTCCGGCGGGCTGGAATGCCGCCCGGTGATGGGCGAGATCACCTATGGCCTGGAACGCCTGGCCATGTACCTGCAGGACGTGGACAACGTCTATGACCTGGTCTGGACGCGGGCGCCGCATGGCATCGTCCGCTACGGCGAGGTGTTCCACCAGAACGAGGTCGAGCAGTCCACCTACAACTTCGAGCATGCCAACGTCGACAAGCTGCTCGCCTGGTTCGACACCTGTGAAGCGGAAGCACAGCGCCTGGTCGCGCTCGGCCTGCCGCTGCCGGCCTACGAGCAGGTGATGAAGGCCAGCCACACCTTCAACCTGCTCGATGCGCGCCGCGCCATCAGCGTGACCGAACGCCAGCGCTACATCCTGCGCGTGCGCGCGCTCTCGCGGGCGGTCGCGCAGGCCTACTACGCGCAGCGCGAGAAGCTGGGCTTCCCGGGGCTCGATCAGCACAAGGAAGCGGCCTGATGTCGTCCAGCCAGGCACCCTCGCTATTGATCGAGCTCGGTACCGAAGAACTGCCGCCCGGCGCGCTCGATGAACTCGCCGCCGCCTTCACGGCCGGCGTCTGCGACGGCCTCGCCCGCGCCGGCGTCGCGGCGGAGCTTGCCGGTGCGCGCAGCTTCTGCTCGCCGCGCCGCCTGGCGGTATGGATCCCTGCCGTGGCTGCCGAGCAGCCCACGCAGACCTCGCAAGTGCTGGGGCCCTACGTCAACGTCGCCCTCGACGCCGGCGGCGCGCCGACCCGCGCGCTGGCCGGCTTCGCGGCGAAGAACGGCGTGGCCATCGAAGCGCTCGATCGCCTGAGCGACGCCCGCGGCGAGCGCTTCGTCGTGCGCCGCGAGCAACCTGGCCAGGCGACCGCCGTGCTGGTGCCGCAGATCGTCGCCGATGCGCTCAAGGCGCTGCCCGTGCCGCGCCCCATGCATTGGGGCGACCATGACTACAGCTTCGTGCGCCCGGTCCACTGGCTGGTCATGCTGCACGGCCATCAGGTCATCGAGGGCGAGTTGCTGGGCCTGGCCGCGGGCCGCATGTCGCGCGGCCATCGATTCCACCATCCGCAGCCGGTGCACATCGCCGATGCCGACGCATGGCTGGACGCCCTGCGCGCGGCACGGGTGCTCGCCGACCCGGCCGAACGTCGCCAGCGGGTGCGCGAGGAAGTCGCCCGCGTGACTCCGGCCGGCGGCGTGCCGGCACTGTCCGACGCGCTGCTGGACGAGATCGCCAACCTCACCGAATGGCCGGTGGCGATCGCCTGCACGTTCGAGCGCGAGTTCCTCGCCGTGCCGCAGGACGCCCTGGTGACCACCATGGAGACCCACCAGAAGTTCGTGCCGGTGTTCGACCACGCGGGCCGGCTCACCGAGCACTTCATCGGCGTGGCCAACATCGAGTCCACCGCTCCGGACGAGATCCGCCGCGGCTACGAGCGCGTCATCCGCCCGCGCTTCGCCGACGCCAAGTTCTTCTTCGACGCCGATCTCGCCACACCGCTGGCGGCGCACCAGGCGGCGCTGCAGAACGTCACCTACCAGCAGGCGCTGGGCAGCGTGTGGGACAAGACCGTGCGCGTGGCCGAGCTGGCGCGCGTCATCGCCAACCGCCTGCGCGATGCCGGCATCGCCGTGGATGCCGCGCTCGCCACCCAGGCCGCGGCGCTGGCCAAGTGCGATCTGCTCTCGCGGATGGTCGGCGAATTCCCCGAGCTGCAGGGCATCATGGGTCGGCATTACGCGCTGGCACAGGGCGAGCCGGCCGAGGTGGCGCGCGCGCTCGATGAGTTCTACGCCCCGCGCCATTCCGGCGATCCGGTCGCGCAGGGCCGCATCGGCCAGGTACTGGCGGTGGCCGAACGCCTGGACACGCTGGCCGGCATCTTCGCGGTCGGCATGCGACCCTCGGGCAACAAGGATCCCTTCGCCCTGCGGCGCGCCGCGCTCGGCCTGGCGCGCACCCTGATCGAGGGCCACCTGCCGCTGGACCTGCCGGCCCACCTGGCCGAGGCGCTGGCGCAGCTGCCGGCCAGCGCCTACGCGGCCGGCCTGCACAAGCCCAAGGGTGAGGAAGCGCCAGCCGCTGAGGTTGCCGCCCGCCAGGCGGCGCTGGCCGGCGAGCTTTACGACTTCATCCTCGATCGCCTGCGCAGCTACTACGCCGAGCAGGGCATCGCCGGCGAGGCCTTCGAGGCGGTGCGTGCGCTGGCACCCGCCGACCTGGCCGATTTCGACCAGCGCCTGCGCGCGGTGGTCGCCTTCGCCGCGCTGCCCGAAGCGGCCGCACTGGCGGCCGCCAACAAGCGCATCGGCAACATCCTGCGCCAGACCGAAGGCGCCGGCGGCACGGGCATCGACCCGACCCTGTTCGAAGCCGACGCCGAGCGCGAGCTCGGCGCGGCCCTGATGGCCGCCGAAGCGGATGCCGCACCACTCATCGCCAACGGCGACTACGTCGGCCTGCTGACCCGCCTGGCGGCCCTGCGCGACCCGGTCGACCGCTATTTCGATGCGGTGATGGTAATGGCCGAGGATGGGGCCCTGCGCGCCAACCGCCTCGCCCTGCTCACGCGCCTGCGTGCGCTGTTCCTGCGCGTGGCCGATATCGCCTTGCTGCCGACCGGCTGATCGCACGCACCGGTCAGGACGCGACGCGCTGGAAGCCCAACAGGCGGACCATGCGCAACGGCCGGTTTTCACCTGGCCTTTCGGATGCCGGGAAGGCCAGGGGTATCCAGTAACGCAACGCCGGTGCCGATCACGCGCGTCTGGATGGCCGCTGGCGTGGCGCCTGCCGGTCACACCTTGCAAGCGGCCATGCGCATCGCCCGCGTTCGGCGCAGGCCGGCCGCAGGCTCGCGCTCGAAGCGCGGCTGCGTGACGCACAATTCACGCCTTTTTCACGCGCAACCTGCGTTTGCATGACCTCCGGATGATTGCACCGCGGCGAATGGCGGATTATCGTTGGCAGTCGTCATTCGCACGCGCGCCCGTCGCAGCTTGCGGCTTGGCCGCACGGCACCGGCTGCGTCCGCCGTTCCGACCCGGCGGGCGCGGGTGGCGCTACCCCAATTCGTTCTGGAGACTTTCATCATGCGGAACCACTGGATTGCGGCCGTTGCCGCGTTGGCATTGCTGGGCGGTTGCAACGCGACCGACCGGAATGCCCAGCAGCAGGCGGCAGCGCCAGCCATCGCGCCGGGCACGCAGATCACCGGCACGGTGACCCTGCATGACCCCATCCAGATCGGCGAGGGCGCCAAGCTGGACATCAAACTGGTGGACGTGGCCGAGCCGATGATCCCGATTGCCGAGAAGGTCGTTGGCGTCAACGGTCAGCCGCCCTACTCGTTCACCCTGGATTTCGACCGCAACAAGATTTCGGTCGGTCGCACGTACGTCGTCAATGTGCTGCTGATCGATGGCCCGCGGCGCTTCCTGCCGGCGCTCAACTCGGTCGTGCTGACCAATGGCTCGGGCACCACCGCCCAGGTCGTGTTGAACGCCGAGGCGACGCCGGCCGAGAAGCTGGCCGACGCATGCACGCATATCGAAAAGCACATCGGCGGCATGAAGACGGTCAGCGACACCTACACCACCGAAGATGCATCGGTTGGCTGGGACGCCTTCGCCAAGGCCGGCGTGGTGCAATACGTGCGCGTCAATACCAACTTCGACAAGGGCGGCAGCAGTTCGGTCAATTACGCCTACAAGGACGGTCGGCCGCTGTGCGCCAAGAGCCCGGGTGGTTTGAAGGCCAAGTGGAGCGTGGGCTGGAATGCGGACGGAAGCGTGCTGTTCAACCACAAGCCGGGTGGCGGCGAGCTCGACCAGACTGCTATCGACGACCTGATGCACGGCGCCGTCGAGGCCCTCAAGCGCGCCCAGGCAAAGGTGGACGCCAGCCGCAAGCGGTGATTGCCGCGCGGCGCGGGCTGCCAGGCCGCCATCGCCGGCGCAAGGCGCAGGCGGCCGGGTAGCCGATGTACGCCAGAGCGTAGCGGTCGGCCGCGTGCTCAGGCGGCGCGCGCGCCGGCGCGCCTGAGATGCACCAGCAGCAATGCCACCGCCGCCGGCGTCACGCCGGCGATGCGGCGCGCCTGGCCAACGGTTTCCGGGCGCGTCTCGCGCAGCCGCGCCAGGACCTCGTTGGACAGGCCGCGCACCGCCTCGAAATCGAAGTTCGCCGGGAATGCCAGCTCATCATGGCGGCGGCCACGCGCGATTTCCTCGCGCTGGCGATCCAGGTAGCCGGCATACTTGGCCTGTACTTCGACCTGTTCGGCGACCTGCGGATCGGCAACACCGGGCGCGATGCCTGCGATCGCCGCCAGCGCGTGGTAGCCCACTTCGGGTCGGCGCAGCAGGTCGAGTGTGCTCGTCTCGCGGCTGAGCGCGATGCCAAGCTCGCATTCCACCGCCCGCCCCAGCGCGTTGCCGGGTGAGGCCCACAGTGCGCGCAGGCGCGCGGTTTCCCGCTCCACCGCCTCACGCTTGCGCAACAGCGCCGCGTGCCGCTCGGCCGGCACGCAACCAAGCTGGTGGCCCTGTTCGGTCAGGCGCAGGTCGGCGTTGTCCTCGCGCAGGTGCAGACGGTACTCGGCGCGCGAGGTGAACATGCGGTACGGCTCGCGCGTGCCGTTGGTGACCAGGTCGTCGATCAGCACGCCGATGTAGGCCTCGTCACGGCGCGGCGTCCATGCCGGCTTGCCCTGCGTGGCGCGCGCCGCGTTGAGACCGGCAATCAGTCCCTGCGCCGCCGCCTCCTCGTAGCCGGTCGTGCCATTGATCTGGCCCGCGAACCAGAGCGCCTCCACGGCCCTGGTTTCCAGCGACGCCTTGAGCGCGCGCGGATCGAAGTAGTCGTACTCGATGGCATACCCCGGACGGGTCAGGTGTGCATGCTCCAGCCCGGGAATCGAATGCACCAGCGCCACCTGGACATCGAAGGGCAGCGAGGTGGAGATGCCGTTCGGGTAGATTTCGTGGCTGTCCAGGCCTTCCGGTTCGAGGAAGATCTGGTGGCTTTGCTTGTCGGCGAAACGCACCACCTTGTCTTCGATCGACGGGCAGTAGCGCGGGCCGACGCCTTCGATGACGCCGCCGTAGAGGGGCGAGCGATCCAGCGCGCCGCGGATGATGTCGTGCGTGCGCGCGGCCGTATGCGTGATCCAGCAGCTCACCTGGCGCGGATGATCGGCAGGCGTGCCGAGGAAGGAAAACACCGGCGGCGGATCGTCGCCGCGCTGCTCGGCCAGGCGCGTCCAGTCGATGCTGCGCCCGTCCAGGCGCGGCGGCGTGCCGGTCTTGAGTCGCCCGACCGGCAGGCCAAGTGCACGCAGGCTCTCGGCCAGCCGCTGCGCCGGCGCATCACCGGCACGCCCACCAGCCTGCTGGGTCATCCCGACATGGATGCGCCCGGCAAGGAAGGTGCCGACGGTCAGCACGACGGCGCGCGCGGCGAACTCCAGGCCCGACTGGGTGATGACGCCGGTGACGCGGCCCTGCTCGATCTTCAGCGCATCCACGCCCTGCTGGAACAGGGTGAGGCCCGGCTGATGCTCCACCGTGCGCCGGATCGCGGCGCGATACAGGGCCCGGTCCGCCTGGCAGCGCGTCGCGCGCACGGCCGGCCCCTTGGACCGGTTGAGCACGCGCCACTGGATGCCGGCCGCGTCGGCGGCCTGCGCCATGGCCCCGCCGAGCGCATCGATCTCGCGCACGAGCTGGCCCTTGCCGATGCCGCCGATGGCCGGGTTGCAGCTCATCGCGCCGATCGTTTCGAAATTGTGCGTCAGCAGCAGGGTGCGGGCACCGCAGCGCGCGCTGGCCAGCGCGGCTTCGGTGCCGGCGTGACCACCGCCGACAACTATCACGTCGTAGTCGTACATGCTTCCAGCCCTTCGTTCAGCGCAGCGTGCCGGCACCGTCGGTCACCACACTCGAACATCCTGT
>JALOBC010000008.1 GCA_023228465.1 Dokdonella sp. | reverse complement strand
TCCAGCTACAACTCTTCGCCGCGCTCGACACAAAAGCACCGCCCACCCGCTGAGTTGTGCCACAAATGCCTCTTCTGGTTCAGAGGTATCAACAACTTACGTGGCTAACTGCGGAACTTTGGCGGCCAGGCCATCTACCAGCCAGTACCAGTTGTAGGTCGACTCAACGGCCACACCCACCAATTCATCGCGGTAGGGTTCCATGGCCTTGAGGATGGTCGGTAGCTCATTGGGCAAGCGGCATTGCCGCAACACCCGATCGTGCTCGTCGATCACGGCCAGCACGCTGTTGGTGGAATGCAGGTCGATTCCTGCGTAAAGTGACATAGCTGCCTCCTGTCGCGTTGCGATCTTGAAACGTCGGAAATTTCAAGATACCGCCACGCGTGGGAGGCGGCGACATGAGTATTCAGGTTCACTTTCCCGCCTTCGCGGCAAGATAGAATAACTGCGCCACCTCACAGCGTGAGTGGTGCACTTCAGAATTGAATCCACCCTGCACCTTTGCTGCGGGCAGCGAGTCGGCAAGCCGAAAGGTGACCGCCTGGAAGACGCCCGGCGCGTCGATGTGCGGGAGCTTGCTGCGACGGAACGTTTGCGGCGGAGCGTCCATGTGCGACCTCGTCCGTGAAAAGCAGAAGCGGCGGAGCTGGGGCTCCGCCACTCCCAAGGTGAGTGCTCGCGCGCGGCTGCTTCTCCCTGGGAACGGCCGAGCCCCAGCTCGGCCACAGGCATCCGGTCAGGCGGGCAGCGATTCCACCAACTCGACCATGCGCCTGCGCATCGCCGCATCGGGCAGCCGACCGCGCGCCGCGCCGAAGTTGTCCACCAGGTTGGCGACCTTGCTGGTGGCTGGCGTGATGGCGGTGACGTCCGGGTGGCTGGCGACGAACTTGAGGAAGAACTGCGCCCAGCTGTGCGCATCGAACTCGGCCGCCCAGTCGGGGAGCTTCTGGCCGGCGACACGCTTCCACAGCCGCGTGCGACCGAAGGGCGCGTACACCAGCACGGCGATGCCGCGCTCCCTGGCCAGCGGCAGGAAGGTCTTTTCGGCGTCGCGATCGTCGATCGCGTAATTGGTGCCGATGAAGTCGAGCTGCTCCTCGCGCATCGCGCGCAGCAGTCCCTCGTACTGGTCGGCGAAGGTCGTGGTGACGCCGAGGTAGCGGATCTTGCCGGCGGCCCTGGCCTCGCGCAGGATCGGCAACTGGGTGGCGAGGTCGCCCATGTTGTGCACCTGCACCAGGTCCAGCGGTCGCTTGCCGATGCGCGCCAGCGAGGTGGCCAGCTGCTGGCGTGCCGCCCTGGCCTCGGCCTTGCCGCCGCGGCTGGCGACATTGAGCTTGGTGGCCCAGAACAGCCGGTCGGTGATGCCAAGATCGCGTGCGATGCGGCCGGCGACTTCCTCGGAGGCGCCGTAGGCGGGCGCCGTGTCGAACACCGTTCCGCCCAGCTTGACCATGCGCGCCAGCACCTGCCGCAGCGCCGTCACATCGTCCTGGCGGGCGATCTGGGCAAAGGTGGCGGAACTGCCCAGGCCAATGATCGGCAGGCGCTCGCCGCTGGCGGGGATGGCGCGCGTGATGAGGGGGCCGGCCGCGGCATCGGCGGCGCGCAGCCAATGCGGTGCGAGTGCCAGTGCGGCGCCGCTGGCGAGACTGGTCCTGAGGAAGTCACGGCGGGTGGTCATGGGTTCACTCCTTCTGCTTGCAGCGCACCGCGCCGCTTCTGGGCCTGGCCGAGCCACAGGCCGAGGGCCATCCAGGCCACCGCCAGCGGCAGGGCAAACGAGGCCAGCGCCGCCAGCCCGGTGCCAAGGCGCGCCAGCAGGCCTTCGGTCTGCGCGCCGGTGAGGTCGCCGAACCGGTACACGACCGTGTCGATGAAGGCCTTGGCCTTGTAGCGGTCTTCCCGGCCGACCACGGTGAACAGCGTCTCGCGCGCCGGTCGCATCAGCCCGCGCTGCACGGCGCGGAAGCTCGCCTCGAACACCACCAGCGCAGCCAGTGAACCGACGATGGCCAGCCCGAGAAAGCCGAGCAGCGCGGTCAGTGGCAACAGGGCCAGCGTAACCGAGGTGCCGAGGCGTTTCATCAGGTGCCCGGCGACCAGCCCCTGCAGCAGCAGCGTGGCGGCCTGGGTGGCCATGTCGATGCGCGCGAACACGGTGGTACGAAAGTCCAGATCCTCGCCCAGCGCCGCCACCAGTTTCAGGCGCGTGAAGTAGATGAAGGTCGCCATCACGGCGAGGATCAGCACGTAGGCGCAGATGGCAAGGAGATAAGGCGACTTCGCCACCGCGCGAAAGCCCTCCCAGGCGCTGCCGCCGATCACCGCATGCTCCCTGCCGGTCGCCATGTCGCCGGGGCGCGACGGATCGCGGGCCATCGGCAGGCGCATCAGCCAGAACGCGCAGCCGAGCGCCAGCAGCAGGAATCCGGCCGCGATCGGCAGCAGCGCGGCGGTGCCGAGCGGCGCGGCAAGGAGGCTCGACAGCGCCGGCCCGGCCAGCGCGCCCAGCGTGCCGCCGACGCCGATCAGGCCGAACAGGCGCTTGCTCTGTTCGAGCGAGAAGCGATCGGCCATCAGCGCCCAGAACAGCATCGTCGCGAACAGGTTGAACACGCTGAACCAGACGTAGAACACCTCTCCGCTGTGCTCGCCGACCCCGCTCGGCGCGAACACCAGCAATCCGTAGAAGGCGAGGAGGCCGCCGGCGAAGAAGAGATAGGTGGCGCTGACGAAGGCCAGCCGCCGGAAGCGGCTGACCAGCCATCCGAACACCGGGTTGACTGCCAACGTCACCAGCACGGTGCCGACGAACAGCCAGCGGATCGTCTCGATGCCACGCTGCATGCCCAGCGCCTCGCGCGCCGGGCGCAGCAGCATCAGGGCGGTGAGGACGCAGAAGAAGAACAGCGCCGCGACCAGGATCGGGCGAACCTCGTCCCGCCGGAGGTTGGCGATGCGCTGCAGGAAATGCGTGGGCATCGCCATAGTGTGGACCGGATGGTCTCGCTGTGCTGGAGGCGTGCAGCGTTCGGGACCGAAGCGCAGGATGCGCTGCCGGGGAACGGCCTGGTGGTTCGCCGGCCATGGTTCACCGAACGGGAGATCCCCGGGAACGCGCCGGTCATCCGGTGGGAGCCGGCCATCTCCGGATGGTTGCGGCCGAGGGGGCTTCAGCCACTCCGGTGGGTAGCGGCCTCCCGGAACGCGCGTTGCCAGCCGCGCAGCCCGGCCACCGCCAGCGCGATGAAGCCGACGTACAGCACCGCCGTGACGAAGAGATCCTTGTAGGCGTACATGCCCACATAGATCACATCCACGATGATCCACAGCCACCAGCTCGCGGTGTGGCGCCGCGCCTGCCACCACTGCGCGACCAGGCTGAAGGCGGCCAGCGCGGCGTCGAGCCAGGGCAGCGCGGCGTCGGTGCGGTAGTGCATGAAGGCGCCCAGCGCCAGCGCCCCGAGGGCGCCCAGCGCGACGTCCCGCAGCGCCGGTGCGCGTGCCAGCGGCACCGGGAGGACCCGCCCGTCGTCTTCCAGATGATGCAGCCAGCCCCACCAGCCATACAGGATCATCACGCCGAAGGCGCCCTGCAGCAGCGCATCGGAATAGAGCCGCGCGTCGATGAACACCACGCCGTAGGCGAGCACCGAGACCAGGCCGACCGGCCACGCCCAGGGCCGGCGCCTGGCCATCAGCCACACGCCAAGCGCGCTGACCAGGGCGGCGGCAAGCTCGAACCAGGGCATGGGAGTCAGAACGACCAGTCGAGGCTGAGGCGCGCCAGTCGCGGCGTGCCGGGGAAGAGATAGCTGTCGCCGAGCGTGGAGCCCGTGTCGCGCCAGTAGAAGCGGTCGGTCACGTTGTCGATGGCGAGGCGCCACACCAGTGCCTGGCCGTTCCAGCGCGTGGTGTAGCGCAGGCCGAGGTCGAACACGTCGTAGGACGGCACGCGCGTCACGCCGTCGGGCGTGGCCACATTGCTGCCCGCGTGGCGCCAGCCGGCGAGCAGCGCGAGGTCGGGCGCGACCGGCAGGCGCCAGTCGAGGAACAGCGCGGTACGCAGCTGCGGCACGTTGCCCATCTGGTGGCCTTCATAGGCCGGTACGCCCGAGCCGGTCGCGCGTGCGCGGATCCAGTTCAGGCTGCCGAACACGCGCAGCGATTCGGCCAGCTGGCCCGCGGCGCTGAGTTCGAGGCCCTCCCGTTCCTCCTGGCCCTGCTCGACAAAGGTAAAGCCCTCGGGCGTGGCGTCCGGGCGTGCAAACTGCCAGGGCTGGCGGATGCGGTAGAGCGCGGCGCCCAGATTGAGCTGGCCGTTCCAGTCGAACTTGGTGCCCAGCTCCATCTGGCGCGCGACGCGCGGGCCCATCAGCTCGCCGCCGTTGCTGGTCCAGTAGGGCGCTTCGGCGCCGAGCGAGAGGCTTTCGCTGTAGCTCGCGTAGGTGGTCCAGCGCGCATCGGGCTGCCACATCAGTGCCGCCTGCGGCAGGGTCCGGGACAGGCGCGTGTCGCGCACGACTTCGCCTTCGTCACCGAAGGCGCGCTCGTCGAGCTCCAGGCGCCGCGCGCCGGCCAGCACCTGCCAGTGCTCGCCAAGATGCACGCGGTCCAGGGCAAACACCGCGCGCTGCCAGCTGGTCAGGCGCCGCTGCAGTGGCCCGGGCTGCGTCGGCGAGGGCGCGAACACCGGGATGTCGATGACGTCGATGTTGCTGCTGCCGACGTAGTCGTACACCCAGCCGCGGCTGTCCATGGTGCGGCGGAAGTCGCTGGCGCCGACGCTGAGCTCGTGTTCCAGCGATCCGGTGCTGAAACCCCCGTTCAGCACCGCGCGGACCTCGTCGTTGGTGCGGGTGTCATCCGGGCTGCGGAAATCGTAGATGTCATAGTCGCCGTTCGGCGCGAAGTACCAGCCCGGGTAGCTGCCATCCTCGCATTCGGGCGTGTAGAAGCAGCCATAGGCGAAGGCGACGCTGTCGTCGATGCGCGAGCGGCTGTGACTGGCGGCGAGCTGGAGGTTCCAGTCGCCGAGGCGCTGCTCGAAACGCAGCATCGCGTTGCGCGCGTCGATGTCGGTCGGCCGCTGCCAGGGCTGGAAGCCCAGCATGCGCGTGCGGCTGGGATGCGGCGGGAGCGCGTTGCCGCCGAGGAGCTGGTAGCCCGATACGGAGCGCTGCGACGTGCCTTGCCAGTTGCCATCGAAGCGCAGCACGCCCGCATCGGTCAGCTTCCAGTCGGCGGCCAGGGCGGCGAAGTTGCGCCGGCCATCGGCGTGCTCGACCCAGGAGTGGATGTCTTCATGGGCGACATTCATGCGCAGGCCGAACTCCGGCGTCAGCCAGCGGCCAAGGTCCGCCGCGAAATAGCGGGAACCGTACGAATCGGTGCCGAGCGTGGCCTGGCCGACGTCGGCGGGACGCTTGCTGACGAAGTTGACCAGCCCGCCCGGCGAGACGATGCCCGCTTCCAGGCCACCGAGGCCCTTCAGGATCTCCACGCGCTGCTTGTCCTCCAGCGCCAGCGGCTGCTCGCCGGTGATGGTCAGGCCGTTCATGCGATAGCCGGTAGCCAGATCCAGCGGAAAGCCGCGGATGGCAAGGTTCTGGTAGTAGCCGACCGGAGCATAGTTGTCGCCCACGGCGGCATCCGCGTGGCCGAGCTCGCTCAGCGAACGCGGCTGCAGGTCCTCGATCATCTCGCGCGTGATGACACTGATCGCGGCCGGCGTATCGCCGATCGGCGCTGCGCCGAAGCTGCCGAAGCTGTCCAGCTGCGAGGCGTCGGCGTGGTAGCCCTCCAGGCGTTGCCCCTTCACCTCGACCGGGGCGAGCTCGGTCTTCGCGGTCTTGTCGGGCGGATCGGCGGCGGCATCGGCCGCGCGGGCGGACAGTGGCGTTGCAAGCAGTGCAAGCAGGAGGAAAGTGCGGAAAATCGGCATGATCGTCGTTCGTCAAGGGAGTGCGGACGAAGCGACGGGATGCCGCGGGCCGGTGGTCCGCAGCATCAGCAAGCTCCCTACGCCGGCATTAACCGGATCAGGTTCCAAGGGACTCTCTCAGCCCGGTGTTGCCGGGCACCCCCGCTTCTGTGCGTCTATTTGACCACAAATGACCCCTGACGTGCTGCTGTTGCCCTGCTATCCAGACCGGGGCAAGGCTCGCCGTCGTGGACGTGGCCCCGACCTGCGGCCGTCGCATCTGTTCAGGGCTGATCGCGGATCGTCGAGAGGAAGCTCGCGCCCGCATGCGTGCGGAACCACGCCGCATGGCCGAGCAGGAAGGTCTCCCAGGCCACATCGGCGTTCACCCGCGAACCGGTGATGGCGTGGAAGTACTCCACTTCCGACAAGGCGAAATCGATGTGCACCAGGGGCAGCAGGTCGGCGAGGACGGCCAGCGCCTCGCCCGGCAGCGCGGCGTGTTCGCGGTAGCCCTGGATCAGCGCCAGGGCGATATCGGGGCGGGCGCCCTCGCCGTCCAGGTCGAGCCAGGCGATGGCATTGCGCTCGATTGCGGTGGCGAGGTCGAAGAGGGCGAAGTTGCGCGCCGCGAGGCCGAAATCGAGCACGCTGGCAACGCGGGCCGTGGCATCGGCGCCGCTCCAGAACAGGTTCGATACGTGCCAGTCGCCATGCGTCCAGAGCGCAGGCTGGGCGGCCAGATGCGGCTGCACGCGGGCATGCCAGGGCGCCAGCGCGGCGCCGAGCTCGCGCTGCCACGCGCGGCCAGCCAGGTAAGCGGCGAGTCCGGGTCGAGTGGCGAGCTGCGCCTGCAGCGCCGACACCGGATCGGCCGCCGCCAGCACCTCGCTGCGCGCGACGAGGATGTGGGTGCTGCGCTGCGGTGCGCGGTAATCGTCCGCCGCCGCGTGCAGCCGCGCCAGCATGCGACCCGCGGCGTGTGCATGCCCGGGTGCGAACGGCGGCTGCCAGGACATGCGCTCGCGGTAGAGATCGATGCCTTGCGCCGGCTGCTGGATCTCGTAGGTCCAGTCGCCGCGGCCGATGGCCGTCCGGCCGTCCCGGTCGCGCAACAGGTCGGGCGTGGGCAGCGCGCGCGCGCGCAGGTGCGCAACGAACTGGTGTTCCTCGCCCAGGGCGTGCACCGTGCGCACGCGCTGGTGGTGGCGCTTGATGAAGCGCAGGCCGCGATCGGTTTCCACCAGCGCCGCCGCCGACAGTGGCCGCGGACTGTGCCAGCGCACTTCGCGCAGCGTGCCGCCCTCCGGGAATGCGGCGAGCAGCGCCGCGACCTCCGCGGTTGCCAGGGGCGGCCAGTCGGGCGCGGTGTGGTCGCCGGCGAGTCCGTGCGCGCGGTGGGAGGTCGACATCGGTGGGCGGGTGCAAGGCAAACGCGGATTATCCCTGCACGCGGGCCCCGGTGCAGCGCCGGCACGGCCCGCTTCGCAGGAGGACGGGTGCGGCTATCGCTGCAGCGCCGCCACCACGGCGCTGAGGCGCGCTGCGGGCGCCACGCCCTTTTCCGCGAACAGGCGGGCCACCTCGGCGTAGTACCACAGGGTGCCCTCGCGGCCACCGGTGAAGCGCTCGAAGACGCGCTCGCCGACCCGCTGGAAGTCTTCCAGCACGGCGTGCGCGTTGTGCAGCTTGTCGCAGGCCGAGACCAGCAGGGCCGGTGACTTCGACGGCATGGCCTCGAGGTGCGCGAGATAGGCGTCCTTGCGCGCCTGCCAGTCGGCACGTTTCGCGTCCATGGTCACGGCCGCCGCCTTGGACTCGGCCGTCCCGTCGGTACACGCGCGCACCATCGCCAGCACGTGCGGCCCGAATGCTTCACCGATGCGCTCGGCATAGGCTTCGCCGCCATCCTCGATGGTGTCGTGCAGCAGCGCGGCAATGGCCTGGTCCTCGCTGCCACCGAATTCCAGCACCAGCGCGGCCACCGCCATCGGGTGCGAGATATACGGAATGGAGGTGCCCTTGCGCTTCTGCGTCTGGTGGGCGGCATGCGCCATGGCCAGTGCGGCGGCCAGCCGGTCGTGTTCGATCATCAGCGTCTCCCTGAGTGGCAAGGCGAAGTCTGCGTCATGCGCGTCGCAGTGGATGAGATTGCCGGCCAGGTCCTGCCTGGGGCCACCTGGCGGCATCGATTGACCTGCGCCCGGCTACAATGCGCGGCCAGAGAATCATTTCCACACCCTTCTGCAGCCCATCCATGAGTGAAACCGCCGATCATCCGCGCCCGTTGCCGGGCAGCAAGTTCATCAGTCCCCAAGGCACGCGTGCGGTCAAGGACGGCATCCGCCCGAACGCGTTGTCGCGTATTCCCGATGCCGAGCGCAAGCCGCCGTGGCTGCGCATCCGCCTGCCGGCCGGGGCCAAATACGAGGAAATCCGCAATATCGTGCAGAGCCACCGGCTTTCCACGGTGTGCGCGGAATCAAAATGCCCGAACATCGCCGAGTGCTGGGGCCGCGGTACGGCCACCTTGATGCTGATGGGCTCGGTATGCACGCGCGCGTGCAAGTTCTGCTCGGTCTCGACCGGCAACCCGCAGGGCTGGCTCGATCCCATGGAGCCGGCCAACGTGGCCGACGCGGTGGCCTTGATGGGCCTGAAGTACGTGGTGCTGACCTCGGTCGATCGTGATGATCTTGCCGATGGCGGTGCCGGCCATTATGCGGCCTGCATCCGCGCCATCCATGCGCGCACGCCGCAGACCGCGGTGGAAGCGCTGACACCCGATTTCGCCGGCCGCCACCACGATGTCGCCAAGGTGCTGGAAGCCGGCCTTGCGACCTATGCGCAGAATATCGAGACGGTGGAGCGCCTGACCCATCCGGTGCGCGACCCGCGCGCGGGCTATGCGCAGACGCTCGGCATCCTGAAGTTCGCCAAGCGGCACGCGCCACGGACGGTGACCAAGACCAGCCTGATGCTGGGCCTGGGTGAAACCGATGCCGAGATCGAACGTACCCTGGCCGACATCCGCGCGGCCGACGTGGACGTGGTGACCATGGGCCAGTACATGCGGCCGACGAAGCACCACCTGCCGGTGGAGCGCTTCGTGACCCCGGGGCAGTTCGAGGAATACCGCGAGATGGCGCTGGCCATGGGCTTCCTCGAAGTGGTCGCCGGGCCGCTGGTGCGTTCCAGTTATCGTGCCGAGCGCGTGCTGGAACGGAACAACGTCGGGCTCGACCCGGCGATCGCGGAAGGCATCCGCGAAAGCGCCTCGATGCGATGCTGAAGCGGCGGCTTGCCGCGGGCATGCCGTTTGCCCTGTTCGGCGTTGCCGCCGTGCTTGCGGGCGGCGGCATTTCCGCGGCCTGCGCCAACGCGCCCAGCCGGCAGCTGATGTGGCTGGTGGGCTACCTGGTGCTGGTCGTCGGCCTGATGCAGGTCATCCTCGGCGCGGGCCAGGCCTGGCTGGCGCAGGTGCCACCCGCAGCTGGCCTGTTCTGGGGTCAGTGGCTGCTGTTCAATCTCGGCAACGCCGGCGTGATCGCCGGTACGCTGCTGGGGCAGCCCCGACTGGTCACGCTGGCCACGCTGGTCTTTGCGCTGGCCCTGGCCGGATTCCTGCTGGGCGTGCGCCACAGCCGCCACGCTGGCTGGGCCGCGGCTTACCGGGTGGTCCTCGGCGTCGTGTTCCTGAGTGCCTGCGTCGGCATCGCGCTGTCGCTGCGCAGCCACGGCGCGGCGGGCTAGCCGCCGGGCTTACGAAGGCGAGGCGCTCGCTGCCCCCGAGCCAGGCTCCAGCGCCGCGGCGATGGCATCGTCCACGCGCTCCAGCCAGATGAACTCCAGCCGCTCGCGGACCTCGACGGGGATGTCATCGAAGTCGCGCCGGTTGCGGGCCGGCAACATGACCCTCGTGATGCCGGCACCGACGGCGGCGACGATCTTTTCCTTGATGCCGCCGACGGGGAGCACCAGGCCGCGCAGGCTGATTTCGCCGGTCATCGCCGTGTCGCTGCGCACGGTACGCGCCGTGAGCAGCGAGACCAGCGCGGTGTACATTGCCACGCCCGCGCTGGGACCATCCTTGGGCGTGGCGCCGGCGGGCACGTGGATGTGGATGTCGATGCGCGAGAGCTGGCGTTCCTCGATGTCCAGTTCGCGCGCCCGGTGCTTGACGATGGACAGCGCGGCCTGCGCGCTCTCGCGCATCACGTCGCCCAGCTGACCGGTGAGGATCAGGCCGCCCTTGCCGGGGAAACTGGTCGCCTCGATGAACAGGATGTCGCCGCCCACCGGCGTCCACGCCAGGCCGGTAGCCACGCCGGGCGTGCTGGTGCGCATCGCCACTTCGCTCTCGAAGCGGCGCGGGCCGAGGATGGACTCCAGCGCGGCCGCGTCGATGTCGACGCGGGTGGCCGAGCCTTCTGCGATCTTCACCGCTGCATGGCGCAAGGCGCGACCGATCTCGCGTTCCAGGTTGCGCACGCCCGCTTCGCGCGTGTAGTCGGCGATGATCCGCTGCAAGGCGTCGTCGCTGATGCTTGCCTGCTCGGCCTCCAGACCGTTTGCTTCGAGCTGGCGGCGCACCAGGTAGCGACGCGCGATCTCGAACTTCTCGTTCTCCGTGTAGCCCGCCAGGGTGATGATCTCCATGCGGTCACGCAGCGGGCCGGGAATCGTGTCCAGCATGTTGGCCGTGGTCAGGAAGGTGACGCGGCTGAGGTCGAAGGGCGTGCCGAGGTAGTTGTCGCGGAAGCCCGCGTTCTGCTCGGGATCGAGCACTTCCAGCATGGCCGCCGCGGGGTCGCCCTGGATGCCGCGGCCCATCTTGTCGATCTCGTCGAGCATCATCACGCAATCGCGCGCCTTGGCCTTGCGGATCGCCTGGATGATCAGGCCGGGCATGGCGCCGATGTAGGTGCGCCGGTGCCCACGGATTTCGCCTTCATCGTGCACGCCGCCCAGGCTGACATGCGCGAACGGCCGCGTCATGGCGCGCGCGATGGATTGTCCCAGCGAGGTCTTGCCGACCCCGGGCGGACCCACGAAGCACAGGATGGGCGCCTTTCCCTGTGGCGCCAGCTTGCGGATGGCCAGGAATTCGATGATGCGCTGCTTGATCTTGTCCAGGCCGAAGTGGTCTTCGTCGAGCACGCGCCGCGCCTCGCCGATGTCGATGGGACGCAACTCCGGCTCGGCCCAGGGCAGGGACGTCAGCCAGTCGAGGTAGTTGCGCACGATGCCGGCTTCGGGCGCGCCTTCCTGCATGCGCTGGTAGCGGCCCAGTTCCTTCTGCGCGATCTCGCGCGCCTCCTCGGGCATCTGCGCCGCGTCGATCGCCTTGGCGATCTCGGCCACCTCCCCGGAGCGGCCGTCATCCTCGCCCAGTTCGCGCTGGATCGCCGCCATCTGCTCGCGCAGGATCGCCTCGCGCTGGCGTTCGTCGAAGGTGGCCTTGGTGCGCTGGCCGATTTCGCGGGTCAGGCGCATCACTTCGATGCGCTTGGCCAGCAGGGCGGATACCCGGTCGATGCGCTCACGCACGTCCACGGCTTCCAGCAACGCCTGCTTCTCTTCGGCGCTGATGTCGAGATAGGCGGCGACCAGGTCGGCGAGGGCGCCGGCGGTTGTCACCGACTGCACGGCGGCGATCAGTTCCTGCGGCACACTGGGCAGGAGCTGCAGGGCTTCGATGGCCTGCCCGCGCAGGTACAGCAGGCGTGCCTCGACCTGCGGACTCTGCTCGTCGGGGTCGGGCAGCACTTCCGCATGCGCGGCCAGGAACGGCGCGGAGGGCACGAAGGCGACGACGCGGAAGCGCTGCACACCCTGCACGACGATATGGTGAGCACCGTCGGGCGCGGTCACGTAGCGCAGCACGTTGGCCAGGGTACCGATGGTGTACAGATCGTCCGGCCCGGGCGTTTCGGCTTCGGCGTTCTTCTGCATCAGCACGCCGATCGGGCGCTCGGCGCGCAAGGCGTGCTGCACGGCGCGGATGGAGGATTCGCGGCCAATCGCGATGGGGAACACCGTGCCCGGGAACAGCACGGTCTCGCGCACGGCAACGATGGGCAGCACGTCCGCGGGCAGGGCATCGTTGCCGGTCTCCGGCGCCGCGTCCGGCGCAGGGGCCGGCCCGGCATCGGCCGGCGTCTGCACGGGGCCGGCAGGCGCGTTGCCGGGCGGGCTGTCGCTGTCGCCGGATGCGGTGTTTGGAGGTGGCGGCTTGGGCGAGGATTCGTTCATGGGGCGACCTCAGCGCTTTTGCAGGCGGATGACCAGGCAACCACGCTCGGTGCCGATGCTGACTCCGGCGTACTGGCCTGGCGGCAGGCGGATGCGCCGCTCGAAGCGGCCGCGGGGCAGTTCCAGGCGGTGGATGATGGATGAACCCAGTTCGCTTGGCGGTGGGCGACGACCACTCACCGTCAAGGTGCCGCCTTCGATCGCGGTATGCACGTCGCGCGCGGCGACGCCTGGCAGGGCCACGTAGATCAACACCTCATGTGGACTCTCCAGCACGTCCACCGGTGGTTCCCAACTGCGACCCTGGCCCGCCGGCGGGCGAAACAGTTGCCGGTGCACGCGTTCGGCCCGATCCAGCGCAGCCAGCGCATTGGCCCACATCCATTCCGGTGCATCGTCTTGGCGTTTCATGTACGGGGAATCTCCTGCCGAGAGCGGGCGTCGCGGAGCGCAGCCGCACGCAGCGGCCAGGCCGCGTCGCAGCCTGATGCAGGCTCCGCGCCACGCCTCACCCATCATACCCTGCAGCCGATCCGGCCCGTGCCGCTGCGCGTGCGCCGTTCACGCGAGGATCACCCGTCGCGCGGCCGGCCGTTGCCGGGACGCATTCGCGGGATCGCTGGTCGGCACCCCGGCAACGCCAGTGGCGACGGCTCCGGCAGGATCGGAACGAGGCGACGCGCTATCCGCGCAGCCCCGGTCCGCGGCCTTCGGCGCGCAGGCGCCCTTCGCAGAAACGGATCGACGCTACGTTTGACGCTGCGCGGATCGGCTCCCGGGAAGAACGCGACAAGCTTTCGACGGGCGCACGCAAGGCGCAGCGAGCGCACACCTGCGCCCGGCCGTGCCGCGCGCTGCGGCCTCAGGTCTTGTCCGGCGCTGCGGCGGCCGCTGCGGGGCCGAGCAGGGCACGCAGCACGGCCAGGACCTCGTCCTTGCCGCCGGTGACGCTGATCTGCGTTTCGCGCGGGAAATCGGTGCCGATGTACACCGCGTAGCCGGTGCCCAGATCGATGCCGTTCTCGTCGATGCGGACGAAGGTTTCCACCTTGCCGATGTAGGCGACGCGGTTGGCATCGATGATGCGACCGTCGGGAAGCTTGAGCCAGCGTTGCATTTTCAGGACCGGAGTTGGCGAAGGGGAATGGGGATCAGCAAATCGGGATGGGTCGGGTGCGGCCGGCGCGCGAACCAGGCAAGCGCGGTGCGGTGCTCAGCGCACGCCCGCTGCGCCCTTGTCGATTCCAGGCTCAGTGCCAGCCGCACGGCTTGCCCTGGTTTTGTTCCTTCAGCCAGGCATGCAGCGGGGCGAAGTAGTCGAGGATGGCACTGGCGTCCATGTCGTCCTGGCCGGTGAGCTCCTCGAGGGTCTGCTGCCAGGGTCGGCTGGCGCCTGCCTCCAGCATCTTCCAGAATTTCTTGCCGGCAGCCTTGTTGCCGTAGATCGAGCAATCCGCCAGCGCACCCTTGTGTCCCGCCGTTTCGCACAAGGCACGATAGAACTGGAACTGGAGAATGTCGGCAAGGAAATAGCGCATGTAGGGCACGTTGGTGGGCACGTGGTTCTTCGCACCTGGCTGGAAGTCGCCCGGCTGCGGGGCGATTGGCGCGGACAGGCCCTGGTATTCGCGGCGCAGCTTCAGCCACGCGTCGTTGTAGTCGCCCGCTGCGATCGAGCCATCGAACACGCCCCAGCGCCACTTGTCGATGAGCAGGCCAAACGGCAGGAAGGCCACTTTCTCCAGTGCCAGCTTCATCTGGGCGTTCAACACCGCCTTGTCGTCATTGCCCGCCTTTCCGGCGAGCCCGATCCTGGCCAGGTAGGCCGGCGTGATGTTGAGGCGGATGGTGTCACCGATGGCCTCGTGGAAGCCGTCGTTGGCGCCATTCTGGAAGATCGGCCACAGATCCTTGTAGGCGAGGAAATAGTAGATGTGACCCATCTCGTGATAGATGGTGTACTGGTCTTCCTCGGTGGCGCCGATGCACATCTTGATGCGCATGTCGGTGCTGCCCAGCGCCATCGGCCACGCGCTCGCATGACAGAGCGCATCGCGGTCGCGTGGGCGCAGCAGCATGGATTTTTCGTAGAACGAGGCCGGCAGCGCGGGAAAGCCGAGCGAGGTGTAGAAGTCCTCGGCACGTCGCACCATGGCCACGGCATTGTCGTGATCGGCGCGCCGCTCGGCGCCGGCGATGTCCAGCGGAGTCGGCGCGCCGCCCAGGGCGTGGCGTTCCCGGGTGCCCAGCGCCTCGCGCGCTGCGCGCAGGCGGGCATCCACGTCCAGGTTGCCCACGCCGGGATAGGGTTCCAGCAGCGGATACAGCGCCGACCAGTCCTGCGCCCACATGTTGCCGGTGATGTGCGCGGGAATGGTGCCATCATCGGGCATGCGCCCCGCGTACTTCGCGGCCAGTCTGTTGCGCGTATAGCACTGCAGGTCGTCGTAAAGGGGTTTGACCTGATGCCAGAGGCGATCGGTTTCCTTGACGAAGTCGGCCGGTGGCATGTCATAGCCCGAGCGCCACATCACGCCGACATTGGCGTAGCCAAGATCGCGTGCGCCCTCATTGAGCAGTTCGACGAAGCGCTGGTAGTCCTTCAACATGCCGCGCCCGACCTGCTGCCAGCCGGCCCAGGCGTCCAGATCGTGGTCCCAGTCGCGGTCCCTGGCCAGGATGGCGGAAAGCTGATCGAGGTTGCGGCAGGTGCTGGCATCGGCCGGATCCTTGCAATACTTGCCGCCGCCGTAGGCTGCGGTCAGGCGCGCCGCAATCTGCGTCAGTTCGGTCAGGTGGGCCGGGTCCTTCGGCGCCGGCATGGCGGTCTGCAGCTTGAGCTGCTCCAGTGCCCGCCGGTCCTGCGGATCGATGTCCGCCACCTGGTCGAAGGCGCGCGCAGCGTCGATCTCGCCGGAGAGCCACTTCAGCCAGCGCTCGTTGGCGCGCGAAGTGAGCATCTGGGTGTCGTCCGTGATGTAGGTCTCGGCCACCCACTCGGCGGCCGTCGGCTCGACATAGCGCGCCTCGAGCTGGGTATTGAGGTCCGCGACGAAGGCATGCGCGGAGGCGGCGTCGGGCGTGCGCACTGTCTCGCTGGCAACGGCCGTCGGTGCGGCGATAAGGATCGCGGTGGCAAGCGACAGCAGACGCAGATTCATGCGCGGACTCCCCTGGGCAAGATGCCTGCAGGCTAGCCCTCGCCCAGTCGGGTGGCAAGGCCAGGGCGGCTGATCGACCGGCGGCAGGCGCGGTGTGTCCCTTGCGTATCCTGGCGGGCAGGCTGGCCCGCAGGCGTTTCGCGCGGCGCAGCCGCCTTCCGCGCGGGGCATCGGGAGTCGGCAGTCGCGCCCCGCGCCGGGACTTGCACCCGGGCGCCCGCGTCGTCGTGGCAGCGTTGCCGACCTGGCGACGGATCGGGCGCGGCGCCGGCATGCAGGGTCGCGGGCCGGTGTGCGGCACGTGCGGGCATTGGCGCGGCCATGCGCGGATCAGGGGGCTTCCAGCGCCTCCACGAAACTGTTGCGCCAATGCGTGATGTCGTTCCGGCTCAGCGTGTCGAACATGGCATGCCAGCGATCGCGCCGTTCGTCGAGTGACATGGCGAGCGCGCGACCCAGGCCGTCGGCGATGTCCTCGACATCGAGCGGATTGACGAGTATGGCTTCGGGCAGTTCCTCTGCGGCGCCGGCGAAGGTGGACAGTACCAGCACGCCCGGATCTTCCGCGGCCTGCGCGGCCACGAATTCCTTGGCCACCAGGTTCATCCCGTCGCGCAGCGGAGTGACCAGACCGATGTCGGCAAGCCGGTAGTAGCCGGCCAAGGTGGCCTGGTTGAAGCTGCGGTTGAGATAGCGGATCGGTACCCAGTCAGGCTCCGCATAGCGCCCGTTGGTGGCGCCGGCGGTACGTTCGAGCTGGGTGCGCAGTTCGCGGTACTCGGGGACCTCGCCACGCGAGGGCGGCGCGATCTGCAGGAAGGAAATGCGTGAGCGCCATTCCGCGTGCTGGGAAAGAAAGTGCGCGAAGGCTTCGAAGCGTTGCGGCAGGCCCTTGGAATAGTCGAGCCGGTCGACGCCGATGGCCAGGCGCCGCCCGGCCAGGCTTTGCGCCAGGCGCAGCACGGTCGCGTGGCCGACCGAGCGACGTGCCTGCGTGGCGATGGCGGCGGTGTCGATGCCAATCGGGAAAGCATCAATGCGCACGCTGCGCCCGTCCGGCAGGCTGACCGTGCCGTCGGCAGCGATGTCTGCCTGCAGATACTCGCGGAAGTAGGCGAGCAGGGCGTCGCGGTCAGCCGTGCCCTGCACGCCGACAAGGTCGTAGGCGGCAAGCTTGCCGAGCAGGGCCTGGTGTTGCGGCAGCATGGCCAGCAGTGCCGGCGGCGGCACGGGAATGTGCAGGAAGAAGCCGATGCGCGCATCGATGCCCAGCTGGCGCAGTTGCGCGGCGAGCGGGATGAGATGGTAGTCGTGTACCCACACCAGGTCGTCCGGGCGCAGGCGTGGTGCGAGCCGGTTGGCGAACAGCCGGTTCACGCGCAGGTAGCCTTCCTGGTCGGCGCGAGAGTAGCCGATCAGGGTGGGGCGGAAGTGCAGCAGCGGCCACAGGGTGCGATTGGCGTAGCCGAGGTAGTAGTGTTCGTAATCTTCGCGCGTGAGGTCGAGCAGCGCGTAATCGACGCGTGAGACGTGCTGCGTGTGCACCACCGGCTCGTCGCGCTCGGCCAGTGCGCCGCTCCAGCCGAACCACAGCCCGCCGCGTTCGGCAAGCGCCGCCTGCAGGGCCGGAGCCATGCCGCCGGCGCGGGTTTCGCGCGGCAGGGCGACGCGGTTGGAGACGACGACGAGGCGGCTCACAGCACACTTTCCCAACTGTGCGAAAGCCGCGCCGCGGCGGTGATGAGCCCGACCAGCGAGTAGGTCTGCGGGAAGTTGCCCCACAGTTCACCGGTACCCGGATGCACGTCCTCGGACAGCAGCCCCAGCGGATTGCGCCGCGCCAGCAGTTCCTCGAAGAGCTCGCGTGCCTCGTCCTTGCGGCCGATGGCGGCCAGTGCATCGACGTACCAGAAGCTGCAGATGGTGAAACTGGTTTCTGGCGTGCCGAAATCGTCGGCGACGACGTAGCGGAACAGGTAGTTGCCGTGCCGCAAGGCCTTGCCGATGGCCTCCACCGTGGCCACGAAGCGCGGGTCGTCGGCGGCGACGAAGCGCAGGTCCGCCAGCAGCAGCAGGCTCGCGTCCAGATGCTCGCCATCGAAGGTATCGACGAAATAGCCATGCTCGCGGTGCACGGCACGCGCGAGGATGAGTTCGCGCACCTTGCCGGCGCGCTCCTGCCAGAGCCGTTCGCGCTCGGGCAGCTGCAGATGCTGGGCGATGCGCGCGAGGCGATCGCAGGCTGCCCAGGACATGACCGCCGAATGGGTGTGCACGGCAGCGCGGCCGCGATACTCCCACAGGCCGGCGTCGGGAACATCATGCAGGCGCCAGGCGTTCTCGCCGGCGCGTTCCAGGCGGGCGAACTGGGCCGCATCGCCGGGTGCAGCCAGGCGCCGGTCGAAGAACAGCTGGGTGGCCGCGAGCACGATGCTGCCATAGACATCGTTCTGGCGTTGTCGCCAGGCATCGTTGCCGATGCGCACCGGACCCATGCCGCGGTAGCCGGCCAGGCCCGGGGCGACCGATTCGTGCAGTTCCTTCTGGAAATGGATGCCATACACCGGCGCCATCTCGCCGTCCTCGCGGGTCGCCAGGTTGAACAGGTAGCGCAGGTATTCCTCCATGCTGCGGGTCGCACCGAGGCGGTTCAGGGCGCGCACGACGAAGGCCGCATCGCGCAGCCAGCAGTAGCGGTAATCCCAGTTGCGCTGGGTGTTGGGCGCCTCGGGCACGGAAGTGGTCATCGCCGCGATGATGGCGCCGGTGCCTTCGTACTGGCAGAGCTTCAGCGTGATCGCCGCACGGATGACCGCCTCCTGCCATTCGGCCGGAATCGACAGGTAGCGTACCCATTCGTGCCAGTAGCCCAGCGTGGCATCGAGTTCGCCGCGCACGTAGAGCTCGGGGGCCTGGGTGAGGGTTTCATCCGGCCCGAGGATGATATGGACCGGGCGGTCGAGCAGGAACGGCAGTTCGTCGCGCAGCATTGGCAAGGGCACGTCGGAGGTCACGCGCAGCACCACGCCATCGAGCAGGAAGCGCAGGTGGTTGGAGCCGAAGGTGCGTTCCGGGCGTCGACTGCCATAACTGGAAAGCGGCCGCAGGCGCACGCGGATGCGTGGGCTGCCAGCCAGCGGACGGATCGTGCGCACCAGGCTCATCGGGTGGTAGATGCGACCGTTGCGCTTGCTGCGCGGGGCAAAGTCGGTGATCTCGATGGCGCTGCCGTCGGCGCTGTCCAGTCGCGTCACGAGCACCGCGCTGTTGTCGAGGTAATGCTGCTGCGAGCCGCTCTCGCCATCCAGTGCCAGGTCGAAGAACCCGGCCTCCTCGATGGCCGGCGAGAGCAGGGCGCAGAACGCCGGGTCGCCATCCAGCGCCGGCAGGCAGCACCACACCATGCTGCCGCGGGCATCGATGAGGGCACCGATGCTGCCGTTGCCGACGACGCCGAGGTCGAGGTTCTGTTCGGCCGGTCCGGAATCCCCATTCATGTGTCGTCTCCTGCCTGGGCCGTGCTGGCGCAGTGGTCAGCAAGCGCGGCCAGCCAGGCACGCGTGGCGGCGGGTGAGGCCAGGGCGTAGCGGGCCGCGGTGGGACGGCGCGGCCCGACGATCACGCCCACGCCGCCCAGCTGCAGCGCCCGTTCAAAGGCGTGCTCGTCGGTCAGGTCATCGCCGATCACCCAGGGCGCGCGCCCGGCGAACGGCGCGCTGCGCATGAGCGTGGCCACGGCCGCGCCCTTGTCCGAGCTGGCGGGCTTGAGCTCGACCACGTGGTTGCCGGCCTGCAACGCGATGCCCGGGCCCGCTTCCTGCTGCAGGTCGGCGGCGATGGCGCGCACGGCATCAGCCAGCTGCGGCGCACGGCGATAGTGCAGGGCGATGCCATTGGGCTTGGCTTCGACGAACACGCCTGCCAGGCGCGCCGCCAGTGCCTGCGCGCGCGGCAACAGGGCCGCCAGTTCGGCTGGGAGCCGGGTCATCCCGGTCAGCATGACTCCATCGGCATCGCGCATCTGCGCGCCGTGCAGGCCGGCCGCGGCGGCGTGCCCGCGACCGAGCAGGGCATCGACTTCGCACAACGAGCGTCCGCTGATGGGCGCCATCGCGCCGCCGAATGCCCGGGCCAGGCGATCCAGCAGGGATGGCAGGGACGGATCGACCTCGACCTCGTCCGGATGCCCGGCAAAATCGAGCAGGGTGCCGTCGAGGTCGAGGAACAGCGCCGTGCGGGTGCAGTCGGGCAAGCGCGGCGCTGGAAGATCGGGTCGGGCCGCAGGGGCCTTGGCGGATTGCATCGTTGGGGTGCGCGTGGCCGGAGCGGGCGCGAAACTCCCTTGCGGTAATCAGCCAGTCATTTTCGCAGGCGCACATGTACCCGACCTGACGCCACCCGCCGCATCGCCGGCAGGCAACAGGCCACGGGCCTGCAACCAGGCGCGTGCGTCCTCGGCGTCACGTTCGAACCAGGCGTGCGCGCTGCCGAGGCGGAAGCTGTAGCCCCAGGCATCCATGTCGGCCATCAGGCGCGCGCGGCCGACACCCGACAGGGCATCGGCCAGGATGATCTGCAGGTAGCAGCTGGCGTCCTCTTCGGCTTGCGAATCGGAAGCGTCGGTATGGATCGCCGCACGGCGCTGCGCGGGCGCGACGATCAGGTGGCAGGCCTCGTGCAGCAGGGAATGCACCGGCGTGTCGCGGCGCGCGAAGACGCCATCGGCTATGACGCCCGCCTCCGGCTCACCCCAGTAGCTGCCGGGGATGGGCGCGCCCTCGCGCACTTCGTGCAGGCGCAGGCCGTAGTGCGCAAGCAGCGTGCGCACTTCGGCCAGGTCGATCTCGCCAAGCGTCAGCACCGCGTCCGCTCGGGCAGCAGGCGTGACGCCCATTCAGGCGTCGCTGGCGGGTGTCGCATCCGTTGCCGGCGCCGCCACGCCCTTTTCCGGCAGGGCGACCGACAGCTCGAGCACATCCTGGTTGCCTTCGCGTTCGACGCTGATCTCGATCGCTTCGGGATCGATGTTGACGTACTTGCGGATCACTTCCAGCAGTTCCCGCCGCAGCAGCGGCAGGTAGTCCGGGCGGCCACTCTGGGCGCGCTCCTGCGCCACGATGATGCGCAGGCGCTCGGTGGCTACGGTCGCCGAGCCCCGGGGGCGCGAGCGCAGGAAATCGAACAGTCCCATGGTCAGCTCCCGAAGATGCGGGCGAACAGGCCCTTCTTCTGCGCGTCGATGAAGCGCATCGTTACGGTTTCGCCGCACAGGCGGGCCACGGCGTCCGCATAGGCCTGCCCGGCGGCCGATTCGGCGTCGAGGATGACCGGCACGCCGGCGTTCGAGGCGGTCAGCACGCCACTGGATTCGGGCACCACGCCCAGCACTTCGATGCCGAGGATGTCCTTCACGTCTTCCACGCCCATCATGTCGCCGCCGGCCACGCGATCCGGACTGTAGCGGGTCAGCAGCAGGTGCTGTTCGACCGCGCCGTCACCGCGCTCGGCGCGGCGCGTCTTGCTGGCAAGCAGCCCGAGGATGCGGTCCGAGTCGCGCACGCTGGAGACTTCCGGATTGACCACCACGACCGCGCGATCGGCGAAGTACATGGCCAGCGCCGCGCCCTTCTCGATGCCGGCCGGCGAATCACAGATGATGTAGTCGAAGCCGTCGTCCGCCAGCTCGTTCAGTACCCGTTCGACGCCCTCCTTGCTGAGCGCGTCCTTGTCGCGCGTCTGCGATGCGGCGAGGATGAACAGCGTGTCGATGCGCTTGTCCTTGATGAGTGCCTGGCGCAGGCTGCATTCGCCCTGGATGACGTTCACGAAGTCATACACGACACGTCGCTCGCAACCCATGATGAGGTCGAGGTTGCGCAAGCCGACGTCGAAGTCGATGACGGCGACCTTCTTGCCGCGCTGCGCCAGCCCCACCGCCAGCGAGGCACTGGTGGTGGTCTTGCCGACGCCGCCCTTGCCGGATGTGACGACGATGATTTCAGTCAAGACGGTATCCTCGGGAAGGGAGAATGGTTGGGGACAGGGAAGCGGCATTCGGGAATCATGGCGGGGTCAGGCAGCGTGCTGCGGCCTGACCGGGCGTTGCGACCTCTGGGGTGCGCAGCAGCCGGCCGGCCGGTCCACGGTTGCCGGTTCCCGATTCACAGCTTGCGCAACATCAGCTTGTCGCCCTCGAGCCACACCACCACCGGCTGACCGCGCAGCTCGGGCGGAATTTCCTCGAAGACCCGGTAGCGGCCGGCGATCGAGACCAGCTCGGCGTGGAACTCGCGGCACCAGATGCGCGCATCCACCGCGCCCTGTGCGCCGGCGAGCGCGCGCCCGCGCAGCGCACCATACACGTGGATGGAGCCGTCGGCGATCACTTCGGCGCCGTTGCCGACCAGCGTGCCGAGGATCAGGTCGCGGCCGCGCGCATACACCTGCTGGCCCGAGCGGACCGGCTGCTCGTGCAGCAGGCCGATGACCGTCGCCGGCGCGGCGGGCGGGGGTGGCGGTTCGGGCGCCGGCTCCGCTGCGGCAACGGGGGCCGGTGGCGCTTCGTGGCGTGCCGGCGCCGTGGCTGCCGGCTCATAGGCGGCGCGGAACTTGGCAATGACGGGCAGATCCAGCGCCTCGGCGAGCGCCTCGTTTTCGCGGGTGCCATAGGACAGCCCCACCGGCAGCATGCCGGCAGCGCGGATGCGCGCCAGCAGATCGCGCACCACTTCGATGGAAGGCAGCTCGAACAGCGGGCTCAGATCCAGCACCACCGGTGCGCGCAGGAACAGCCGGGCCGCCTGCGTGACCTTGTCGGCGAGTTCGGCCGACAGCGCCTCGGGGTCGAGGCGCTTGAGTTTCAGGTTGGCGATGCCGACCTGGCCGAACTTGATCTCGGCAGACGGTTCCAGCGACGTGGCGCGCGGCGCCGTGGTGGGTGCCTGCATCAGGTGCCGCCCGCCACGCGCGCATTGCCGGGCAGGTGGCCGGCGCGGGTGCGTTCGGCCAGCCAGGGCAGGTCCGGCAGGCCCGGACCCTTCAGGTACGTATCGCGCACGAACGGATAGCTGCACAGCTTCCTGGCCAGCAGCGAGACCCGGCGCCCATTGTCCGGCATGACCTGCTGGCCGACTTCCTGGAAGCCCCAGGTGCCGTGGAACAGCACGGAGACGTCGTCGCGCGGCTCGAGGAACACCTCGCAGGTCAGCAGGGGCACGCGCGTCTCGGCGTAACTGGTCACGTCGGCGTAGAACACCCGTCCGAGGCCCAGGCCACGGTAGGGGCGTGCGATCACGATGCGGTCGATGTAGGCGAATTCGGGATAGTGGCGCTGGAACCAGAGGAAATTCGGGCTGGCGTAGTCGGCGTCTTCGCGCATGGCCACGAGGAAGCCGGCCACGTGCCCGTCGACCTCGGCCAGGCGGAAATAGCTGGCCTGCGCATGCAATACCTGCAGGCCCGCGCCATCGAGCGGCAGGATGGTGGCGCCGGCGGCATTGTTGAGGGCGAGTACCGAATCCAGATCGCGCGGCGCGACGTCGCGGATGCTCAAAACCATGGTGTGTTCCCTCGAGTATTCCGTCCTTGCCGGGAACCGCGGAGGCGCCCGGCCGATTGGATCGATTATCGCATGTCGCCGGCGCGCGGTCATGGCGCAGCGCCGTACGCGCAGGGTGTACCCAGGCGGGCGGCGGTGGGGATCAGATGCCGATCCCGAGCCGCCGCAGCACGCGCGAGATGCGCTCGCGCGTCGGTGCCCGCAGGAGGGCCGGCGCGTGGCCGCGCAGGGCGGCGCGGTCCAGCCCGTTGATGGTTTCGCGGATCTCCAGCAGTTGTCCGGGATGCATGCTGAAATCGGTCAGGCCGAGCGCCAGCAGCAGCGCCGTGTAACGCCGGTCGCCGGCCATCTCGCCGCACAGGGTGACGCGCAGGCCGTGCCGGCCGGCCACCTGGATGATCTGCGCGATGAGCTTGAGTACGGCCGGGTGGAGCGGATCGTAGAGGTGGGCGAGCTGGTCGTTGTTGCGATCGACCGCGAGCGTGTACTGCACCAGGTCATTGGTGCCGATGGCGACGAAGTCCACCAGGTGCACCATGCCGGCCAGCGCGATGGCCGCAGCCGGCACCTCGATCATGGCGCCCAGTTCAAGGTTCTCGGCAATCTCGTAGCCGGCCGTGCGCAGGTCGCGCGCACTTTCTCCCAGCAGGCGGCGCACGCTGGCCATTTCCTCGGCGGCGGACACCATGGGCACCAGGATGCGCACCGGACCGTAGGCCGACGCGCGCAGGATGGCGCGCAGCTGCGTCACCAGCAGTTGCGGGCGGCGCAGCGACAGGCGCACGCCGCGCACGCCCAGCGCCGGGTTTTCCTCGGCGTCCAGCGCCAGGCCGCTGGCGTCGCCCTTGTCGGCACCAAGATCGAGCGTGCGGATGGTGACCGGGCGGCCCTGCATGCCGAGCACGAGATCGCGATAGGCCAGGAACTGCTCGTCCTCGTCCGGGATCTCGTGGCGTTGCAGGAAAAGGAATTCGGTGCGGTACAGGCCGATGCCGACCGCGCCCAGGTTGCGCGCCTGGGCCACGTCGGCAGGCGATTCGGCATTGGCATGCAGGGCGATGGCGACGCCGTCACGGGTGCGCGTGTCGGTATCGCGCAGCAAGGCAAGGCGCTTGGCCTGGTGCGCGGTTTCCCGCTGCCAGCTTCGGTAGCGGGCCAGATCCTGTGCGGTCGGATGCACCACCGCCTCGCCACTCTCGCCATCCATGAGAATGAGGTCGTCATCCTGGATCGAAGCGAGCGCGTCGTGCGCGGCGACGATCATCGGCAGGCGCAGCGAGCGCGCGAGGATCGCGCTGTGCGACACGGCGCTGCCCGAAGTCAGTACCACGCCGAGCGCACCGTGTTCGGCCAGCGGCACCAGTTCCGATGGCGCGACCGTGTCGCTGACCAGGATCTCCCCGACGCGCGCGGCCAGGCGGCGTTCCTCCGCGCTCGATTCGCGTGCCAGGTTTGCCTGGACGCGGCTGAGCACGTGGTCGATGTCCTCCTTGCGGCCACGCAGGTACGGGTCGTCCATCTGCTCGAACACGGCCACCAGACGGTCGCGCTGCAGCTTGACCGCGGCGCTGGCGCGGTGGCGGCCGGTGCGGATCAGTTCGTAGATGCCGGCGGTCAGTTCGCGATCGGCCAGCATCAGGGCGTGTGCGTCGAGGAACTCGGCCGCCTCGCGCGCCATCGCGCCCTGCAGGCGGCTGCGCAGGGTCTCCAGTTCCTCGCGGGCGGCCTCGATGGCCAGGCGCAAGCGCTCCAGTTCGGCATCGATCGCCGTTTCGTCCAGCGGGCGTTCGTCGATCAGGTAGCGGCTGGGCTGTTCCAGTCGCGCGCGTCCGAGCACCATGCCGCGCGATGCACCGATGCCGGACAGGGGCAGACGCACGTCAGCGGTTCCTGCACGCTGCCACGGGGCGGGTCGGTCGGCTGCGCGTTGCCATCATGCACCCTCGTCGAACTTGCGCTCGAACAGTTCGACCATGGCCTGCATGGCCGCCTCCTCGTCCACGCCGTCGGTACGCAGGGTGAGCGGCGTACCCAGGCCCGCGGCCAGCATCATCACGCCCATGATGCTCTTGGCGTTGACCTCCTTGCCGCGGCAGACGATCGTGGCGCTGGACTGGAACTCGTGCAGCGCCTG
The DNA here is from genome assembly GCA_023228465.1 of Dokdonella sp. Taxonomy (GTDB): domain Bacteria; phylum Pseudomonadota; class Gammaproteobacteria; order Xanthomonadales; family Rhodanobacteraceae; genus Dokdonella_A. Next base: position 81,438 of record JALOBC010000008.1, on the reverse strand, counting down.
GACCAGCTTGGCGGAGGCACGTGCATGCAGGCCAAGGCGGTTGGTGATGGTGATGTCCCTTTCGAGCATGGATGCAGGTCCGCGGTGACGAAGTCCGGTTACGGTCAGGGGGTGTCGATGACGATGCCGCCACGCCCGCCGCTGGCGGCGGTCTGGGCCAGTTCTTCGAGGCTCTGCTCGGGGTAGTTGAGCACCCTGAGCAGCATCGGCAGGTTCAGTCCCGACACGCAATGCATGCGCACGCCCAGGTCGGGCAGGCGGCGCGCGATGTTGCAGGGCGTGGCGCCGTAGAGATCGGTCAGCACCAGCACGCCGTTGCCGCGGTCGAGCTCGCGCGCGTTGCTGGCCGCGGCGCGCAGCATGCGTTCGGGATCGGCATCCGGGGCGATTTCCTGCACGTCCACCGGCAGGGGCAGGGCGCCCAGTACGTGGTGCGCGGCGCTGACCAGGGCCCGGCCCATGGCTTCATGCGTCATGAGCAGGATGCCGACGGTCATTGGCGTGCTCCGTGCGCCGGGCATCGGCAATCGGCAATCGGCAATCGAAATGGCCGGTCTCCGCCCATGCGACGCGCCAGATGGCCGGGCGGCCGGCAACCATGCTCCACTGCCCACGCCCGATTCCCGATCATCACCCCTCCAGCTCGCGATGGTGGGTCAGCACCTGCGGGTACTGCCCGCGGAAGTGGGCCGAGAGGCGGTCGGCGAGATAGACCGAGCGATGGCGTCCGCCGGTGCAGCCGATGCACAAGGTGACGTAGCTGCGCCCGTCGTGCTGGAAGGCAGGCAGCCAGGTTTCCATGAAGCCGCAGACATCGTTGTAGAAGCGCGCGACCTCGGGACGTGCTTCCAGCCACTCGCGCACCGGTGCGTCGCGTCCGGACAGCGGGCGCAGCGAGGTTTCCCAGTGCGGATTGGGCAGACAGCGTGCGTCGAAGATGAAATCCGCGTCGGCGGGTACGCCGCGGCGGTAGGCGAAGGATTCGAACAGCAGGGTCAGCGAGTTGCCGGCCAGGCCCATGGCCGAGATCACCAGCCGGCGCAGCTGATGGACATTGAGGTCGCTGGTGTCGATCACGCGGTCGGCGATGGCCAGCATGGGGCGCAGCAACTGGCGCTCTTCGGCGATGGCATCGGCCAGGCCCAGTCCATCGGCCGACAGCGGGTGGCGCCGGCGCGTTTCCGAATAGCGCTTGAGCAGCACTTCGTCGCGGGTATCCAGGAACAGCAGGTGGTAGTCGACGTTCGACTGGCCCAGTTCCGAGAGGATCTGCGGCAGGCGGTTGAGGTTCTCGCTGCGGTTGCGCACGTCCACGCCCACCGCCAGCCGGTGCTGCAACTCGCCGCTGCTGTGCGAGATGGCGTGCACGAAGGCCGGCATCAGCGCTGCGGGCAGGTTGTCGACGCAGTAGAAGCCCAGATCCTCCAGGGTGCGCAGCGCCACCGATTTGCCGGAGCCGGACAGGCCACTGATGATGATGAGCTGGTCGGCGCGCGGGGTGGCCACGCCGGTCTCGCTGGGTTCTACCATGGTGGCAACCTGCGCATCTGGTGCGCCTGGCGGTCGATGAAGGTCTGTGCGGGGTCGAACCCCTTGGACTTGAGCATGTGGCTGCGCACGGCTGCCTCGGCAAGTACGGCGATGTTGCGCCCGGGTGCAACCGGGATGACGATCTGTGGCACCCGCACGTCGAGTACCTCACGATAGCCTACATCGCCGGTGAGGCGATTCATGGGGTCGCTGGGAGCGTCCAGCTTCTGCGGCTTGAGATGCACGATCAGGCGCAGGTACTTGGACGGCTTGACCGCGGTCTGGCCGAACATTTCGCGTACGTTGAGCACGCCCAGGCCGCGCACCTCGAGGAGATCGCGCAGCAGCTCGGGACAGTTGCCGTCGATCACGTCCGGCGCGATGAGGGTGAACTCCGGCGCGTCGTCGGCCACCAGGCGATGGCCGCGGGTGATGAGTTCCAGTGCCAGTTCGCTCTTGCCCGTGCCGCTTTCGCCGGTGATGAGCACGCCGATGGAGTAGACCTCCATCAGCACCCCATGCACGGTGACCTGGCGCGCCAGCGTGCGCGCCAGGTGATACTGGAGGTAGGTGAGCAGCTCATGTCCGCGCTTGGGGCTTTGCCATAGCGGCGTGTTGGATTCCTCCGCTGCCTGGCGCAGGTCGGCCGGTACGTTCTGGTCCTTGGTGACGAGCAGTGCGGTCGGCTGGTAGGCCATGATCTTCTCGACCGTCTCCCAGCGCTGGCGCGAGTCCAGGCTGTCGAGATAGTTGAGTTCCTCGGTGCCGACGATCTGTACCTTGTTCGGGTAGATCACATTGAGGTAGCCGACCAGCGACGGGCGGCGTTCCTGCTCGCCGCCGGTCTCGATGGCGCGGTTTTCCCCCCGCAGCCCGGCTACCCAGCGCAGCGCCAGGCGCTCGCCGACTGCGTCGAACAGCTCGCGCGCACTCAGGCGATCCATCGTGCGCCGCCTGGATCGGGCTCAGCCATGGTCACGGGCGAGCAGCCTGCGCAGTGCCGCGGCGTCGGGGGCGGCGCGCAAGGCGCCGGTGGTGTCGGGATCGGAAAACATTTCCGCCAGTTCGGCGAGCAGCTTCAGGTGCTGGTCGGTAAATTGCGCCGGCACCACCAGGGCGGCGACCAGGTCCACGCGCTGGCCGTCGCCGGCGCCGAAATCGATGGGCTCGGCCAGCCGCACGAAGGCCGCGCGGGCGCCTTCGAGGCTCGCGCTGCGGCCATGCGGTATGGCCACGCCCTGGCCCAGCGCGGTCGTCCCCAGACGTTCGCGGGCGATCAGTGCGTCGCGCACCAGGCCGATGTCGCCGTCGCCGGCGAGCAGCCCGGCCAGGTGCTCGATGAGGTCGGCCTTGTCGCGCGCGGCAAGGCCGACCCGTACCCGCGCGGCGGGCAGCAAGTCGATGAAACGCATCGGTGGCGGGTTCCCCGGGCCGGAAAAGTCCGATTGTGCCTCAAGAGCCCGCCAGACTCACCGCCCGCGGCTAGCCGTAGCGTGCCGCGCGCACGGTTTCGGCGCGATGGTCGGTCTGCTTGCCCTTGTGCTTGCGCAACTGCATTTCGACCTTGTCCACCAGGGTATCGATCGCCGCGTACATGTCCGTTGCCACCGCTTCGGCATGCAGGGCCTTGCCGGAGAGCTGCATGTTCACCTCGGCCTTGTGCATCACCTTTTCCAGGCCGAGGACCACGTTGATCTCGTGCAGCTGGTCCCAAAAGCGGGTAACGCGCTCGAACTTGCTGGTCGCGTAGTCGCGCAGTGCCGGGGTGACTTCGACCTGGTGGCCCTTGACGATGATCTGCATGACGAACTCCTGACTGAACGGCCCGTCGGATGCGGGCCTGGGCTGGATGCCTGCTGCGCAGACCGCTCGTGCGGCTGCGCGGGCAGCTCCTAAACTAGTGACAAGCGATTGGGTGTGTGCGTTCCGCGCCTCCTGGAAAGTCATGGGTGGATCCGGCCGCATGGCCGCAGCCTGCGCGCGCATGTCAGCCAAGCCTGCTGCGATCGTTGGACGAGGGGATGTTCATGGCCTCGCGGTACTTGGCCACCGTGCGCCGGGCCACGTTGATGCCGCGCTGGTTGAGTTCGCGGGCCAGCGCCTGATCCGACAGGGGGCGGGCCGGCGGTTCCTCGTCGATCAGCTTGCGCATGATCGCCTGGATCGCGGTCGCCGATGCCGCGCCGCCATCGACCGTGGTCACGCCGCTGGAGAAGAAGTACTTGAACTCGAACGTGCCGCGCGGGGTGTGCAGGTACTTGCGCGTGGTCACGCGGGAAATGGTCGATTCATGCATGCCGATCTCGTCGGCGACGTCCTTGAGCACCAGTGGCCGCATCGCCTCCGGGCCGAACTCGAGGAAGCCTTCCTGCGCGCGCACGATGGACGTGGCCACCTTGAGCATGGTTTCCGCGCGCGTCTGCAGGCTCTTGATCAGCCAGCGTGCTTCCTGCAGCTGGCCGCGCAGGTAGGCCGCGTCGTCACGGCGGGCCTTGGCGATCAGGCCGGCATAATGCTCGTTGATGCCCAGGCGCGGCTGGCAGCCCGGCGACAGCGTGACCTGCCAGCGCCCGTTCACCTTGCGCGCATAGGCATCGGGGGTAATGAACTCCGGCGCCGCGGCGGTGTAGGTGCTGCCAGGCTTGGGTACCAGTGAACGCACCAGTGCCAGGGCGGTGTCGAAATCATCCTCGCTGCACTGCAGCAACTGCCGCATGCGCGGGCGATCCAGGCGCGCCAGGGATTCCAGGTGGTCGTTGACGAGGCTGCGCGCGAGCGCCAGGCCCGGACTGCCCGGCGCGGCTTGGTCCAGTTGCACGGCCAGACACTCGCGCAGCGACCGGCTGGCCACGCCGAGCGGGTCGAAATGCTGGATGCGCCGGCGCACCGACTCGACTTCATCCTCGCTCACGGCGTGAAGCGGGGCCAGGGTTTCGCATAGGGCGGCGGCACTCTCCGTGAGATAGCCGTCGTCGTCCACCGCCTCGATGATGGCCATGCCGATGGCACGATCGCGCGCCGACAGCGGCATCAGATTGAGCTGCCACAGCAGGTGGTCGCGCAGGTCCTCGGTGTCGGCGTCCTGCCAGTCGATGCCATCCTCGTCGAGTGCGGGGCCCGACTGGCCACTGCGTTCGAACTGGAGGTCGAGGGGCATCTCGCCGTCGTCGAAGGCTTCCTCGCTCGCGTCCTCGTCGGTGCTGGCCTCGCCGGTCTCGTCCTCGTCCTCGTCGTCAGGCGCCTCGGCATCCAGGTCGAGCAGGGGATTGGATTCCACTGCCAGGGTGAGCTCCAGCTCCAGCTCCAGCCGCGACAGTTGCAGCAGGCGGATGGCCTGCTGCAGTTGCGGCGTGAGGGCCAGGGTCTGGCCAAGTCGGAGCTGTAGCGCAGGTTTCATGCCGGAATCGTGCCAAGTTCCCTCGCAGCCATCCTAACGCTTTGCCGCGTGGTTTGGGGGTGGCCGATGGCCGATTCGTGACGGCCCACGCGATCTTCGTGCAGAGCCGCGTGCGACGCGCCCAGGCGGATGGACGATTCCTGCTTGCGGATGCCGTCACATCCTGAATTCGTGGCCCAGGTACACCTCGCGCACGCGATCGTTGGCCAGCAGCTCGGCCGGCGTGCCCTGTGCCAGCACGGTACCCTCGCTCATGATGTAGGCGCGTTCGCAGATGCCCAGCGTCTCGCGCACGTTGTGGTCGGTGATGAGAATGCCGATGCCGCGTGACTTCAGTTGGCGCACGATGCGCTGGATGTCGATCACCGAAATCGGGTCGATGCCGGCAAAGGGTTCGTCCAGCAGCATGAAGCGCGGCCTGGCGGCGAGCGCGCGGGCGATCTCGACCCGGCGACGCTCGCCGCCGGACAGGCTCTGGCCCTGCTGGCCGGCGATGTGGCCGATCTGCAGATCGTCGAGCAGGCTTTCCAGTTCGCTCGCGCGGCCCTGCGCGTCCAGGTCGTCGCGCAGCTCGAGGATGGCGAGGATGTTGTCGCTGACGCTGAGGCGACGGAACACCGAGGCTTCCTGCGGCAGGTAGCCCAGGCCCAGGCGCGCGCGCGCATGCATGGGCAGGTTGGTGATGTCGCGATCGCCGATGCGAATGGTTCCGGCGTCGGCGCCGATCAGGCCGACGATCATGTAGAACGAGGTGGTCTTGCCGGCGCCATTGGGGCCGAGCAGGCCGACGATCTCGCCCTGGTTGACCTCGAAGCCGAAGTCGTGCACCACGGCGCGCCCGCGAAAGCTCTTGCGTAGACCCTCGGCGCTCAACATCAGGCGGGGCCGCCCCGGTCCTTGTCGCCGTGGTCGGTCGCGGCGGGTCTGGGCGCCGCCGACTTCGCCTTGGGCGCGATGATCAGGTGGACGCGGCCACCCTCGCCATCCGCGCCGCGGGCGCCGCTTTCGATCTCGCCCGTGCGCGTGTTGTAGGTCATGCGCGGGCCGCGGAACTCGCCGCGCCCCTGCTGCACCACGCTGACATTGCCGCTGAGCACGGCGACCCCCGTATCGGCATCGTAGTCGATGCGCTCGGCGTCGGCCCTGACGAGGGCGCCGCCTGCCTGCTGGCGTTCCTCCAGATGTGCGGGCTGGCCGGTCAGCAGCACGCGCGAGACGGTGCCGCCGATGTCGTTGCCATGGGCATCGCGCGCGTCGGCCGGATGCTGGTAGACGGTCGCTTCGGCGGCATGGATCTTCAGCGATCCCTGGTGCATGCGCACGTCATTGCGGAACAGGGTGATGCCCTGCTGGTTGTCGTCGCTGGCCAGTTGCGTCTTCTGGTAGCCGGCGGTGATTTCCATCGGTTGCTCGCGGTCGCTTTCCAGCGCGGGCAGCGGCGCGCTCATGGCGACGAGCGCAATCGCGACAAACAGCGTGCGCAGGTCAATGCGCTTGCGTGCGGCGCGGCCGCCGCTGGGGTTGCAGGGTGGAGTGCACATCCGACAGGAGCTCCAGGGTCTTGGCTTCGAGATCGCCGCGCAGGCCGACCCCGCTGAGTATAGAACCGGGTTGCGTGATGGTGGCCCGGGCGGCGGTTTCCAGCGTCTTCTCGCGTAGTCGGACCGTGAGGTCGTGGGTGGCAATATCGATCGGCGGATCGTCGCCGCCGGATTCGCGCTGCATGTGCACCGCACCCTGCAGCTGCATGAGGTCGCCGTCGCGATCCACCCAGGCGGCTTCGGAACGGCCGCGCCAGGAGTGCCCGCCGCCGTCGATCACGACATAGTCCGGCGTGGTGACATAGATCGAGCCATCGTCGCCACGCCGTGCCAGTTGCGGGCCGCTGATCTCCAGCGCAGCCTGGCCATGGCGGTCGAGCGCCGTCAGCGTGAAGTCCTGGAGCGTGTAATCCGAGCGCGGCGGGCCGGCGTAGGTCTGCGCGTCGGGGCGCTCGCGCGTCAGCCACACCAGCCATTGACTGAGCGCCGCAGCCAGCGCCAGCACGCCGATGATGAACCAGTAGCGACGTCCCATGCGCTCCGGCCCGGGTCAGAGCCCGCGGGCGAGTTCGTCGGCGGCCTTGCCTTGTGCGGTCAGCAGCAGGTCGCAGACTTCCCGCACCGCGCCGCGGCCGCCCGCGAGCCGTGTGTTCCAATGGGCATGGCGGGCCACCCAGGGATGCGCATTGGCGACCGCGACGGCCAGCCCGACCATGGCCATGGGCCCCAGGTCAGGCAGGTCGTCGCCGGTGTAGGCAACCTGCGGCGGCTCCAGTTTCAGCGCGTCCAGCAATTGGCCCAGGCAGGCGCGCTTGTCGTGCTGGTCCTGGTAGACGTGGGCCACGCCGAGCTCGGCCATGCGTTCGGTCACGGCGTGGCTGAGGCGGGCGGTGATGACGGCCACCTCGATGCCGTTGGCGAGCAGGCACTTGAGGCCGAGCCCGTCGTGGACATGGAAGGCCTTCAGCTCGCGCCCGTCTGCGGCGTACCAGAGCTGGCCGTCGGTCAGCACGCCATCGACGTCGAACACGGCCAGGCGGATCCGTTTGGCGCGTTCGAGGATGGCGGGCGGGATGGATGCGTTCGTCATGGTCGGCGTCGGAAGCGGAGCTGGAGGGCGAGGCGAGGCATGCGCTTTCAGGGCCTCCAGGCGTGGATTTGCGGCCCGATTGCGCCTCAGACCACGCGTGCGCGCAGCAGGTCGTGGATGTTGAGTGCGCCGACCACATGCTGTTCGGCGTCCACCACCAGCAGGGCGTGGATCTTGTGCGCTTCCATGAGCTGGGCGGCTTCGACCGCCAGCTTGTCCGGCGTGATCGTCTTTGGCCGCGGCGTCATCAGCTGGGTCACCGGCGTGGCACGCAGGTCGATGTCGTCGTCGTCGATGGCGCGGCGCAGGTCGCCGTCGGTGAACACGCCGAGCAGGTGCCCGTCCGGGTCGATGATGGCCGTCATGCCCAGGCCCTTGCGGGTCATCTCCACCAGGGTCTCGCTGAGTGACACCTCCGGACCCACGGCGGGGATCTGCTCGCCGGTGTGCATGACATCGCCGATTTTCAGGAGCAGGCGCCGGCCGAGCATGCCGGCTGGATGCGAACGGGCGAAATCCTCGTTGGTGAAGCCGCGCGCTTCGAGCAGCGCGACCGCCAGCGCATCGCCCATGACCAGGGCGGCGGTAGTCGAGGAGGTCGGCGCGAGGCCCAGCGGGCAGGCCTCGGCCGGCACGCTGGTATCGATGTGCACGTCGGCCAGGCGCGCCAGCGAGGAGGCGGCCTTGCCGCTCATGGCAATCAGCGGAATGCCCTGGCGCTTGATCGCCGGCACGATCATCAGCAACTCGTCGGTTTCACCCGAATGCGACAGCGCCAGCACCACATCCTTGCGGGTGATCATGCCCAGGTCGCCGTGGCTGGCCTCGGCCGGGTGCACGAAGAAGGCCGGCGTGCCGGTGGAAGCCAGCGTCGCGGCGATCTTGCGCGCGATGTGGCCGGACTTGCCCATGCCGGAGACGATCACCCGCCCGGGGCACTCGAACATCAGCTGACAGGCGCGCAGGAAGCTGGCGTCGATGCGCTCGCCAAGCGCCGCGATCGCACGCGTTTCGGTGGCGATCGCCGCCTGCGCGCTGCGCATGACCGCCAGCGCGTCGAGCTGGGGATGGCTGGGCAGGCGCGGGGTGGCGAGGAAGGAAGCATTCATGGCAGCGGGCCGGTGCGTGGGACGATGCAGGGGTAGGAGTGTGCGCCAGCCCGGCGCCAGGCTGGCAGGACGCGTGGCATGCCTGCGTTGCCTTGCGCCTCATGCTGGTTCGCGCGGTCGATTCTGCGCCGCAGCGGGATTTTCAGTACCATGCGCGCCCCGATTGTAGCCCGTCCCCGGTTCGCGTGGCGATGCGGGACAATCACCATGAGGCGATCGCGGGCTGCCGTCCGGCGGGATGGCGGCGGGCTTGCGCGTCGCACGGAGGTCTTGGAATCCATGGATCCATCCAGCATCGAACAGTTGATCCGCCAGGGCCTGCCCGAGGCCCACGTGGTGGTGCAGGGTGCCGACGGCGTACACTTCGAGGCACTGGTGGTCAGCCCGGCGTTTTCCGGCAAGCTGCCGCTGGCGCGTCATCGCATGGTTTATGCCACGCTCGGCGAACTCATGGGGGGCGCGATTCATGCGCTGTCCCTGCGGACCCTGACGCCCGAAGAACATGCACGACAGGGCTGAGGGCCGAGGGCCGGAAGGCACCTGCCGTTTCCGCTACTTCCTCCTGCCAGCACCGTCGGCTCCGCGCCAGGCCGCTCAAGCGGCGTGCGGCCCCCGGTTTTCCGTCCTCATCCCTGGATCAACATGGCCAAGATAGTCATCAATGGCGGGCAACCGCTCAACGGCGAGGTCGTCATTTCCGGCGCCAAGAACGCCGTATTGCCGATCCTTGCCGCCTGCCTGCTGGCCGACGGCCCGGTCACCATCGGCAACGTGCCGCACCTGCACGACGTGACCACCACCATGGAGCTGCTCGGCCAGATGGGCGTGCAGCTGGTGGTCGACGAGCGCATGAAGATCCAGGTCGATCCACGCACGGCGCAGAATCACTTTGCGCCCTACGACCTGGTCAAGACCATGCGCGCATCGATCCTGGTGCTCGGGCCGCTGGTGGCACGCTTCGGCGAGGCCATGGTGTCCCTGCCGGGCGGTTGCGCGATCGGTTCGCGGCCAGTGGACCTGCACCTGCGCGGTTTGCAGGCGCTGGGCGCCGAGGTCTCGGTCGAGGGCGGCTACATCCGTGCGCGGGCCAGGCGCCTGAAGGGCGCGCGCATCGTTCTCGACCTGGTCACCGTGACCGGCACCGAGAACCTGATGATGGCCGCGACCCTCGCCGAGGGCACCACCATCATCGAGAACGCTGCGCAGGAGCCGGAAGTCGTCGATCTTGCCAATTGCCTCAACGCGATGGGTGCCCGGGTCGAGGGCGCGGGCACCACCACGCTCGTCATCGAGGGCGTCGAGCGTCTGACCGGCACCAGCTACGAGGTGCTGCCTGACCGCATCGAAACCGGCACCTTCCTGGTGGCCGCCGCGATCACCGGCGGGCGCGTGATGACCAAGCACGCGCGTCCCAAGACCCTGGAGGCGGTGCTTGCCAAGCTCGAGGACGCCGGTGCGCACATCAATACCGGCGAGGACTGGATCGAACTGGACATGCGCGGCCGGCGCCCCAGGGCCGTCAACATCACCACGGCACCCTATCCGGCCTTTCCGACCGACATGCAGGCACAGTTCACCGCGCTCAACTGCGTGGCCGAAGGCGTGGGCATCATCACCGAAACCGTGTTCGAGAACCGCTTCATGCATGCCCACGAACTGCAGCGGCTCGGTGCCGACATCCAGCTCGAAGGCAATGCCGCCATCATCCGCGGCGTCGAGCACATGTCCGGTGCGCCGCTGATGGCCACCGACCTGCGTGCCTCGGCCTCGCTGGTACTGGCCGGGCTGGTGGCGCGCGGCGATACGGTGGTCGATCGCATCTACCATATCGACCGTGGCTACGAGAACATCGAGGAAAAGCTCGGCGGCCTCGGCGCCCACATCCGCCGCCTGCCCGGTTGAGGGCCGCGCGCCGACCGGCCCGGCATCGGCCGTGCCGCGCGCAGGTGCGCACGGTTGCCGGCACGGTTCAGGCGGGTGCGGGCGCGGCGCGCCAGGCCCGCAGTTCCAGGGTGATCGTGTCGCCGCCCTCTTCACGCTGCTGCATCTTCACCGGCAGCCAGCCGAGCGCGGGCGCGAACCAGTTGCGCGACTGCCTGGCACGCCGGTCGCCCGGATCGGGCAGGCGCTCCACCGCCACCGCCTCGAAGCTGCCGGCCGGCACCGTCACCGTGGCGGTGGCACCGCGCTGGTAGCGCAGTTCATCGACGCGCGTCTTGGTGGCCACCTTGTAGTCGAAGCGCCGCGCGCCACGCGCGAGGTCGGCCATGATCGCGAGGGTGACGGTCTGGCGGTCGATCAGCCCGGGTACGGTCGCATAGCTGTGGCGGGTGTCGCCGTGGCGCATCGTCACCGTGCCGCTGGCCCAATCGAAATCCGCGTGCCGGGTGCGCTGCCTGAAGCCGCCGCTCTGGCGATAGTCGTAACTCAGCGCCTCCGGACGGCCCTCGTTCCAGCGCAGTCGCGTGCTCTCCACGACATGCAGGCCGGCCAGCCGCGCCAGGCCTTCGGTGCCGTGCGTCTCGCTGGTGAGCGACCAGCTGCCATCGGCGTTGGCGTGCAGGTCCAGCGTGGTACGGCCGGCTGGCTTGCCGTTGCGTGAGGTGACGTACTCGGCGTGGAAGGCGGCGACCGGACCGCCTGTGGCGGCCGTGGCGCCAACCGGCAGCTGGCTGGTGGCGAGGACCAGGGCCAGGCCCAGGGTGAAGGGGTGAACTCGCATGAGGTGGTGGTGGGCAGGACGAAGCCGCCAGTGTCGCGGCCAGCGCCTGAACCCTGCTTCACGCCGCCGCCGCGACCTGCAGCTGGTCGCCGACCAGGCGCAGCGGTTCTTGCAGCACCTGGCCATCGAGGCAGACTCCGGCGTCACCCAGGCTGAGGCGGCCACTGGCGATCAGGCCGACGCCGGCCACCAGCAGCCGGTGCTCGTAGGGCAGCAGGCGCTCGGCGAGGGTGGTGGGCGTGTCACCGGCGTGAATGGCAATTTCCGCCTGGCCGATCAGTGGTCCGCCATCGAGTTCGGCAGTGACGTAGTGCAGGCTGCTGCCATGCCGGCTGTCGCCTGCGGCCAGCGCGCGCCGGTGCGTGTGCAGGCCGCGGTACCTGGGCAGCAGCGAAGGGTGGATGTTGATGATCCGTCCGTTCCAGGCGCCCAGCGCAGCAGCGTCGATCACGCGCATGTAGCCGGCCAGCACGATCAGGTCGGGGGCGTGGGCGCCGATGTGCCCGAACAGGTCGCGGTCGAAGCCGGCGCGGTGCGGGTAGCCCCGCGGGTCGAGCGCCAGGGTCGGGATACCGGCCGCCTCGGCGCGGCGCAGGGCCTGTGCCTCGGCCTTGTCGCCGGCCACCAGCACGAACTCGACCGGCAGTCGGCCAAGCTCGCGCGCGTCCATCAGGGCCTGCAGGTTCGAGCCACGCCCGGAGGCGAGCACGGCCAGCCTGAGTGCTGCCGCGCGCGCCCTGGGCGCGGGCGTTGCGCCGGCGCGGTCCGTCGTGCTTTGTTTCGTGTTGGCTTGCATGGCTGCTCGCAAGGGGCGGTTCGGTGATGCCTGCATGGTGCCGGCCGATGTGGCTGAAGCGGGTCTTGAACCTGCGTCGGGCGCTGGCCGAGCGCCTGCCGCCTGACCTGCCGGTCAGGAGATTCTCACCCGCTCGCCGCCGCGCGCCGGCACGACGCACCCGATCGCGCTCGCCTCGAGGCCAAGCGCGGCGAGCGCGGCGATGGTGGTGCTGCGCTGCGCATCGGCGACGATCAGCACGTAGCCGATGCCGCAATTGAACGTACGCCACATTTCCGCCTGCGCCACGCGACCTTCGCGCTGCAACCAGTCGAACACCGCCGGCGGCGTCCAGGCGGCGCTTTCGAGCTCGATGGCCAGGTGCCCGGGCACCACGCGGATGATGTTTTCCTGCAGCCCGCCGCCGGTGATGTGGGCCATGCCGTGAATCACGGGCCGAGCGGTGTGGGCAGCGGGCGCTTGGCCGTGCAGCAGTTCCAGGATCGGCTTGACGTAGATGGTGGTCGGAGCCATCAGCGCGTCGCCCAGCGGCGTGCCGCCCAGGTCCAGATCGAAGCCGCCGCTGTCCGGCGTGATGCCGGCACGGGCGAGGATTCGACGGATCAGCGAATAGCCGTTGGAGTGTGGGCCACTGGAGGCAATGCCGATGATGGCGTCGCCGGCAGCAATCCGAGAACCGTCGATCAGCGCGGCCTTTTCCACCGCGCCGACGCAGAAGCCGGCCAGATCGTATTCGCCCGGCGGGTACATGTCCGGCATCTCGGCGGTTTCTCCACCGATCAGGGCGCAGCCGGCCAGTTCGCAGCCCCTGGCGATGCCGCCCACCACCCGCGCGGCGGTGTCCACGTCCAGCTTGCCGGTGGCAAAGTAATCCAGGAAGAACAGCGGTTCGGCACCCTGCACCAGGACATCGTTGACGCACATGCCGACCAGGTCGATGCCGATGGTGTCATGGCGGCCGAGTTGCTGGGCCAGCTTGAGCTTGGTCCCGACGCCGTCGGTGCCGGATACCAGCACCGGTTCGCGGTAGCGGCCCGCGAGATCGAACAGGGCGCCAAAACCGCCCAGGCCAGCCATCACGCCGGGTCGAAAGGTGCGCTGCACCAGGGGCTTGATCCGTTCGACCAGGGCATTGCCCGCGTCGATGTCGACGCCGGCGTCGCGGTAGCTCAGTGCTTCGTGTTCGGCGGACATGTCGGGCTGCGCTGGAAGGGGCGCGCATTCTACCAGCCCGCCGGCAACCGGCACGAACCGCCATCCTGTTAGACTCGCCTTGGCCCCTGCATCGGATTCCATGCGTGCGACCCGCCCTCCTGCCGTGTCTTCTCTATCTTGCCGTGTTGCTGCTTGCGCCTGCCGCCGTGCTGGCCGCACCGGCCACCTACACCGGCGAGGCACCGGTCAATTCGCAGTCGGACGAGGAGCGCAGCGCGGCGCTCAAGACGGCGTTGGCGAACGTGGTCATCGCGCAGACCGGCGACCCGGGCATCCTGGCGCGCAGTGACGTGGCCAGTGCCGTGGCGGATGCCGAACGCTACGTCGTCCAGTACCAGTACCAGCACAACGCGCCGGACACGGGTGGCGCGCCGCTCACTCTGGTCGCGCAGTTCGACAGTGCCGCCGTGGATGCCATGCTGGCCAGGCTCGGAGTCGGTTCTGCAGCCTCGTCCGTGGCGGCGGCGCCGAGCGAGGCGACGCTCTGGATCGGTGGCATCCGCGATGCGGATGACTTCCTGCGCGTGATGGGTTACCTGGAGCGCAGCAATTTCGTGCGCACCATCCAGCCGACCCGGGCGCTGGCCGACGGCATGCTGGTGAAGCTTTCGCTCGCCACCGGCCTGGCCGGCTTTCTCGATGCGGTTGCCATGGAGCGCGTGCTGGTTCAGGCAAGCGTCGCGCCACCGCTCGAGGGCGCCGACGCGGCGCTCGTGCTGGTGCACTGAGCGCAGGCGCCGGTGCTGCGCCACCTGCCCAACCTGATCACCATCCTGCGCATGTTGCTGACCGTGCCCCTGTGCTGGCTGATCGCCCGTGGCCGCTATGAAGGCGCATTGCTGGTCGCCGCGCTGGCCGGATTCAGCGATGCGCTCGATGGCTTCCTCGCGCGCCAGTTCGGTTGGCGCAGCTGGATAGGCGGCGTGCTCGATCCGTTGGCCGACAAGCTGCTGCTGATCGTGGCTTTCGTGTGCCTGGCCCTGGTTGGCGAGGTACCGGTCTGGCTGGCCGCCATCGTGCTCGGGCGCGATTTGGTCATCGTCGCCGGGGCGTTCTTGTACCATGTGCTGGTCGGTCGCTTCGAGGCCGCGCCAAGCGCGCTGTCGAAGCTGAACACGGCGGTCCAGATCGCGTTCGTGCTGGTCATCCTGCTGCACGCCTCGCACTGGCTGGAACTGTCGCCCGCAGTGCACCGGATCCTGGTGGTGGCCGTGGCATTGGCGACCGTGGCGAGTGGCCTGCATTACGTGGTGGTGTGGACAGCACGCGCGCGCCGTCGCGCAGCGCGAACGGAGAAGCTGCAATGAGCGAGCCACGAGGCGGGGTGCGCGGGCTGGATCTGCGCTGGCAATGGCTGATCCTGCTGCTTGTGATCGGGACCGTGGTGTACCTGTTGGCGCCGGTGCTGATGCCGTTCGTCGTGGCAGCGCTGTTCGCCTACCTCGCCGACCCGGTGGTCGATCGCATGGAACGCTGGATGGGGCGCCCCCTGGCGGTCAGCCTGGTGTTCCTGGTGATGACCGTGGTGCTGACCGGCATCGCGCTCGTGCTGGTGCCCTACATCGAACGTCAGATCAGCAGCTTCCTGCTTCAGTTGCCCGAATGGATCGACTGGGTCCAGGGCCATGCGCGACCGTGGCTGGAGACGCGCTTCGGCATTTCGCCGGAGGTGCTGGATACGCAGCGCCTGGTCGGCGCCCTGCAGGCAAACTGGAAGCAGGCCGGCGGCCTCGCCGCCACCGCGCTGGCCGGCGTTTCCAAGTCCGGGATGGCGGTCGTCGGCTGGCTGCTGAACCTGGTGCTGATCCCGGTCGTCGCGTTCTACCTGCTGCGCGACTGGGATGTGATGATCGGGCACATCCGCTCGCTGATCCCGCGCTCGGTGGAGCCGGTGATCTCGCGCCTGGCGCGTGAGTCGGACACCGTGCTGGGCGCCTTCCTGCGCGGCCAGCTCAGCGTGATGGTGGCGCTGGGCGTCTATTACGGCGTCGCCTTGTGGCTGGTCGGCGTCGACGTCGGCCCGTTGATCGGCATGATCGCCGGACTGATCAGCTTCGTACCCTACCTGGGCGCCATCACGGGCGTGATCATGGGCGTGATCGCGGCCGTGGTGCAGTTCCAGGACTGGGCCCACGTGCTGCTGGTGCTCGGCGTATTCGGCATCGGCCAGTTGCTGGAGGGCTATGTCCTGGTACCGCGCCTGGTGGGTGACAAGATCGGCCTGCATCCGGTCGCGGTCATCTTCGCCGTGCTCGCCGGTGGCGAGCTGTTCGGCTTCCTTGGCGTGCTGCTGGCCCTGCCGGTCGCCTCGGTGGTGATGGTGCTGCTGCGCTACGCCCATGCGCGCTACACCAGCAGCGAGCTGTATGGCACGCCCACGGCATCGGGGACGCTCCTGGTGCCGGAGGTCGCCGCGCCCTCGCCGCCCCACGCACCGGACGCGGCACCGTCCACAGCGGATCGCGATGGGCCGGGCGGGGCGGCATGAGCGCACAGTTGCCGCTCGCGCTGCGTTGGCCCGCACACCAGCGTTTCGCGAGTTTCGTCGGTGGCGCCAGCGCGGTTGCCGTGGAACTCGTGCGCGCGGCAGCGACCACGCCGAGTACGTCTGGACTGTATCTGTCCGGACCGTCAGGCAGCGGGCGTACGCACCTGCTGGTCGCCGCCTGCGCGGAGGCCAGCGCGGCCGGCCGCAGTGCGCAATACCTCTCGCTGCGTGCGCATGCGGCGGACATTCGCGGCTTTGGCGGCAGCGAGCTGATCGCCGTCGATGATCTTGACGCCGTGGCCGGCGACGCGGCGGCCGAGCACGCCCTGTTCGATCTCTACAATCGCTGCCGTGCGGAAGGCACCACCCAGCTCTTTGCCGCGACCCTGCCGCCGGCACAGCTTGGCATCGCGCTGCCCGATCTCGTCTCGCGGCTGTCGGCCTGCACCCAGGCGAACCTGAAGCCGCTGGATGAAGCGGCGCGGCGCCTGCTGCTGCGCGAGCGTGCGCTGCAACGCGGCATCGAGCTCGATGACGGCGTGCTCGACTGGCTGTTCATGCGCGCCAGGCGCGATCTGCCCACGCTGCTCGACGTGCTGGACCGCATCGACCGCGCTTCGCTGGCCGCGCGCCGGCGCGTCACCGTACCCTTCCTGCGCACCCTGCTGGGCAGCG
The DNA here is from genome assembly GCA_023228465.1 of Dokdonella sp. Lineage (GTDB taxonomy): Bacteria > Pseudomonadota > Gammaproteobacteria > Xanthomonadales > Rhodanobacteraceae > Dokdonella_A. The sequence goes on along the minus strand of JALOBC010000008.1, from coordinate 64,875 downwards.
GCTGAGCACGAGCCCCTGCGGCGGGCGCGCGCCGCCGGTCGATTTGCCAAACCTGCACGAGGCGCATCATGCCCAATGGCGTCTGGCTCGCCGGAGCCATCCTTTGCGAGGTGCTGGCCACCTCCCTGCTGAAGGCGGCGGAAGGATTTACCCGTCCGTGGCCGTCCCTGGGAGTGGTCCTGGGTTACGCGGGTGCCTTCTACCTGCTTTCGCTGACCCTGCGCAGCATTCCGGTGGGCATCGCCTATGCGATCTGGTCGGGCGTAGGCGTGGTGTTGATCGCCCTGGTCGGCTGGCTGTGCCTCGGCCAGGTCCTCGACCGTGCCGCCATCGCCGGGATCGCGCTGATCGTGGCCGGGGTGGTCGTCATCAACCTGTACTCCGGCGCCGGCCATCCCTGAGACCGCGCAGCCTCAGGCAGCGGACGGTGCGTCGGCCGGTTGCCTGCGTCTGAAGTAGAAGCCGCTGTAGCGATCCACGTCGTATCCGGGGGCGAAGGGGATGCGGCAATGGCGTTCGTCGTGGAACCAGGCGTCCACTTCCTCATAGCCCATCCGTGTCATCGCCTGCAGGAAGGCCGGTCGGGCATGGATGTGGTAGGGCACGCAGGCAAAGCCCATGTTCTGCAGGGTGTGGAAATCGTGCGCGTCATGCATCGGCGCCAGGCTGATGATGAGGTGCCGCGGGGCGGCCCGCAGCGCGCCGAGCCACGCGGCGAAATCGAAGTCGAAATATTGCATCGCGCCCAGCACGAGCAGCACCTCGTGGCCATCGGCCGCCTGCCGCTCGTCCGTGAATGCCAGCCGGCCGCTCGGGTCATGGGCAGTGGCCCATGCGCGTCCTGCCTCGATGGTGGTGGGCAGGTCGGCGACCAGCCAGCGCAGATCATCAGGATAGGGATGGTGGCGCTGGAAGGCGTAGTAGGCCACGCCAATGTGCCCGCCCAGGTCGAAGATGCGCCGGCGTCCGGCATTGATCAGATGGCTGAGCCAGTGCAGGACCGGATAGTCGCCGACCGACAGGCGCGCGATGCGCCCGCGATAGCGTCTTGCCGACTCCGCGCTGTCGTAGCTGGCGGGCAGGCGGCCAGGCACGGCCTGCAGTGCCTCGGAGTAGTTGTCGAACACGCCCAGGTAATGGTTGCCGTGGCGCTGGCGCTCGAAGTAGTGGCGATAAAGGCGCCGCCCCAGCGGCGCGAAGGGCGGCAGCTTGAGCGTCTCGAAGGCGATGCTGCGCAGGCTCATGGCGTTTCCTCGAGAATGTTCGTCGGTCCCGGGGCCGGCCCGCATGGAGCATCAACATGTCCGCGGGGCCGTGCCTGTCTCATGCTCCGTGCGCGCGCGCGCGGTCTTCCAGTGCGGCCAGTTGCGCGGGCGTGCCGATATTGCGCCAGAAGCCGTCGAAACGCTCGCCGCTGAGCCGGCCTTCGCGCATGGCGCGCTGGAACACGGGCAACAACTTGAAATGCGCGGCGCCTTCACCTGCGACCAGGGCCGGCCGGTACACGCCGATGTTGGCGAAGGTCAGGCGCTCACCGGCGCCCTCCTCGTTGAGGCGTCCATCTTCCAGCCAGAAGTCGCCACGCGGGTGGAACTGCGGGTTGGGCACCATCACCAGGTGGGCGAGTCCCGCCGGCTCGGCCGGCAGGCACGCATAATCGCAATGGCTGACGATGTCGGCGCTGACGGCGATGAATGGCGCCTGGCCCAGCAGGGGCAGGGCATGCTTGATGCCGCCGCCGGTTTCCAGCGGGTCGGGCCCTTCGTAGCTGTAGTGGATGCGCAGACCCCAGCGCGCGCCGTCCCCCAGCGCGGCCGGGAACTGCGCAGCCAGGTGCGCGGTGTTGATGACGACGGTTTCCACGCCCGCCGCGGCCAGCTTTTCCAGATGATGTTCGATCAACATCCTGCCGCCGGCGCGCAGCAGGGGTTTGGGCGTGACATCAGTCAGCGGACGCATGCGCGTGCCGCGGCCGGCGGCCAGGATCAGCGCCGTACGAATGCTCATGCGACCGGTTCCGGCCTGGGTGTGTGCAGCTCGCGCCCGGCGCGTGCACGCTCCAGCAGGGCCAGGAAACCGGCCAGTTCGGGATAACGGCTGGCCACGTCCACGGTGTAGCGCCACACCAGTGGCAGATCGCCCAGGTACTGCGCCTTGCCGTCGCGGTACCAGAGCCGGCAGAAGACCCCCAGCACCTTGATGTGGCGTTGCAGCCCCATCAGGTCGAACCAGCGACGAAAGCGCGCCGCATCGACGTTGCTGGCGAGCAGGCCGGTCGCGATGAGGCGCCGGCGGTAGTCATTCGCCCAGGCCGCGACCCGCGCATCGGGCCATGCGATGTAGCAATCACGCAGTAACGACACCAGATCATAGGTGACCGGGCCGGCCACCGCGTCCTGGAAATCGATGATTCCCGGGCTTGCCGGCACCTGCCCTTGCGAATCCCCGATCCCCGATCCCCAAGCCCCGCTCACCAGCAGGTTGCGGCTGTGGAAATCCCGATGCACGAAGGCGCGCGGCTGCTCCAGCGCGGCGCCCACCAGCAGGGTGAAGGCCGCTTCGATCACGTCCCATTCCTCGCACGCGGGCTGGAAGCCCAGGTGCCGTTGCAGGAACCACGCGGGCATCAGTTCCAGCTCGTCCACCAGGCGCTGGCGGTCGTAGGGCGGCAGGCCCGCGGCCGGCACGTGGGCCTGCATGCGCAGGAGTGCGTCCAGCGCCTGGCCATACAGTCCGTCCACCGTCGCCTCGCCCAGTTCCGGCAGGAACGTGCGCGTGCCCAGGTCCTCCATCAGCACGAAACCCTGGGTGCGATCCACCGCCTGCACGGCTGGCGCGTGCAGGCCGGCTGCACGCAGGCGCGCGGCGATGTCCAACCAGGGGCCGAGATCCTCCTTGTCCGGCGGCGCATCCATGATGACGCGGGTGCTTCCGTCGGCCAGCGTGGCGCGCCAGTAGCTGCGGAAGCTGGCGTCAGCGGAAGCAGGCTGGAGGCGCGGCGCCGCACCCAGTGCGGTGGCCGCAAAGTGTTGCAATGCAGTGCAGCGTGCTGGAATCGCTGGCGTGGCGTATTCGATGGCAGGCATCGGCACAGTTTAGCGGTGAACGTACGCCGCTGATGCATCCCGCGCGCGCGAGGGCGCATTGACGCGCTGCACTGCGAAAGAGTACCATTTCGGTCCTTATTAGACAGGGCGATGCACGCCGCCAGCCATGCTCCGCGTCAGCCGACTCACCGATTACGCCACCCTGGTGATGGTCTGTCTGGGCGACACCGGGGAAGGCGTCCTCAGCGCGCAGACCCTGGCCGATCGCGCGCGGCTGGAAGCACCGACCGTCAGCAAGCTGCTCAAGCAGCTGGCGCAGGCCGGGCTGGTCGTCTCCACGCGTGGCGCCAATGGTGGCTACCGGCTGGCGCGCGCACCCGAATCGATCACCGTCGCCGACATCGTCACGGCCATGGAAGGGCCGATCGGCATGACCGAATGCAGCGTGCAGCCGGGCAACTGCAACCTGGAACCCTGGTGCGGCATGCGGGTGAACTGGCAGCGCATCAACCGCGCCATCGCCGACGCGTTCGCCAGCGTGACCCTCGCCGACATGATCCATGCGCCGCCGCCTGCCCGGCATGCCACGACGATTCCGCTGCGCGTCGCGGCGGGGCGCGTTTCGTGACGATTTCCGCGATCACACCATCGCCGCAAGAACCCGATCATGGCCACTGACAGCATCCAGCTCGAAAACGATCTGCGCGAGCACCGTGACGTGCCCGCCACCGGCAACGCGGCAGTCGAAGCGGCGCTGAATCGCCGCTACGACGCCGGTTTCGTGACCGATATCGAAAGCGACAGCCTGCCGCCCGGCCTCGACGAAGGCACCGTGCGCGCCGTGTCCGCACGCAAGCACGAGCCCGAATGGATGACCGAGTGGCGCCTGAAGGCGTATCGGCACTGGCTGACGATGACCGCGCCGGAATGGGCCAAGCTCAGGCTCGGGCCGATCGATTTCCAGGCGATCAGCTACTACTCGGCACCCAAGGGGCCAAAATACAAGTCGCTGGACGACGTGCCCAGGGAACTGATCGAAACCTATGACAAGCTCGGCGTGCCGCTGCACGAGCGCGCCAGACTGGCCGGCGTGGCCGTGGACGCCGTGTTCGATTCGGTCTCGGTCGGCACCACGTTCCAGAAGGAGCTGGCCGCCAAGGGCGTCATCTTCTGTTCCATGTCCGAGGCGATCAAGAGCCACCCGCAGATCGTCAGGCAATACCTGGGCACCGTGGTGCCGCAGGGCGACAACTTCTTCGCAGCGCTCAACTCCGCGGTGTTTTCCGACGGCTCGTTCGTGTTCATCCCCAGGGGCGTGCGCTGCCCGATGGAGCTGTCGACCTATTTCCGCATCAACGCCGGGCATACCGGCCAGTTCGAGCGCACCCTGATCATCGCCGAGGAAGGCGCGAGCGTGTCCTATCTGGAAGGCTGCACCGCGCCGATGCGCGATGAGAACCAGCTGCATGCGGCCGTCGTGGAACTGGTCGCGCTGGATGACGCCAGCATCAAGTACTCCACGGTGCAGAACTGGTACCCGGGCGACGAGAACGGCGTCGGCGGCATCTACAACTTCGTCACCAAGCGCGGCGAGTGCCGCGGCGCGCGCTCGCGCATCGTCTGGACCCAGGTGGAAACCGGCTCGGCGATCACCTGGAAGTATCCCTCCTGCGTGCTGCGGGGCGACGATTCCAGCGGCGAGTTCCACTCGGTCGCGCTGACGCATCACTGGCAGCAGGCCGATACCGGCACGAAGATGATCCACATCGGCCGCAACACCAAGTCCAAGATCGTGTCCAAGGGCATCAGTGCCGGGCGCGGGCAGAACACCTACCGCGGCCTGGTCAAGATCGAGAAGGGCGCCGATGGCGCGCGCAACCATACCCAGTGCGATTCGCTGCTGATCGGCAAGCAGTGCGGCGCGCATACCTTCCCCTACATCGAAGTCAAGCACCCCGGGGCCATCGTCGAGCACGAGGCGACCACCTCGAAGATTTCCGACGACCAGCTTTTCTATTGCCGCGCACGCGGCATCGCCGAGGAAGATGCCGTGTCGATGATCGTCGATGGCTTCTGCAAGCAGGTGTTCCGGGAGCTGCCGATGGAGTTCGCGGTAGAAGCGAAGAAGCTGCTCGATGTCTCGCTGGAAGGCGCGGTGGGTTGAGCGCCGGGCAGCGCGATTCGGGCGCCGGGAATCGCGAACGGCGGGACCGCCCTGGCTTGCGCCGCATTTCGTGCTTCCAGTACTTGCGTTGAACCTTTCCCCATTCCCCATTCCCTATCGCCATGCTTTCCATCGACAACCTCCACGTCCGCATCGCCGGCAAGGAAATCCTCAAGGGCCTGAGCCTCGAAGTGAAGGCCGGCGAGCTGCACGCCCTCATGGGTCCGAACGGCGCCGGCAAGTCCACGCTTGGCCATGTGCTGGCGGGCCGCGAAGGTTATGAGGTCACGGCCGGTTCCATCGAGTACGACGGCCAGGACCTGCTCGCGCTGGCACCCGAGGAACGCGCCGCAGCCGGTGTCTTCCTCGCCTTCCAGTACCCGGTGGAAATCCCCGGCGTCAACAACACCTATTTCCTGCGCGCCGCGCTCAATGCGCAGCGCCGCCAGCGTGGCGAGGAAGAGCTCGATTCCATGCAGTTCCTGAAGAAGGTGCGCGAGAAACTCGCCGTGCTGCATCTCAAGGACGAGCTCCTGCATCGCGCCGTCAACGCCGGCTTTTCCGGCGGCGAGAAGAAGCGCAACGAAATCTTCCAGATGGCCCTGCTGGAGCCGAAGCTGGCGATCCTCGACGAAACCGATTCGGGCCTGGACATCGACGCCATGAAGCTGGTTGCCGACGGCGTCAACGCCATGCGCGATGCCTCGCGCGCCTTCCTCGTCATCACCCACTACCAGCGCCTGCTCGATTACATCGTGCCGGACTTCGTACACGTGCTGGCGGAAGGGCGCATCGTCGAAAGCGGCGACAAGACCCTGGCGCAGGAACTGGAGCAGCATGGCTATGGCTGGGTCGCCCAGCGCCATATCCCCGGCGCCGCGGCAGCCGGAGCCGCCTGATGGGCGTCCTGCTCGAATCGCTGTTGCCCGACGCCAGTGCCCTGGCGCTGCCGGCGCGCCGCGAAGCCGCCGCCGCGCTGCTGCGCGATGGGCTGCCGCTGGGCCGCGAGGAAGCCTGGAAGTACACCAGCCTGCGTGCGCTCGACCAGCGTCGCTACGTGGCCGGCGATCCGCAGGCAGCCACGCGCAGCGTCGATGCTGCGGCGTTCGACCTGCCGGGGATCGACGGTCCGCGCCTGGTCTTCGTCAACGGCGTGTTCCAGGCCGCAGCATCGGATCGACCTGAGGTCGCCGGGCTCGACCTGCTCGCGCTGTCCGAGCACCCGGGCGCGCTGTCCGGGCTGCTCGAGGACTCCGCTGCCGGTGCCCGCGCGGACGCCTTCGTGCGCCTCAACACGGCGCTCGTCGCCGACGGCGCGTACGTGCGCGTTGCCGCCGGCGTGCAGGTGGCAGCGCCCCTGCATCTCGTCTTCATCGGCGCGCCGGCGGACGCCGATCTCGCCTGGCAGGCGCGCCTGCGCATCGAACTGGGCACCGGTGCGGCGTTGCGGGTAGTCGAACACCACCTCGGCAGCGGCGCACATCGCCATCTTGGCAACCTGGTCAGCGACAGCCGACTGGCCGACGGCGCGCGCCTGGAGCTGCTGCAGTTGCAGGATGTACCGGAAACCTCGGTGCTGGTCCGGCGCAGCACGTTCCGGCTGGAGCGTGACGCTCGCCTCGTCGCCACGACCCTGGAGGCCGGCGCGCAACTGGCGCGGCATGAGTTTCGCGTGCACCTTGCCGGCCGTGGTGCGCGCTTCGAGTCGCGCGGCGTGTTCGTGTTGCACGGTCGCCAGCATGCCGACACGCGCCTGGATGTCTGGCACGAGGCGCGCGACACGGCCTGTGACGTTGCCTGGCGCGGGGTGGCCGACGAGCGCGCCCGCGGGGTCTTTCACGGCGCCATCACCATCCAGCCCGGCGCCGATGGTGCCGACGCCACGCTCACCAACAAGAACCTGCTGCTGTCGCCGCAGGCGGAGATCGACAGCCAGCCCGTCCTGGAAATCCATGCCGACGAGGTGAAGGCCGCACATGGCGCCACCGTCGGCCAGCTCGACGAGCATGCACTGTTCTACCTGCGCACACGCGGCATCGCGCCGGATGCGGCGCGGCGCATCCTGGTCGCGGCGTTCTGCAGCGCCATGCTGGACGAACTCGCACCCGCCGCGCTGCGCGAGCGGCTGGACGGACTGCTTGCCGATCGGCTGCCATCGGCCATGGAGAGCCAACCATGAACGCGCACGCCCACGCTGCACCAACGGCGCCGCAAACCCGCGCGCCGCTCGATCCCGCACGGATCCGCTGCGACTTTCCGCTGCTCGGACGCAGCGTGCACGGCAAGCCGCTCATCTACCTGGACAGCGCCAATACGTCGCAGAAGCCAACCGTGGTGATCGAGGCGGTGGATCACTTCTACCGCCACATGAACGCCAACGTCTCGCGTGCCGTGCACCAGCTCGGCGAGGAAGCGACCACGGCCTATGAAGGCGTGCGCACCAGGCTGGCGCAGTTCCTCGGCGCGCCGTCTCGTGACGAGATCGTGCTGACCAGCGGCACCACCCAGGCCATCAACCTGGTGGCCTACAGCTACGCCTTGCCGCGCCTGGCGCCGGGCGACGAGATCGTCACCACGATGATGGAGCATCACGCCAACATCGTGCCCTGGCAACTGGTCTGCGAACGCAGTGGCGCGACCCTCAAGGTGGCGCCGATCACGCCGGCCGGAGAACTGGACGTCGCGCGCTACCTTGAGCTGCTCGGGCCGCGCGTGAAGCTTGCCGCCGTCACGCATGTTTCCAACGTGCTCGGCACCATCAACCCGATCGCGCAGATCGCGCGCGAGGCCCGCCGGCGTGGCATCCCGTTGCTGGTGGATGGCTCCCAGGCCGCGCCGCACCTGCCGGTGGACGTCAAGGCGCTGGGCTGCGACTTCTACGCCGTCACCGGCCACAAGCTGTTCGCGCCGACCGGCACCGGCGCGCTGTGGGCGCGGCGCGAGCTGCTTGCCGACATGCCGCCCTTCTTCGGCGGCGGCGAGATGATCCGCGAAGTCAGTTTCAGCGGCACCACGTTCGCCGACCCGCCGCAGCGTTTCGAGGCCGGCACGCCCAACATCGCCGGCTTCATCGGCCTGGGCGCCGCGCTGGACTATGTCCAGTCGCTCGGTCGCGAACGCATGGCGGCCTACGAACATGCGCTGCTGGAGTACGCCACCGCTGCCCTGCAGGCTGTCCCCGGCCTCCGCATCATTGGCGAAGCAGCGCACAAGGTGGCGGTGATTTCATTCCTGATCGACGGGGTGCATGGGCATGACCTGGCCACGCTGCTTGACCAGGAAGGTGTGGCCGTGCGTTCCGGCCACCACTGTGCACACCCGCTGATGGCGTTTTACGGCGTGCCGGCCACCGTTCGCGCGTCCTTTTCGATCTACAACACGCGCGACGAAGTGGATCGCTGCGTGGCGGCCATCGACCGGGTGCGCAAGCTGCTGGCCTAGATGCAGGCCCTGGGCGTGCGCACTTCGTCACGGCATGATGTGCGTTTTCGCAGCATGAGCGCCGCGGCGATGTCGCACCTGGAACCCCGCTTCCGTTACGCCACCAGCGGCGACATCGCGGCCGTCCGCGCACTGGTCGAATCGGCGTATCGCGGTGAGGCCAGCCGCGTCGGCTGGACCACCGAAGCCGACCTGCTGGATGGACAGCGCACGGACGTGGCGGAAATTTCCGAGCTCATCGACAGGCCTGGCAGTCTGATCCTGCTTGCCGAAGCCAAGGACGAACTGCTCGCCTGCGTGCATCTGGAACGCATGCACGGCGCCGCCTATCTCGGCATGTTTTCCGTCCATCCAGGCCAGCAGGCCCGCGGCCTTGGCCGGCGCGTGCTGGCCGAATGCGAGCGCATCGCCGCGGCCGAGTGGGGCGCGCGCGAAATGCGCATGACCGTCATCGTCCAGCGCAGCGAGCTGATCGCCTGGTACGAGCGGCGGGGCTACGTGCGCACCGGCATCACCAAACCCTTCCCCTACGGCGATGCGCGCTTCGGCCTGCCCAGGCGCCCCGACCTGCGCTTCGAATGGCTGGCCAAGCCGCTGACCAGCGAGGCCGCCGCATGACCGACTGGATCCGCGTCTGCACCACCCTGGAACTCCTGCCCGGCGAATCGCAAACCGTCTGGGATGGGGACACCGCCATCGCCGTGTTCAATATCGAAGGCGACCTCTATGCCATCGAGGATGTGTGCACGCATGACGGCGGCGAGCTGACCGGTGGCCCGGTCGAGGGTCACGAGGTCGAATGCCCGCGCCACGGCGCGCGCTTCGACGTCACGACCGGAGAAGCGCTGTGCGCACCCGCCTATGAGCCGGTGGCCAGGTTCCCGGTGCGGGTCGAGGACGGCGTGGTCTATACGCGCGATGATCGCGACGACTGAACGCGCCATGGCGTGCCGGGCGAACGCCGCCCGGCACGCAGGCGCAATGGCCGTCGGATCAGGGCACATCCGGCCGCTCGGTTCGACCGGGTAATGAAAGGTCGCCCGAGGCCACCTTGAAGACGTCGGTCACGCACAGCAGGGGACTGTGCACGTCGGCATTGACCCGCAGCGCGGCCGTGACGCCGTCGAAGCCCGCCTCGCGCAGCGGGCGGATGTCGTCGAACGGCACCCGCACCTCGAGCGTGTCGCTGCGGAACAGCGGATCCCAGCCGGGGCTGTCGATGAGGATGGGCAGGCCGGGCCAGGTCCTGGGCAGGCGCGGCGTTTCGCCCTTGGGGATGTCCACGACCTTGAGGGCATCCTTGCCGCAGGCCGCGTCCGGCTGCAGCACCACCCAGTGCGTGTGCCACAGGTCGCCGTCGTTGCCGGGATCGCCATCGCCGTTTTCGTCGAACAGCGGCGTGTCGTCGAAATCCGGATGCGCCGTCACGGCCAGGGCCAGGATGCCGCTCTTGCGTTCGAAGCCGACGAGGTAGGGATCCAGCGTGGTCGGCCATACATAGGAAAACACGCGGCTGCCGGCCAGCTTGCCGATGGGCGAGGGCTTGCTGATGCCCGCCGCGCCGGACACCGCCATGTGGAAGATCGCGGTGTTGCCCTGCAGCTGGATGCGCGTATGCACGATGTCGAAGCCGGCCCGCACTTCCTTGTCCGGCTTGCTGTGCAGGCCGCCGGTGTGCTCGCCGTTTCCGTGGGCGAGAACGGGCGACACGCCAAGGGCCAGGGCACAGGCGATCGCGAGGCCGGCGGGCAGGGTGCGGAGGGGCGTGCACGCCCGGATTCGTGGCTGACTCATGTCCGATTCCTCTGGGGGCCATTGCTGGCGGAGATCACAGCTTGCACGGCGGGCACTTGCATTTGGTGACATTTCGTACGAGAAATGCAACAGAACGTCCAGAAGCGAGATGGGCATGGCCACTGTAGATCGACTCTCCGCGGTGCTCGAGCGCTTCCGCCTGAGCGCACACCTTTTCCATGCCGGCCCGCTGTGTGGCCTGGTGCGCTTCGACGCGCGCCCGGGACGTGGATTCCTGCACGTGCTCCGGCGTGGCGAACTGGTCGTCACCCACCCGCCGCGCAGCGGGCTGCCGGCGCGCGTCGAGCTGCGCGAGCCGGCGCTGCTGTTCTACCCGCGGCCGCTGGCACACGCGTTTCACAATGCGCCGGTCGATGGCGCGGATTTCGTCTGTGCCACGCTGGATTTCGCAGGGGGCGCGCAACACCCGCTGGTGCGGGCACTGCCGGCGGTCACCATCCTGCGACTGGCCGAGGTCGAGGGCCTCGGCGCAACGGTGTCGCTGCTGTTCGCCGAGGCGGGCCGGGTGCGCTGCGGGCAGCGTCTGCTCGCCAGCCGCCTGTTCGAGGTTCTGGTGGTGCAGCTGCTGCGCTGGATGCTCGATCATCCGCGCGAGGCGGGGCTGCAGAGCGGGCTGCTTGCCGGCCTTGCCCATCCCGGCCTTGCGCAGGCGCTCAGCGCGATCCACGCGCGGCCGGGCGCTGCCTGGTCGCTGCAGGCGATGGCGCAGACCGCAGCCATGTCGCGCAGTACCTTCGCGGCGACGTTCCGCGCGCATGTCGGCCAGACCCCGGCCGAATACCTGGCCGACTGGCGGATCGCGCTGGTGCAGTCGCTGCTCGAGGAAGGCATGTCGCTCAAGGCGGCGAGCGCGCAGCTGGGCTACGCAAGCGCCGCATCGCTGTCGCGCGCCTTTTCGCGCACGCTGGGCGTGTCGCCCCGAGCCTGGCTGAAGTCGGCGCGCGCTGCGCAAGCGGCGCGCGACGCTGCCGCACGACCTTGACTGACGCTGGTGCCCGCCCGCTGGCGTGCGCTCAGGCCGCGGGTGGCGGGAAGTGGAGCGCGGCGCGCAGCCCGCCCTCGCGTGCGCGGCCGAATGTGACGCTGGCACCGTGCCGCTCGGCGATGCGGCGGACGATGGCCAGGCCGAGGCCGGAGCCTTCGCGGGTGCTTTCCGGCGGACGGAAGAAGCGCTCGCCCAGGCGTGGCCACCAGCGCTCATCCACGCCGCTGCCGGAATCCTCCACGGCGAGTTCGATCGCGCCTTCCAGCCGCGTCACGGTGACCGTCACGCGGCCGTTCGCGCCCGCGTGGTGCAGGGCATTGTCGACGAGGTTGACCAGGGCTTCGCGCAGCATCACCGGATCGCCCGGCACGAGCGCGCCGGAGACCGGACCCTCGTAGCCCAGGTCGATGCCTTGTGCCAGTGCATCGGGCACCCGCTGGGCCAGGTAGCGACGCGCCAGCTGGGCGACATCCACGACCGCCGGATGGCCCTGTTCATCGGCCGAAGCGCGCGCCAGCGCCAGCAACTGTCCGGCCGCCCGGCCGGCACCGGCCGCCAGGCGCTCGACGTGCACGAGTGCGGCGCGCACGCTCTCCGGCCGCGGGTCGGCCAGTGCGCGTTCGGCCTGCAGGCGCAGCCCGGCGAGCGGCGTGCGCAGCTGATGTGCGGCATCGGCAATGAATCGCTCCTGCAGCTCCAGGGTTTGCCGGAGCCGGGCAAACAACGCGTCGATGGTTTGCGTCAGCGGGAGAATCTCGATCGGCACGACCGACGGGTCCAGCGGTGAAAGGTCATTGGCCGGCCGTCTCGCGATCTGCTCGGTCAGTGGATCGAGCAGGCGCAGGCCCCGGCTGACCGCCATCCAGACCACAGCCAGCACGGTCGCGATCAGCAGCAGCACGACCGGCAGCGTCCCGACGAGGATTTCACGCGCCAGCGCGCGGCGCTCGCGCAGGGTCTCGGCGACGGCCACCAGGATTTCGTCATCGGGGTCGTCCGCGGTCATCGTCAACGCTGCCATGCGCAGCGACTGCCGGCCCACCTGCACCGAGTACAGTTGCGGCGGCGCGCCGAGCGCGGGCAGCGGGTCGGGTGCGGGCAGGTCCAGGTTCGAAGCCAGCAGTCCGTGGCGCAGGCTGCGCACGGCGTAGAGGCCGGGATTGGTGGGATCGTATTCCATCAGGATGCGCGCCTGCGGACTGAGCTCTGGCCGGCCGGCAGCACTCCTGATCATCTGTTCCAGCGCAATCGCCCCCTGGCGCAGGGAGCGGTCGTAGTTGATGTTCGCGTAGTGCAGCGCCAGCACGTAGATGAGCGCGCCGCTGGCGAGCCAGGCCAGCGCCATGGGCGCGGCCAGGATGGTAAGGAGTCGCCGGCGCAGGCTAGGTGTGCGCATCGGCCACCTCGAGCAGATAGCCGACCCCGCGCACGGTGCGGATGCCCACGCCGCTGCCCTCCAGCTTGCGACGCAGGCGGTACACGGCGATGTCCAGGCCATTGTCGGTCAGCGTGGTGTCCCAGCTGCACAGCGCCTCGATCAGCTGTTCGCGGCTGACCACGCGGTCCAGGCGCGCCACCAGGGCTTCCAGCAGGCCGAACTCGCGCGGCGTGAGTTCCAGCGGCGCGTCGTCCAGGTGTGCCCGTCTTCGCGCAAGGTCGATACGCAGGCGGCCGAGTTCGATCTCCGGGACGCCCTGGGTGGCGCGGCGTCTGAGCAGGGCGCGAACCCGCGCTTCCAGTTCACTCAGCGCAAACGGCTTGACCAGGTAGTCGTCGGCGCCCAGATCCAGCGCATGCACGCGCTCTTCCAGCTCCTCGCGTGCCGTGGCGACCAGTACCGGCACGGCGTCGGCGCGGGCACGCAGGCGCTTGAGGAGTGCTACGCCGTCCACCTCCGGCAGGCCCAGATCCAGCACGACCAGGTCATAGAAGTGATCACGCAGGGCCACGTCCGCCTGGCGCCCGCTCTCCAGCCGGTCCACGGCATGGCCCGCACGTTCGAGCGCGGCGACGATCGCCTCGGCAATGGCCGCGTCGTCTTCGACGATGAGGATACGCATGGGTGAAGTAGAGCACAGGCGGAACCCGGCCGGGCGCGCCGGCGAACAAGCGCCCGCCGACCGGGCTGGCGCAGCGGCGCGGTGTCCGGGTGCAGGGATCTTGCCGCGTGATCGGATCGGCGCGTCTGTCCGGCGCCCTGCGCCGGCGCGTGCCCGGAGCCGACGCATCGTGATTGTAATTGCGAGTGATTCGCATTTAGAATGCGCTGTTCCGGCCCTTGGCCGACGCTCCCCAGAGGATGCATGCACGAGGCGGTCTCGCACCTGCCGGCGCCGGTTCAGCGGCGTCGCGCCTACTGGTTGCGCACGCTGCACCGGTGGCACTGGATCAGCGCCGCCCTGTGCCTGGTCGGCATGCTGCTTTTCAGCGTTACCGGCATCACCCTCAACCACGCGGGCCGGATCGGCGCGCGCGCCGACGTGACCACGCGTACCGCCCAGGTACCAGGCGACGTGCTGGCGGCGGCGCAGGGGCAGGCGCAGGCCAATGCCGATCGCGCGCCGCTGCCCGCGGCGCTGGCTGCCTGGCTGGATCGGCAATGGGGCATCCAGGCGGGCGCGCGTCCGGCAGAATGGGACGCGGGCGAGATCTATCTCTCGCTGCCCCGTCCCGGTGGTGACGCCTGGGTCAGCATCGACGTCGCAACCGGCGAGGCGACCTGGGAGCGCACCGATCGGGGCTGGCTGGCCTGGGCCAACGACCTGCACAAGGGCCGCAATGCCGGGCCGCTGTGGGGCTGGTTCATCGACCTGTTCGCGGTCGGCGCACTGGTCTTTTCGATCACCGGACTGGTGCTGCTGCAACTCCACGCGCGCCAGCGCCGTGCCACCTGGCCGATGGTCGCGCTGGGACTGGTCGTGCCGCTCCTGATCGTGATCCTGTTCGTCCATGCCTGAGGTGACCGTGCGTCCACTCCTGATGATTGCCCTGCTTGCGCTCCCCATGGCCACGCCGGCGCTGGCCGCCAGCGCCGACATTACCCTCGAAATACCGCGCCTGGACGTCGCCGAATACCACCGCCCCTATGTGGCGGTATGGATCGAGGGCGAGGATCGCAGCGTCGCCGCCAACCTCGCCGTCTGGTACCAGCAGAAGGAGGGCAAGGACGCCGGCACCGGCAAGCAGGAATCAGGCGCCAAGTGGCTGGCGGACCTGCGCCAATGGTGGCGGCGCAGCGGCCGCGAGCAGCGCCTGCCGATCGACGGCGTGAGTGGCGCGACCCGACCGGCCGGCCAGTACCGCCTGCACTTCGACGACGCCGGCCCGCCGCTGGCCGGGCTCGCGCCCGGCGCCTACACCCTGAAGATCGAGGCGGCGCGCGAAGTGGGTGGCCGCGAGGTGCTCGCCATTGCCTTCCAGTGGCCACCGACAGCGTCCACCCACCTGCAGGCCTCCGGCCGCGATGAACTGGGCGCCGTGCGCCTCGACCTCGAACCCTGAACACGCAAGGAGAATTCCGATGAGACGCTGCTTGCCCTCGCTGGCCCTGCTCGTGGCTCTGGCCCTGCCGGGCGCCGCTTCGGCGCACAAGATGTTCCTGGTGCCCTCGGCAACCGTGCTCTCCGATGGTGCCGACGCCTGGTTGACGGTGGACGCCGCCGTATCCAACGACCTTTTCTATTTCAACCACGTGCCGCTGGCGATCGGCGGCCTGGTGGTGACCGCACCGGACGGCACCACGCTCGCCCCGGAGAATGTCGCGCGCGGGAAGTACCGCAGCACCTTCGACCTGCACCTGCAGCAGGCTGGAACCTACCGCATCGCGGTGGTGAGCGATGGCCTGATGGCGCGTTTCGAAGATGCCCAGGGCAAGCCGGGCCGGGTGCGCGGGCGCGTCGGCGCGCTGGAGATCCCGGCCGGGGCGACCAAGGTTGAAATCAGCGAAACCCAGAACCGCGTCGAGACCTTCGCCACGCTTGGCAAGCCCGACCAGGCGGCCCTCAAGCCCACCGGCAAGGGGCTGGAGCTGGTGCCCGTCAGCCATCCCAACGACCTCGTGGATGGTGAGGCGGCAAGCTTCCGCCTGCTCATGGATGGCAAGCCGGCGGCCGGCCTCGAAGTCGTGGCGATCGCCGGGGGCACGCGCTACCGGGATCGCCAGGGCGAGATCCAGACCAGGACCGATGCGCAGGGCCAGTTCTCGATGACCTTTCCGGCGCCCGGAATGTACTGGTTGAACGCGTCGGTCGAGGGCGCCAGGCCCACGCTCAGGGAAGCCGCCACAAGGCGCGCGAGCTACACCGCGACGCTGGAAGTGCTGCCACAGTAGGGGCGCGGGAGGAACCGCTGATGCGACGCATGCTGTGCCTGGCCGGGGGGCTGCTGGCGCTGGCTCTGGTCGGCGCCTGCGCGCCGTCGCCGGCGCTGGAAGCCCTGTCGGGCCGGACCATGGGCACGACCTGGTCGGTCAAGCTGCTGCGCCCGCCGGGCGTGGCGCGCGCCGCGCTCCAGGCCGGTATCCAGGCTGAAGTGGACCGGGTGGTGGCGCAGATGAGCCATTGGCAGGCCGACTCGGATCTGGGTCGCTACAACCGGGCTGGCGCGGGTCGCTGGCAGGTGCTGCCGGAAGAGTTCTTCACCGTACTCGAGCATGCCCTGGCGCTGGCGGCCGATACGGGGGGTGCCTATGACCCGACCGTGGGGCCGCTGGTCAACCTGTGGGGTTTCGGGCCCGGCAGCCAGGGCCCACGGGTGCCCGACCCGGCGGCCATCGAGGCGGCGCGCGCGCGAGTGGGTTGGCAACGGGTCGAACTCGATGCCGCCACCCGGCGCGTGCTGCAGCCAGGCGGCGTGGAACTGGATCTGTCGGCCATCGCCAAGGGCTTCGGCACCGACCAGATCGCGCGCTATCTCGACCGCCAGGGCGTCCAGGCCTATCTGGTGGACATCAGCGGCGAACTGCGCGCGCGCGGACGACGCCCGGACGGCCACGACTGGCAGGTGGCGATCGAAAGGCCCGGTGCCGCAGCCGGCCCGGTTGCTGCCGCGGACGAAGTGGAACGCGTGATTGCCTTGCGCGAGCAATCCATCGCGACCTCGGGCGACTACCGCCATTTCCTTGCCGACGGTGGCAGGCGCTATTCACATCACATCGACCCGCGCACTGGCTGGCCGGTCGCGCAGCGCATCGCCTCGGTCACGACGGTCGCCGACGACTGCATGCGGGCCGATGCGACCGGCACGGCCATCATGGTGCTGGGGCCCGAGCAGGGCCTGGCCTGGGCCAGCGAGCGCGGCCTGGCGGTGCTGTTGATCGTGCATGAAGGCGACGGCCTGGCGGAGCGCATGTCGCCGGCCTTCGCTGCGTTGCTGGAGCGCCGATGAAATTCCTGCGCGCGCTGCTGGTCGCCGTTGCAACGCCGGATACCCTGTGGGTGCGGGTGCCGCGAGCGGACGCGCGTCGTTCACCGCGCGGCGGGCGCCTGCCGTCCGTATCCACGCTTGCCAACGCGGCGGTCCTGGCTGCGCTTGCCTTGCTGGCGCTGTGGCTGCTCGGGCTGCAGGAAGACCTGGCGGTGCCGGCGGTGCCGCCCGGCACCCGGAGCGTGGCCGCGTTGGGCGTGCTGCTCGCCTACGCGGGCCTGTGCCTGCGGGCGCGGCCGCGCCGTGCGGCGAGGATCGCACCGGCCAGCGCGTCGGCCACCGGGGTGCTCGTCGTGCACGCCAGCCAGACCGGCTTCGCCAGCGAGCTGGCCGCACGGACGGCGGCCCTGTTGACCGGCGCGGGGCAGGCGCCGCGCGTGGCTGCCCTGGGTGAAGTCGATGCACGCCTGCTGGCGCAAACCACCCGCCTGCTGCTGATCGCCAGCACCACGGGTGAGGGCGATGCGCCGGATCCGGCCTTGCCCTTCGTGCGCGACGTGCTTGGCACGCGCCCGGCTCTGGCGCAGCTGAAATACGCCGTGCTGGCACTGGGCGACCAGAGCTACACGAACTATTGCGCGTTTGGCCGGCGGCTCGACGCCTGGCTCGGCGCCTGTGGCGCGCAGGCCCTGTTCGAACGCATCGAAGTGGATGATGGCGACGCGGCCGCGCTTGGCCAATGGCAGGCGCGCGTGCGCGCACTGGCCGAGGTTGCGCGCCCGCCTGCCTGGGACGAACCGCGCTTCATGCGCTGGAGCCTGCGCGAGCGTCGCTTGCTGAATCCAGGCAGTGCCGGTACTGCCTGCTACCACCTTGCCCTGGCACCGCCGCCAGGCGTGCAGGTGAACTGGCAGGCGGGCGATGTCGCCGTGGTCGCGCCGCGCAACGCACCCGAGGCCGTACATGCCTGGTTGCGCGAAAGCGGCTTCGACGCTGCGGCACCGGTGGCATCGGCCGACGGCTCGGGCACCCTCGCCGAACTGCTGTCGCGCAGCATCCTGCCGCCGGTGGCGCAGGTCGTTGACTGTTCGGTCGCGGCACTCGCCGAGCGCCTGCGCCCATTGGGGCAACGCGAATATTCGGTGGCTTCGCTGCCCGCCGACGGGCAGCTCGACCTGCTGGTGCGCCACTCGCTGCGCCCGGATGGTTCGCCCGGCGTCGGTGCCGCCTGGCTCACGGTGCATGCGGCGCTCGGCGCCACGATTGAACTGCGCCTGCGCAGCAATCCGAATTTCCATCTCGCCGATGATGCGCGTCCGCTCATCCTGATCGGCAACGGCAGTGGCATGGCGGGGCTGCGCAGCCTGCTCAAGCAACGCATCGCACGCGGCCAGCGTCGCAACTGGCTGCTGTTCGGCGAACGCAACGCCAGCTGCGACTTCCACTACGGTGAGGACATCCTGCGCTGGCGGGGCGAGGGCTTCCTCGACCGCCTCGATCTTGCCTTCTCGCGCGATCAGGCCGAGCGCGTGCATGTGCAGGATCGCCTGCGCGCGGTCGCCCCGCTGCTGCGCGCCTGGATCGACGCCGGCGCGGCGATCCACGTGTGCGGCAGTCGCGAGGGCATGGCGCCCGGCGTCGAAGCCGTGCTGGTCGAGAGCATCGGTCGCGCTGGTGTCGATCATCTGATGGCGACGGGCCGCTACCGCCGCGACGTGTACTGAGTGGCTGCAGATGGCGTCGGCGGCACCCGACCCGCCGCTGTCCCGATCCGCCGCGCTGCGATCCGATCTAGGTTTCGAAGCCGTCCGCAAAAATGCGCTCGTCGGTGACCTGCAGTGCGCTCGTGACCCTCGCCAGCGCCAGTGGCAGGTCCGCCGAGGTGATGGTGCCGTTCTCGTCCACGTCCAGGTACAGCGATACCAGCAGGTCGTACTGGCCAGGCGGTGTGCCGGCGGGAATCCGGAAGGGTCGCCCGATCGGATGGGCGCCGGGGGCGAGGCTGAGCGGGGCGTCGTTGCCGGGGTCGTCCACGTAGCCGACGCCGGCGCGGTACAGGCTGGCGCCGACCAGCAGACGCGCGTGCGCGGCGCCGGCAGCATTGTCGGCCTCGGCCAGGATCTGCAAGACGCTGCCGGGCGCGGCTGCGGCGGGCTGCGTTGCGATGCCGGTGATGCCGAGCGGCGAGCTGATGATCGCAGTGCGCAGCGCGCTGCCGGAGCCGTGGGCGTTGTAGTAGTGATCGACGATCCACGGCCAGCGACGGGCGCTGGCATCGATCGCCCAGCGCTGGGTGCCCCATTGCGACATGCCGCGGCCGTGGCCGAAGCAGCCGCGATTGGTGCCGACCGGATCGTCGAGGCAGGGCCAGCCGGCGGCTGGCGAACCGGCGTAACCATTGCCACAGGACAAATCCACGTTGCTGCAGGCCAGACCGTCGTTCGGATCGTCCCAGCTGTTGTTCTCGGCCGAATACTCGCTGCCCGCCGCGGTGTCGCCATCGCGGGTCAGCAGCATGCCTGGCGTGCGGGCGATGGCCGCGTCGGTGCTGCTGGCGGTGCTGGCGTCGTTGACCTGGCAGCAGGCGCTGGAACAGATGTCGAAGGCCGCGCGGATCGGATGATCGACGCGCCAGGCGCCATAACTGCGATAGGCGAGGCTGCCGGCACGCAGCGCCTGGGTGTTCCAGCTGGCGATCCACTCGTTGTCGAGGCCACGCCGGACGTAGGTTTCCAATGACATCGTGCAGGTCGTGGTACAGGAAGCCGTGCAGCAGGGCTGGGTGCACGCGGCATCGGCATAACCGACCCGGATCGACGCCGGGGGCGTGAGGCCGGGTGCGACCAGCGGGCCGGCCGGGCTGGCGGGGCGCGGGTGCATGAGCGCGGCGCCGCCGGGCGCCGCCAGGGTGCCTTCACGGCGATCCAGCGCGCCAATCACCACGGGGGTCACCGCTGCCGGGTCGGCGCCGAGCGCAACCACCAGCCGCTGGATGCCGGCGTGCCGGAGCAGACCATCGACGCGGTGTCGGCGGCTGTCGGCCGCCGCCACCGCCACGCTGTAGCGCGTGATGTCGGCCGACGCCACCGGCCCCAGCGACAGCTCGAAATAGCCGTCCGCATCGGTCAGCACCGTCTGGCCGGCGGCGCTGACAGTGGCGCCGGCGAGCCCCGCACCATCGTCGGCGTGACGTATATACCCCTGCAACCAGCCCACATCGCTGCCAGGATCGGCCGGTGCTGCCAGGCGCCGGAACGCCGGCGGCGCGGCCAGCGGGTCGAGCAGCAGGCGCATGCGCTCGACGCCGGGATCGAGCCTGAAGCGGAGTGGGTGATAGCCGTCCGCGCGCGCGATGGCCGGCACGCTTCGGTCGGGCCCGGCGACGCTGCGCGCGGCGCCATCGATGTGCAGTGTGTGCTTGCCATCGCGGTCGGTGAACTCCACCGTCGCAGTCACCGCGGCGCCGGTCAGCGCGTCGCGTGCCGCCAGGTCGATCGTCGCCGCCTGTGCGGCGCCCGGCGCCAGCGCCACCAGCATCAGGCCAAGGCCGATTGCCCGCATTGCACCGTCCTCCCCAACGGCCGGAATGCCCATGCTTGATCCTCGCATGAAGCGGACGCGTGAGGCCACGCTTCGAGGCCCGCGAGCAACGCGTGCCTCACAGGCGCGCGGCCAGCCGCGTGCCCTGGTCGATGGCGCGCTTGGCATCCAGTTCGGCCGCCACGTCGGCGCCGCCGATCAGGTGCGTCGTGAGGCCCGCGGCGGTGCATTCCTCATACAGGCTGCGATTGGCTTCCTGCCCGGCGCAGATGACGACGCTATCCACCGGCAACACCCGCCCGGCGCCATCGACGCGGATGTGCAGGCCCTCCGCGTCGATACGGTCGTAGCTGACGCCGCCGATCTGCACGACGCCCTTGGCCTTCAGCGTTGCCCGGTGCACCCAACCGGTCGTCTTGTTGAGCCGCCGGCCCAGGCGCCCGGACGTTCGCTGCAGCAGCCACACCTGGCGCGCGGCCGGCTCCGGTGCCGGCGCGATGCGTCCGGCGCGTGCCGTGAACGACATGTCCACGCCCCATTCGCGCGACCAGCGGACCACGTCCGTGGTCGGCGAGGGGTGCGGCTCGACCAGGAACTCGGCCATGTCGAAGCCGATGCCGCCGGCGCCGACGATGGCCACGCGCGGTCCGACCGGCGCGTTGCCGGCCAGTACATCGACATAGCTCAGCACGTTGGCGCGCTCATCGCCCGGGATGCGCGCGGCGCGCGGCGTGACACCGGTGGCGATCACCACTTCGTCGAAGGCGCCGTCCTGCAGCATCGGCAGGCTGGCGCGCGTGCCGAGGCGCTGCGCGACGCCGCACTCGTCGAGGCGCTGTCCGAAGTAGCGCAGGGTGCCGGCGAATTCCTCCTTGCCCGGTATCCGCTTGGCCATGTTGAACTGGCCACCGAGTTCGCCCGCCTGCTCAAACAGCGTGACGGCGTGCCCGCGCGCAGCCAGCGTGCTGGCGCAGGCCAGACCCGCCGGTCCCGCGCCGACCACGGCGATGCGCTTCTTCGCGGCCGCGGGCGTGACGATCAATTCGGTTTCATGACAGGCGCGCGGGTTGACCAGGCAGCTCGCGCGCCGGTTCTCGAATACATGATCCAGGCATGCCTGGTTGCACGCGATGCAGGTATTGATGGCCTCGCTGCGGTCGTCGCGGGCCTTGTTCACCCAGTCGGGGTCGGCGAGGAACGGCCGCGCCATCGACACCATGTCCGCTTCGCCGGCAGCCAGGATGCGCTCGGCTGTCTGCGGCATGTTGATGCGATTGCTGGCGATGAAGGGAATCGTGACTTCCGACTTCATGCGCGCCGTCACCCAGGCGAAGGCGGCACGCGGCACGCTGGTGACGATGGTGGGCACGCGCGCTTCGTGCCAGCCGATGCCGCTGTTGAGCAGGCTGGCGCCGGCGGCTTCGATCTTCTTCGCCAGCGCAACGACCTCCTCGCGGCTCTGTCCGCCATCGACCAGATCCAGCAGCGAAATGCGATAGATGATGATGAAGTCGTTGCCGGCCGCTGCGCGAATGCGCCGCACGATCTCCACCGGGAAGCGCTGGCGCTTCTCGACCGATCCGCCCCAGTCGTCGTCGCGCCGGTTGGTGCGCTCGGCGAGGAACTCGTTGATCAGGTAGCCTTCCGAGCCCATTACCTCGACGCCGTCGTAGCCGGCGTCCTGGGCGCGCCGCGCGCAGTTGACGAAGGCCTCGATCGTTCGCTCGACGCCGCGACCGGATAGCGCGCGTGGCGTGAACGGGGTGATGGGCGACTTGATCCGCGAAGGTGCCACGCCGAGCGGATGGTAGGCGTAGCGACCGGCATGCAGGATCTGCAGGCAGATGCGCGCGCCTTGCGCATGCACCGCGCCGGTGACCGTGCGGTGCCGGCCGGTGTGCCAGGGCATCGACAGCCGGCTCGCGAACGGCTTCAGCCAACCCTCGATATTCGGCGCGAAGCCGCCCGTCACCATCAGCGCCACGCCGCCGCGCGCGCGTTCGGCAAAGTAGGCGGCGAGCTTGTCGAAATCGCGTGCGCGATCCTCGAGCCCCGTATGCATCGAGCCCATCAGCACCCGGTTGGGCAGGGTCACGTGACCGAGGTCGAGTGGGCTGAACAGGTGGGGGTAGCGCATGGCGTGGTCCGCGTGGCGGCAGGTCGCGTGAAGATGCCCGGTGTGGAGCGATCCGGCAATGCCGTACCGGGTCCTGCGGGCAGAACATCAGGCCCGATGCTGCGACAGCCCCGGCGCCGGCAGAGATCGAATGCTGTGGGAATCGAGCGCAGCGGGAGATCGAGCGATGTGGAAGATCGCGTGCTGTGGGAGCGGCTTCAGCCGCGATCCCTTCGCGCCCATAGAGACCAGGCAGCATCGGGACCGAAGTCCCTCCCGCAGCAGGGGACTTCCCGCAGCATCGGGACTGAAGTCCCTCCCACGTGCGTTGCGATCCCCTTTGCTGTTGTGGGAGCGGCTTCAGCCGCGATGCTCCAGGCGGGCAGAACAAATCATCTTGATTCCTGCGAAAATGCCGGGTTTCCGCGCCCTTGCCGGCGCTGCGCGCAGCCCAACGCGGCGCGCGCCCATCGACGGGATGCCATGAATACGAACTACCGCAAGCCGCTGCCGGGCACTGCGCTCGACTTTTACGACGCGCGTGCCGCGGTCGATGCCATCCAGCCGGGAGCCTGGGCGGCGCTGCCCTACACCGCCCGCGTGCACGCCGAGAACATCGTGCGCAGGGCCGATCCGGCGCGCATCGATGACTATCTGGGCCAGTTGATCCATCGGCGGGGCGAACTCGATTTTCCCTGGTTCCCGGCACGCGTGGTCTGCCACGACATCCTCGGCCAGACGGCGCTGGTCGATCTTGCGGGGCTGCGCGAGGCGGTTGCGGCGGCGGGCGGCGATCCGGCCAAGGTGAATCCGGTGGTACCCGTGCAGTTGATCGTCGATCACTCGCTCGCGGTCGAGGCGCCGGGATTCGATCCGGACGCGTTCGCCAGGAACCGCGCCATCGAGGACCGGCGCAACGCCGACCGCTTCCATTTCATCGAATGGACGCGGCTGGCCTTCGACAACGTGGACGTGATTCCGGCCGGCAACGGCATCATGCACCAGATCAACCTGGAGAAGATGTCGCCGGTGATCTACGTGCAGGACGGGGTGGCCTTTCCCGATACCTGCGTCGGCACCGATTCGCATACCCCACACATCGATGCGCTGGGCGTCATCGCCATCGGCGTCGGTGGCCTGGAGGCGGAAAGCGTGATGCTCGGCAATCCGTCCTGGATGCGCCTGCCGGACATCGTCGCCGTGGAGCTGGGTGGGCGACCACAGCCCGGCATCACGGCCACCGACGTGGTGCTGGCGCTGACCGAGTTCCTGCGCGCCGAGCGGGTGGTGGGTGCATATCTGGAGTTCCGCGGCCCCGGCGCGGCAGCGCTCACCATCGGTGACCGGGCGACGATTTCCAACATGGCGCCCGAATACGGGGCCACCGCGGCGATGTTCTTCATCGATGACAATACGCTGGACTACCTGCGCCTCACCGGGCGCAGCGACGAGCAGGTGCGGCTGGTGGAAACCTACGCCAAGACTTGCGGCTTCTGGGCCAGCGACCTCGAGGGCGCGAAATACGCGCGCACGCTGCACTTCGATCTCTCCAGCGTGGTGCGCAATCTTGCCGGCCCGAGCAATCCGCACCGGCGCCTGCCGGCCGCGGAACTGGCCGCGCGCGGCGTGGCCGATGCGGACAAGCTGGCTGCCGCACGCAGCGATGAAAGGGCGGGGCGGATTCCCGACGGCGCCGTCATCATCGCCGCCATCACCAGTTGCACCAACACCTCCAATCCGCGCAACGTGATTGCCGCCGCGCTGCTGGCGCGCAACGCCAATGCGCGCGGCCTCACACGCAAGCCCTGGGTGAAGACTTCACTGGCGCCCGGTTCGCGGGCGGTGCAGCTCTACCTGGAAGAAGCCGGGCTGCTCACGGAGTTGGAAAAGCTCGGCTTCGGCATCGTCGGCTTCGCCTGCACGACCTGCAACGGCATGAGCGGCGCGCTGGATCCGGCCATCCAGCGCGAAGTGGTCGAGCGCGACCTGTACGTCACCGCCGTACTGTCCGGCAACCGCAATTTCGACGGGCGCATCCATCCATACGCCAAGCAGGCGTTTCTCGCCTCGCCACCCCTGGTGATTGCCTACGCCATCGCCGGCACGGTGCGTTTCGACATCGAGAAGGATGTGCTGGGCGTCGATGGCCAGGGTCGCGAGGTGCGCCTCAAGGACATCTGGCCGCCCGATGCCGAGATCGACGCGGTGGTCGAGGCGAACGTCAAGCCCGAGCAGTTCCGGCGCATCTACGAACCCATGTTCGCGCCGCGCGCGAAGGGCAGCGCCAGGCCGCTCTACGACTGGCGCGAGCAGAGCACCTATATCCGCAATCCGCCCTACTGGGAGGGCGCCCTGGCCGGCGAGCGCACGCTGCGCAACCTGCGTCCGCTGGCCATCCTGGGGGACAACATCACCACCGATCACCTGTCGCCGTCGAACGCCATCCTGGCGAGCAGCGCGGCGGGTGAATGCCTGGCCCGCATGGGCGTGCCGGAAGAGGACTTCAATTCCTACGCCACCCATCGGGGCGATCACCTCACCGCGCAGCGTGCCACCTTCGCCAACCCCAAGCTCATCAACGAAATGGCGCTCGTCGATGGCCAGGTGAAGCAGGGTTCTCTGGCGCGCGTCGAGCCGGAAGGGCAGGTGATGCGCATGTGGGAAGCCATCGAGACCTACATGCAGCGCAAGCAGCCGCTGATCATCATCGCCGGTGCCGACTACGGCCAGGGTTCGTCGCGCGACTGGGCGGCCAAGGGCGTGCGCCTGGCCGGGGTGGAAGCCATCGCCGCCGAGGGATTCGAACGCATCCATCGGCAGAACCTGGTCGGCATGGGCGTGCTGCCGCTCCAGTTCATGTCCGGTACCACGCGCAAGACGCTGGGTCTGGATGGCACGGAAACCTTCGACGTGAGCGGTACACCCGCTCCGGGCGCCACGCTCAGCCTGGTCATCCGGCGCAAGAGTGGCGAGCGCGTCGAAGTGCCCGTCACCTGCCGCCTGGATTCGGATGATGACCTGGCCACCTACAACGCCGGCGGCATCCTGCCGCGCTTCGCGCGCGAGTTCATGGCCACGGGCGCGGCGGCCTGAGCGGGGCCGAATCGATGCCGCACGCCCGGCGCTGCCCAAGCCCGTGGAGCGCTCCGCGCACTCAAAGGACGGGCATCGAAGGCGCGGCCGGGTTCAGACCTTCAGGCCGCGCTGCTCGGGCTGCCAACGGCTGACATCGCGTTGGGCGGTGCCGATGCCGAGTGCGTGCTGCCAGCGGGCCGCGGCATCCCGACTGCCCCAGGTCTTCGGCAGGCCCTTGTGGCAACGACGGTCATGGTCGGCGTCACCGCCTCCAGGTGGAAGCGCGCGCCATCGGCGACGATGCGCACGCGCTTGACCGCGCCCGCCTCGACCAGGGCACGCAGGGTCCTTTCATTCATCGGCCGATTCCCGGAACAGCTCGGCCCGCTCGTGGATGGGAATGCCGGCGGCTTCGCAGTGCTGGCGGATCAGCCATTCCACCAGGTTGGCGACGCTGCGGTGCCCGCGCAGCGCGCGTCCTGGCCGGCGGCGAATGGTTCAATCCCGCTCCGGCCGGGTGGCATCGTGGGTGACGAAACTGTCCTGCCCGGTGGGCAGCTGCAGCCATTCCGGGTGGGCCAGCGCGCGGGCGATGTCGTGCTGCCCGCACTGCCAGTGCTCGCGCAGGCTGACGCGGCCAAACTGGTAGTCCTTGAACTGGCCGATGCGCGCGCGCGTGTGGTAGATGAGGTGGATCACCGCGATCCGGTCGTGGCAGGCGAGCTCGGCCGCGTGGCGCGCCCAGCGGCTGGCGGCGCGCCGCTCGGGTGGGATTTCCTCCAGCAGTTCGCGCAGCAGGCGCCGGTAGTGCTGGTCCATGCGCTGCACGTCGGTGACCCGTCGTGTGCGACTGGAATAGCGGATTTCCTTGTCGCGTTCGGTCACGTCCAGCAAGTTCTGTGGCAGGGCACCGCGCGCCGCCCACAGGTCGACCTGGAATACCAGGATATCGTCACGCGCCGGGTCACCCAGCACGTGCGAGAGCGGCGTGTTGGAAACCAGGCCGCCATCCCAGTAGTACTGGCCATCGATCTCCACGGCGGGGAAGGCTGGCGGCAGCGAGCCGGAAGCAAGGATATGGCGCGCGTCCAGCCGCATGCGCGTATTGTCGAAATACTCGAGGTTGCCGGTGGCGACGTTGACCGCGCCCACCGATACGCGCGTACCGCCATCGTTGAGGCGTTCGAAGTCGACCAGCCGCTCGAGGGTGGCGATCATCGGACTGGTGTCGTACCAGCTTGCGGTGGTCGGGCCGATGCCGCCGGTCAGGGCAGGGTCGTCCAGTGCCGCCGCCCAGGGCATGCGCGGGTGGAAGAAGCCGCGCTGGCCTTCGCTGAGCGCGCGCCAGGCTTCCAGCGTATCCAGCCAGGCGCGCGCCGTCCCGCCCATGCCCACCAGGCCGGCTTCCAGGCCCAGGGTGGTGGGGGGCAGCCAGTAGGGTTGGGTAATGGTGTTCCAGAACTCGCGCAGGGCATCGACCCGGCGCTCCGGCGCATTGCCGGCGATGATCGCGGTGTTCAGCGCGCCGATGGAGATGCCCGCCAGCCAGTGTGGCAGCACGTGGGCTTCGGCAAGCCCCTGGTACACGCCGGCCTGATAGGCGCCCAACGCGCCGCCTCCCTGCAGCACGAGGGCAATGGTATCGGGCAGGTCGTCACGCTTCGGTGGCGTGGGGTGGGCAGTATTGGGCATGGTCATGGCCGGTTTGCCGAGCGCAGCGTGCCGTCGGCAGTGGTGGCTCGTGGGTGACGATCGGACCCGCTGCATGGTAGCGGAGCCGGCCGGGGGCGCGCCTGCCGCCGGCTGAATCGGCATCGGCGCGCGCCGGGCCGCGGGGTGCGGGATAATCCGCGGCCCGTCCGGCCAACCACGCACGCCCAGACATGCTGCATCTTCCCCAGCTACGCATTCCCGCCACCTACATGCGCGGCGGTACCTCCAAGGGTGTGTTCTTCCGCCTGGGCGACCTGCCGCAAGCGGCGCGCGTGCCCGGGGCGGCGCGCGATGCGCTGCTGCTGCGCGTCATCGGTTCGCCCGACCCCTATGGAAAGCATACCGACGGCATGGGCGGGGCGACCTCCAGCACCAGCAAGTGCGTGATCATCGGACCGGCATCGCGGCCCGATCACGATGTCGATTACCTTTATGGCCAGGTCAGCATCGATGCGCCCTTCGTCGACTGGTCGGGCAATTGCGGCAACCTGTCCGCGGCGGTTGGACCGTTCGCCATCGCCAACGGCCTGGTCGATGCCACGCGCCTGCCGCGCGAGGGCATGGCCACGGTGCGCATCTGGCAGGCCAACATTGGCAAGACCATCCTGGCGCAGGTGCCGATGCGCGCCGGGCAGGTACAGGAATTGGGCGATTTCGAGCTCGATGGCGTCACCTTTCCGGCCGCCGAGATCGTGCTGGAGTTCCTCGATCCGGCCGATGACGGCGAAACGGGCGCCGCCCTGTTCCCGACCGGCAACCTGGTGGATGATCTGGAAGTGCCGGACGTGGGCACCCTGCAGGCCACGCTGATCAGTGCCGGCATTCCGACCGTGTTCGTCGCTGCGGCCGGCCTGGGCTACGACGGCACCGAACTGCAGCCGGAGATCAATGAGAACCCGGCCGCGCTCGCCCGCCTGGAGGCCATACGCGTCGCCGGCGCGCTGCGCATGGGGCTGATCGACACCCCGGCGCAAGCGGCCAGGCGCCAGCACACGCCCAAGCTCGCCTGGGTGGCACCGCCGCGTGCCTACGTCGCCGCCAGTGGCAAGGCGATTGCCGCTGCCGACATCGATCTCAACGTGCGCGCGCTGTCCATGGGCAAGCTGCACCACGCCATGATGGGCACCGCCTCGGTCGCCATCGCGACTGCGGCCGCGGTGCCAGGGACCCTGGTGAACCAGGCCGCCGGCGGCGGTGCACGCGAGGCAGTGCGCTTCGGCCACCCCTCCGGGATCCTGCGCGTCGGCGCTGCGGTGCGCCGCGTGGACGGCGCGTGGGCGGTGACGCGCGCGGTCATGAGCCGCAGCGCGCGGGTGCTGATGGAAGGCGCCGTGCGGGTGCCCGCAGGGGTGCTGGAGACGCAGCCCTGAACAGCGCGGCTCCGCTCCCGCTCAGCCGACATGTGCGACCATCGTGCAGCAGGCGCCGCGTGGCGCCATTGACCAGGGAATGCCCATGAGCGACCACGATATCCGCTCGGCCATGCGGCCCGAGCCCGATGCATCCATGCGCGACATTGCCGACTACGTCGTCGACTACCGCATTGACTCCGAAGAAGCCTACGCCACCGCGCGCCACATGCTGCTCGATTCCCTCGCCTGCGCCTTGCTGGCCATGCATTTCCCGGAGTGCGTCAAGCACCTCGGACCGCTGGTGCCGGGGGCGGTGCTGCCGGGGGGCGCGCGCGTGCCGGGCACGGCCTGGGAGCTCGATCCCGTGCAGGCCGCCTACAACATCGGCGTGCAGATTCGCTGGCTGGACTTCAACGACACCTGGCTGGCCGCCGAATGGGGCCATCCTTCCGACAACCTTGGCGCGATCCTGGCCGTGGCCGACTATCTGGCGCGCCGGTCCGCGCGCGATGGCACCCGGCCGCTGAGCGTGCGCGACGTGCTGGGCCTGGCCATCAAGGCGCACGAGATCCAGGGCTGCTATGCGCTGAAAAACTCCTTCAACCGGGTCGGGCTCGACCACGTCATCCTGGTGCGCCTGGCCTCGACCGCCGTCGCCACGCACATGCTCGGCGGCGGCAGGCAGCAGATCATCGACGCGGTCAGCCACAGCTGGATCGACAACGGCGTCCTGCGCACCTATCGCCACGCGCCCAACACCGGCCCGCGCAAGAGCTGGGCGGCCGGCGATGCCTGCCGGCGCGCGGTGACGCATGCCTTGAATGCGGTCAAGGGTTGCGTCGGCTACCCGTCGGCGCTGAGTGCGAAGACCTGGGGCTTCCAGGATGTCGCCTTCGGCGGCAAGCCGTTCGCGTTCGAGCGGCCGTTCGGCAGCTACGTGATGGAAAACGTGCTGTTCAAGATCAGCTATCCGGCCGAGTTCCACGCCCAGACGGCGGTCGAGTGTGCGCTGGCGCTGCATGAGGCGGTGGCCGACCGGCTCGGCGAGGTCGCGCGCATCGTCATCGAAACCCAGGAAGCCGGGCGGCGCATCATCGACAAGACCGGACCGCTCGCCAACTATGCCGACCGCGACCACTGCTTGCAGTACATGGTTGCCGTGCCGCTGATCTTCGGCCGCCTGACCGCCGCCGACTACTCCGACGAGGTGGCCGCCGATCCGCGCATCGATGCGCTGCGGGCGAAGATGCAGGTCGTCGAAAATCCGCAGTTCACCAAGGATTACTTCGATCCGGACAAGCGCTACATCGGCAATTCGGTGCAGGTGTTCTTCACCGATGGCAGCGCCACCGACAAGGTGTCGATCGACTATCCGGTCGGCCACCGGCGCCGGCGGCAGGAAGGCATTCCCTTGCTGCAGGCCAAGTTTGCGCAGGCCCTGGCCGATCACCTGCCTGCCCGGCAGGTGGAACGGATCCTCGCCGCAACAGGCGATCCGGCGTCACTCGACGCATTGCCGGTGGACCGGTTCATGGGGCTGTTCGTCACAGCCTGAAGCGCGCTTAACCTGATCTTCACAAAGTGCTGGCCCTCGCGCGAAGATGCCGCTAGACTGCGCGCCGCAGCCCTCATGGTTTGCAGCGGTGTTAAGCGCACGTTTCCTTCGCGTCAATTTGGCGTAGAATGGCAAGGGCGTGAGCGTCCTGCGTGGGTTGGGCGGGCGTCGTGTAATTCCAAGAAACGAGAGAGGAGACTCTACGAATGAAACGTAAGGCCTTGAGTGCGCTTATCGCACTTGCGCTGGTCGGTGGCATCCCCGCCGCTGCCCAAGCTCAGGATTCAGGTGACTGGTACATCGCCCCGCGCATCGGTGCGAACTTCTCCGACAGCGCTCGCATGACCGATACTTCCCTGTGGGGTGGCATCGGCGTCGGCGTGTGGGTGAACCCGCATCTGGCGATCGATTTCGAGTACACCATCAACAACGCCGACTTCGAGAACAGCGCCTGGCGCGCTGGCCACGAGTGGGAAAGCGTGGGCGTGGGCGTCAGCGGTCGCTGGTTCTTCGGCGAGCCCGGCGCGCAGGTTCGTCCGTACGTGATGGCCGGCGCCGGTGCGCTGCGTCATACCGCGTACTCGGGCTTCCTGGTCGAAACTCCGCCGCCGTACGGTGCCGGCAAGTTGTCCGGTGGCTGGTCGCCGATGGTGACCGTCGGTGGTGGCGTGCAGTTCAACATGACTGAGCGCTTCGCCCTGCGTGGTGAAATCGCCGCGCGCTACGACTTCGATGATGACACGCGTGGCAACCTGTCCGACGCGTTGGGCTACAACGTGTCGCACAAGAACGGCTACCTCGACGCGATTGCCAGCGTCGGCCTGGTGTACAACTTCGGCGAGCGCGCTGCCCCACCGCCGCCGCCGCCGGTTGAGCCGCCGCCGCCGCCGCCGCCGCCGGTCGAGGAAGTGCCGCCGCAGAAGGTCGTCATCGACCTGCGTGGCGTGAACTTCAAGTTCGACCGCCCGAAGCCCGGCGAGACGAACATCGAGCCGAGCCTGCAGGAGCCGACGGCCGATTCGATTGCGATCCTCGACCAGGCCGTGGACGTGCTGCAGCGCAACCCGGATGTGAAGGTTGAACTCGACGGCCATACCGACTCGATCGGTTCCGACGCGTACAACCAGAAGCTGTCCGAGCGTCGTGCGCAGATCGTGTACGACTATCTGACCTCGCACGGTGTCCCGGCGAGCCAGATCTCGGGCGTCAAGGGCTTTGGTGAAACGCAGCCGATCGACACCAACAGCACCAAGGAAGGTCGTGCGCGCAACCGCCGCACCGAGATGGTCGTGGAGAATCCGCAGTAAATCGCGGATCGACCGAAGTAACGAAAAGGCCCGGCGCAAGCCGGGCTTTTTTGTGTGTGCGATCCGGCACGTCTGTGTCGACGAAGCGCCCGCCCAGCCCCGCTGCGTCTTGACGCCCGCGCTGCCGCTACCCGTGCTTGCAGTCCGGACCTGCGCGCCCGCGTCGCCCGAGCAAGCGCAGCGTGCCTGGAAGGGGCGCCGCGGCACGCGCGTGCGCCACCTGGAATCCCGTGCCAGCCGGCCCGCGTCCCTTTCCGCGAGTGGCGCGCAGCGTTGCCGGAACCCGTACCGCGTGCGGCCGGCGCCTGCCGCCCGGGCAAGCACCGCGCAGCCGGGGAACCGGCACGGCTGCGACGCCCGTGGGAGCGGCTTCAGCCGCGCCGGAGGTGCCGGCGCCGGCGAAGGCGCACCCGTTCTAGTGCCGCGGCGGCTGCGGGCTGGGCCCGCGGTGAATGATCACGGCACCGCCCCAGTACGGACCCCAGTATGGACGCCCCCAGTACGGACCCCAGTAGGGTCCGTAGCCATAGAACCAGGGATCCCAGGCGGGCGGACTGTTGCCCGGCAGGCGCGGCGGCCACAGGTAGATCGCTTCGGCTGCGACATGCGGATAGCTGTAGTCGAATTCGCCCACCTTGCCATGGTCGGTGCCGGTGACCGTGCCGACCACCGTGACCAGGCGTCCGCGCGTGAACACCTCCGGGTCGTAGAAGCCCTCGCGGCAGGCGATGAAACGGCCGCCGGCGGGATCCTTGAGGATCGGACGGGCGCTGCTGTCCAGCGTGCGCGCGAGAATCTCGAAGCAGGTCGAATCGGCCTTCGGCTCGACCTTGATGATCTCACCGCCCCAGCGCACGTTCAGCGGCGTGGCACCGCCCACCACGTCGCGCGGCATGCCGGCGGAGAAGTCGCCGCGCAGCGGCGTCGGCACGCTGGCGCATGCAGCCAGTGCCAGGCCAGCCAGTGCGATCAGGAAACATTTGTTCATGGCACACCTCGCTCATCGGCGGCGCGCGCTACGGACACGGTGGATGCGGCGTCGGGAAGGACGCCGGTCCGGCCACGTGGCAGCCTGATCCGCCGCAGTCGCCGCACCAATGCGGCGACATTGGCGGGTGACGCCTGAACCTGGGCATAGCGCAGCTGTGCGTATTCGCCAACCAGCGGCGCGATGACCGCAGCCAGCGCCGGCGCCCCTGCGCGCACGCGCTGCAGCAGTGCCTGCGGGCCTTCATTGTGGCGCCTGCGAATGCCCCGGCGAGCGAGCCGGTCGAGGAAGCGCGACCACGCGCGGTCGAGTCTGTCACCGGTCGGGACAGCACTGTTGCGCAGCGCCCACAGGGTGGCCAGCAGCAGGGTCGCGGCCAGCGCCGCGGCGAGGGCGAGCAGCAGGTCGCCGGCGCGTGCATCGACCACGCCGAACGGCGTCAGCAGACCGCGCTGGCGCAGCGCGTCGAAATGCAGCACGCCTTCCGTCCACAGGCGGTTGACGATATCCACCCGGTTGCGCAGTTCACGCAGCCAGGCCGGCCCGGCGCGGCGCGGGTCACCGGCGGTCGCGCCGGCACCCGCTTCGATGCGCGCCGGGTTGACGGCGGCAGTCGGGTCCACGCGCACCCAGCCGCGCCCATCCAGCCACACTTCGGCCCAGGCATGCGCGTCGGACTGGCGCACCAGCAGGTAGCCGTAGGTCGCGTTCCACCAGCCGCCCTGGTAGCCGGTGACCACGCGCGCCGGGATGCCGGCCGCGCGCATCAGGAACACGAACGACGAGGAATAGTGCTCGCAATAACCACGCCGGGTATCGAACAGGAATTCGTCCACCGCATTGCGGCCCAGCAGCGGCGGGCTGAGGGTGTAAGTGAAGCTGGCGTTGAACAGGTCCAGTGCCGCCTGGACGACCCCCGCGTCATCGCGGCCCTGCAGCCGCCAGCGTGCGGCGAGGGCGCGTGCCTGCGGGTCGAAGCCGGTCGGCAGGGCCAGCGCGCGTGCGCGCGCGGCATCGTCGAGTTGCTCGGCCAGCCGGTAGCGGGTGGCCGAACGCGCGCGGTACTGGCGGGGCTGGGTGACCGGCTGGACGGTAAACAGGGTGCGATCGGACGTGAGCCAGGCACCGCGCGGCGCGTCCAGCGGCATGTCCAGTGCCGGTAGCCAGCGGCCCTGGGTCGGCTCCAGCGTGACCCGGTAACCGATTTCCGCGCCCAGTGGCGCGACACCTTCCGGGCGCCGGCCGGAGTGGCCCTGGCCGCGCGACCAGGTGAGGCCGTCGAAGTCCCACATCAGGATGGCGCGGAAATAGCGCTCGGCCGGCGGCGGCGGGTTGGCGTCGGCGAAATCCACGCGCATGGCCGGCGAGTCGTCGATCAGGAGCTGCGTCATCGAGCCCGGCGCCATGTCCTCGCTGAGGCCGGTGCGCGCTTCCAGCCCGTCGCCCGGCGCGCCCCACAGCGGCGAGGCCAGGCGCGGCACCAGCACGAAGGCCACTGCGGCCAGGGGCACGCTGGCGGCCAGCAGCAGCGCGCCCACGCGCAGCTCGCCGCGCCAGGCGCGCGGCCCGCGCGGCATGGCAGGTTGCAGCGCGACCAGGCTGGCCAACAGCAGCACCAGTACCGAACAGATCAGCACGGTGAAGGGCAGCGACTGGCGGAACAGCAGCGCGCTCATCAGCACGAACCCGGCGAAGCCGAGCGCCACACGGGCATCGCGCGCGCGCTCGGTTTCCAGCAGTTTGAGCACCAGCAGCCCGCACCCCAGCATGGTGCCCGGCTCGCGCCCGAACAGGTTGCCGTAATGCACGACCACCACGGCCAGCAGCAGCCCGGCCAGCGGCAGGCGCACCCAGCCCGCCACGCGGTGCGCGCCGCGCCGCATGCGGCTCCACCAGCGCAGCCCGAGCACGGCGCCCAGCGGCAGCAGCAGCCACGCCGGCAGGTGACCCAGGTGGGTGGCGAGCGTGGCCGCGACGGTCAGCGTCAGCAGTCCGAAGGCGTGTCGGTCCAGGGACGCACCGTTGGCTGGCCCTCGACGGTGTGGACGGGGCAGGGATTCAGGCACGGCCAGGTCCCGGCAGCAGCGCCAGCGCACGCAGGCAGTCGGCCTGTTGGGCCGGCCCCAGACCCGGGCCAATCACCGCATCGGGCAGGCGGAGCGTGTAGCTCGCCCTGGCCATTTCGGCCGCGACCACCCAGGCCGCCAGGCGGCTGATGCGCGCCTCGACGTCGAGGCTGGCCAGGCTCGCATAGTCGAACACCAGGGTCGCGCCCCCGTGGAATTCGGGTTCGCGCACCAGCAGGCGGTCGTGGCGTGCAGAGGCCTTCCAGGCGATGAGCCGCGGCGCATCGCCACTGCGGTAGCCACGCAGTCCGGCGTGTTCTTCGTTGCTGCCGTGGCGTGCGCGTTCGCCTTCCGCGCCAGCGCCGGCCGGCAGGGCGGGTGGCGGCGATTCGAGTGCCGGATACACCAGGCAGCGCGCGTTTGGATGCACCCAGCTCCAGAAGTGGAACAGGCCCAGCGGGTAGTCGGTGGCCACGCGCAGCGGTCCGGGATGAAACCAGCCGCGGCGTGGGACGACGGGATCCAGGGTGGCTTCGGCGCTTGCGTTGGCCGGCACGCGAAGCTGCGTTTCGACATCGCCCAGGCGCAGGCGCAAGGCCGGACGGTCGCGCGCGCCGCCGGTGAAGGTCGGGTGCAGGCCCAGCGGCAGGCCGGCATGCCCGGGATCGGCGCGCAGCTGCGTGAGGCGCAGGCCGCTGAGGATGCGGAAGCCGAAGAACAGGCTGGCGCCGCCGGCGGCACCGAACAGGCAGGTGAGCAGCAGGGCCGGATTGTTGCCGTAGTTGAGTGCGCCAAGCAGCATCACGGCGAGCAGCAGTGCAAACAGCAGGCCAAAGCGGGTCGGCAGCACGTAGATGCGGCGCCGATCAAGGTTGATCGGCAGCGCTTCGGGGCGGCGCTGGCGGGTCAGGGCCGGCAGGCGGCGTTCGGCCAGTGTGAGTAGCCGCAAACGCAGGTTGGATGAGCCCGGTGCGCCCATGCGCCGTCGCCGCGCTCAGCGCACCGGCGTGGTTTCGAGCAGTTCCCGCGCCAGCGCGTCGCGCCCCGTGCGGGCGCCTGCTCCCGGCGCCAGGCGGTGCGCGGCGACGGACGCGAACACCGCCTGCACGTCTTCCGGCAGCACATGGGCACGGCCACCGAGCAGCGCGTGGGCGCGTGCCGCGGCCAGCAGCGCCAGGCCCGCCCGCGGCGACAGGCCGACCCGGATGTCGGGGTGGCTGCGGCTGGCAACGAGCAGTGCGTGCACGTACTCGATCAGGGCCGCGCTCGCCAGCACGCTGCCGGCGGCGCGACGCAGGGCGAGGATCTGCGTGGGCTCCATGCACGGCGCGAGCGTGGCGATCAGGTCGCGGCGGTCGCGCGCGGCGAGCATCGCCCGTTCGGCTTCGGCGTCGGGATAGCCCAGGCTGGTGCGCAGCATGAAGCGGTCGAGCTGGGAATCGGGCAGCGGCCAGGTGCCGGCAAGGTCGAGCGGGTTCTGCGTGGCGATGACGAAGAACGGCGGCGCCAGGCGGTGCGTGGTGCCATCGACCGTAACCTGTTGTTCGGCCATGGCTTCCAGCAGCGCGCTCTGCGTCTTGGGCATCGCGCGGTTGATCTCGTCGGCCAGCAGCAGCTGCGTGAACAGCGGTCCGGGATGGAAGCGGAACGCAGCCGTTTCGCGCTCGTAGATGCTCACGCCGATGATGTCCGAGGGCAGCAGATCCGCGGTGAACTGGATGCGCTGGAAGGACAGGCCAAGGGTGGCCGCCAATGCGTGGGCCAGGGTGGTCTTGCCGACCCCGGGGCGATCCTCGATCAGCAGGTGGCCGCCGGCCAGCAGGCAGACGAAGGCGAGGCGCACTTCCTGGCGTTTGCCGAGCACGACGCTGTTGACCTGCGCGATGGCGCGCGCAAGCGGATCGCGCAGCTCCGCGGGCAGGATGGCGGGAGGCGGGGCCTGGGTCATCGCAGACATGTTGGCAAGCGGAACCCCAGTGTAGCCAGCTCGCGCAGCCGGGGTAAGGTCGCCGTTCGCTAGCGCGGTGCTGCCCCGACCCGGGCGACAGGTGCCAGCGACCGCGCCCTGGCGGCAGCCGGCACGGCACGACGGCCTTCACACGACGGCCTTCAGGGCAGGGCGATGCCCGCCGCGCGCAGCAGGCGCGCCAGCGCGATCAATGGCAGGCCGATCAGGGCAGTCGGATCGTCGCTGCGGATGCGCTCGAACAGGCTGATGCCCAGGCCTTCGGCCTTGAAGCTGCCGGCGCAGGCAAGCACGTCCTCGGCGGCCAGGTAGCGGGCGATCGTTGCTGCATCCAGGCTGCGGAAGGCCACTTCGGTCGTGTCCAATGCGTGCTGCACGCGGGCCGGGCTCGTGCCCGTGTCGATGAGGCACACGGCGGTGTGGAAGCGCACCCGGCGGCCGGAGCAGGCGGCGAGCTGGTGCTGCGCCGCGCTCGGCGTGCCCGGCTTGCCCAGCGTGCGGCCTTCGAGCTCGGCCACCTGGTCGCTGCCGATGATCAGCGCGCGCGGGTGGTCGTCGGCGACGGCCTGGGCCTTGGCCTGGGCCAGGCGCGTGGCCAGGGCGGGTGCGGATTCGCCCGGCAGCGGCGTTTCGTCCACCTCGGGCCTGGCGGTGTCGAACGCCAGGCCCAGGCGCGCCAGCAGTTCGCGCCGGTAGTGCGAGGTCGAGGCCAGGATCAGGCGCGGCGCGCTCACGGCCTGGCCTGTTCACGCGCCTGGGCGAGGTCGGCACGCACGTCGGCGAGCCGCTCGAGCTGGTTTGCCAGGGCCGTGCGGGTTCCGGCCAGTGCGTCGCGGGCGCTCGTCAGTTGCGCCAGCGAAGCCTGCGTCGCGTGATCGCGCAGCCACAGCCGGTGGGCGAGAAGATCGCGCAGCGCCTCCTGCACCTGCGGTTCGGCCGTCAGGGTCACGTTGGCCGAGACCATGGCGCCGGCGCCCGGCAGCGGCGTTGCCAGCGCCGGCACTTCACGCAGGCGCGCGCGGCATTCCAGCAGTTCACGCTCCAGCGCATCGGCAAGGTCGAGGATCTGTTTGAGCAGTTGCGTGCGCTGGCGCAGGCGCCGCTCGCGCCAGTACAAGGCGAGCACGACGACGAGCGCGATGGCGATGGCGGCGGACAGCAGGTAGGTCACGATTCCCCTGTGGCAACGAACCCCTGGCGGGCAACCAGGTCAGTGAACCAGGCCCTAGTCTGCGGGTGCCGGCCGCATTCGGCAAACCGCCGGCGGTGGCAGGGCGCGCAATGTGCGCTGGTTCACGCGAGCGGCAGGCGCGAACATGCCGCGTCCTGCCGCCGCCCTGGCCAGCCGGTGCTGGCCGCGCGACGGTTTCCCGTGCCCGGCAACGACCTTGTGCGGGCGGCTGCGTCCGCAGCGGTCAGCCATTCCAAACGCGCCCGGCGCACTTGCCGGCCGCCTTGCGACGCGCACGCGCCGCGGAGTAGGGTTGGAGTTTCGGGGCCGCCCTGGGGATCGAGATGACTGGACGCTGGAAGCAGGCGCTGCAGCGGTTTTCGTTCGGAATGATTCTGGGCACGCTGGCGGTGGGGGCGGGGCCGGTGCTCGCCGCCGACGCCATCACGCCGGTCCTGGCGCGGCCGCTGACGCCAACCACGCAGCCGGTGCGCGGAACCGACGGCAGGCTGCACCTGGTTTACGAGCTGATGCTGACCAACGCGGGTCAGAAGCCGGCCACCCTGGAGCGCATCGACGTGCTCGGGCAGGATGGGGCGCCGCCGCTGGCGAGCTTCGCGGGTGCCGCCCTGCAGGACCACCTGCGCCATCCCGCGCGCCTGCCGGTGAAGGACCTGGCGATCGAGGCGGCCGGCACGCGCGTACTGCTGGTCGATCTCGCCTTGCCGGCGGCGGCGGCGCCGACGAAGCTGCAGCATCGATTGCGCCTGCTTGGCGCGGCCAGGGGCGAACTGACGCCCTTCGACTACACGATCGCACCGGTCAGCGTTGCCATGCCGATCGACGTGCTCGGTCCGCCGCTGGCCGGCAGGCATTGGGTGGCCGTCAACGGCTGCTGCGGACCTGGCGGGGCCCATCGCTCCACCGGCTTGCCGATCAACGGTGATCTCCACTACAGCCAGCGCTACGCAATCGACTGGGTACAGCTCGATGCGGACGGGCGCTTCTACACCGGCGACGGCACGCACATGGAGGATTACGCCTATTACGCCGCCCCGGTGCTGGCCGTGGCCGATGGCGTGGTGGTGGAGGCGGTGGACGACATGCACGACCAGGTGCCGGGTCGGATGCCCGATCCGGGCACCATCAATCTTCTCAACATCGGCGGCAACCACATCGTGCTGGATCTGGGCCACGGCAGGTTCGGCTTCTATGCCCATCTCAAGCAGGGCTCGTTGCGTGTGGCCAAGGGTGATCGGGTCGCGCGCGGGCAGGTGCTGGCACTGCTCGGCAACACCGGCAATACTTCGGCGCCGCACCTGCATTTCCACCTGATGGACAGTCCCTCGCTGCTGGGATCGTCGGGCCTGCCGTACGTGATCGATCGGTTCGCCGTGGCCGGCCAGCTTTCCGTTGAGCAGTTCGACCAGGGGGCGCTGGATGGTGACTGGAAGGCCGGGCTTGCACCGCAGCCGACACCCCGCGAGAAGGCGTTTCCGCTCGACCTCACGGTGGTCGATTTCACCGATTGAGCGGTGTGTTTCGCCCGCCTCGCGGAACGCGCGCGGTTGACATGGACGGGGTGCGCACCTACCATCGCGCGCCCATGTCGACCGCCCTGCCAGACCGCGTGGATATAGCGCGCCAGGTGCAGGCGCGACGCAGCTACGAAGGCACCTTGCCGCTGGCGACCCTGCATCGGCTGGCGGGCAGCCTTGCCAATGAACGGGGCGAGGTGCGCTACAGGGTGGACTTCGGCAAGGATTCGCTGGGCATTGCCTGCATCGATATCCATGTCGAGACGGGCTTGCCGCTGGTGTGCCAGCGCACGCTGGAGACCTTCGTGTGGCCGGTGCAGCTCAGGGAACGCCTCGGCGTGATTGCGCACGAGGCCGAGGAAGCGGCCCTGCCGGAAGGCTACGAGCCGCTGCTGGCGCCGGATGGCACGCTTTCGGTCGCGGATGTGATCGAGGACGAGCTGATACTTGCGTTGCCGGTGGTGCCGGTCAAGCCCGGGGCGCCGCTGGAGTGGAATGACCCGTCCGCGGACGGAACCGGCGGCGAGGCGCAGGCGGACAATCCGTTCGCCGTCCTCGGCGCGTTGAAGAAACATTGAACTGGAGAGTGTCATGGCTGTTGCCAAGAGTCGTACCACCCCTTCCCGCCGCGACATGCGCCGTGCGCACGATGCGCTGACCGCCAAGCAGCTTGCCACCGACCCGACCTCGGGCGAGGTGCATGTACGCCACCATGTCACCAAGGACGGGTACTATCGTGGCAAGAAGGTCATCGAATCGCGCACCAAGGTCCGCGACGAAGACTGATCCGGCTGCGGGCCGCCTGGCCTGCTGCCGACCCATGCTGCCGCAACGCGTTGCTCACGCGGCAGGAAGCGCGATCCTGGCCCACGGCCGGGCGCGCGCAGGCTTTTCCGGGGAGATACGGTCCTGATCCACGCACGCATTGCCGGCACCGGCAGCTACCTCCCCGAGAAGGTCGTTACCAACGCCGATCTGGAGAAACTCGTCGATACCAGCGACGAGTGGATCACCACGCGCACCGGCATCCGTCAGCGGCACATGGCGGCTGAGGGCGAGACCACCGGTGACCTGGCCTTTCACGCCGCCATGCGCGCGATGGAAGCGGCCGACGTGGAGGGTGACGAGCTCGACATGATCGTGCTCGGCACGACCACGCCGGACATCGTGTTTCCGTCCACTGCCTGCCTGCTGCAGAACCGGCTGGGCGCGAACGGCTGCGCGGCGTTCGACGTCAACGCGGCCTGCTCGGGCTTCATGTATGCCCTGGGCATCGCCGACCAGTTCATCCGCAGCGGCAGCATGAAGAAGGTGCTGGTGGTGGGCGCGGAAACGCTCACCCGCATGCTCGATTTCGGCGACCGCTCGACCTGCGTGCTGTTTGGCGACGGTGCCGGTGCGGTGGTGCTGGAAGCCTCGGACGAGCCGGGCATCATCACCACGCGCCTGCATGCGGACGGCGCCTACAAGCACCTGCTCTACAATCCGGTCGGCGTATCCGCCGGCTTCCGGCTGGACGAACCCAATGCCGGCGTGCGCGTGATGATGACGGGTCACGAGGTGTTCAAGATCGCGGTCAAGACGCTCGACCGCATCGTCGACGAGACGCTCGCCGCGGCCGGCATGCAGGAATCGGACATCGACTGGCTGATTCCGCACCAGGCCAACCTGCGCATCATCGAAGCCACTGCCAGGCGCCTGAAGCTGTCGATGGACCGCGTCATCGTGACCGTCGATCGGCATGGCAACACCTCCTCCGGCTCGGTGCCGCTGGCATTGGACGAGGCCATCCGCTCGGGCAAGGTGCAGCGCGGCCAGACCCTGCTGCTGGAAGCCTTCGGCGGCGGCTTCACCTGGGCCTCGGCGCTGTTGCGCTACTGACGGCGAGCGCGGGTGGGGATTCGAAAAGGCCGGGTGACGTGGTCCCCGGCCGTGTGCATGGGAGGCCGCTACCGTGAGTGATGCTGTTGCCAATACCGGATCCGCCCTGGCGAACCTGGGCTTCGTCTTCCCCGGCCAGGGTTCGCAGTCGCTCGGCATGCTGGGCGGGCTGGCCGGATGCCATGCAAGCGTGCGCGCTGCGTTCGACGAGGCTTCCGCGGGGGCGGGCGTGGACCTGTGGACGCTGGCGCAAGACGGCCCCGAAGAGCGACTTAACCGTACCGAGTTCACCCAGCCGGCCCTGCTGGCCGCCGGTGTGGCGGTGTGGCGCGCGTGGCTGGCCGCAGGGGGCCCTGCGCCCGCGCGGCTCGCAGGCCACAGTCTGGGCGAATATGCCGCGCTGGTCGCCGCCGGCGCCCTGAGCCTGCATGACGGCGCGCGCCTGGTGCGCCTGCGCGGCCAGTTCATGCAGGAGGCGGTACCCGAGGGCGCGGGCGCCATGGCGGCCGTGCTCGGCGCCGAGGATCACGTGGTCGAGGAGGTCTGTCGCGCCGTTTCCGCGGCGGAGGTGGTGGTGGCAGCCAATTACAACTCGCCCGGCCAGATCGTCATCGGAGGCCATGCCGGGGCGCTGGATGCGGCGCTGGCGGAACTGGCCGCACGCGGTGTGCGCAAGGCGGTGAAGCTTGCGGTCAGCGTGCCTTCGCACACGCCGCTGATGCACGCAGCAGCAGAGCGGCTGGCGGTGGCGATGGATGAGATTGCCTGGCGTGAGCCGGCCATTCCCGTGGTGCAGAACGTGGACGCGAAGGTGCATGGCGGGGTCGCGGCGGTGCGCGAAGCACTGGTGCGCCAGCTCTACCTGCCGGTACGCTGGAGCGCGTGCATCGCGGCACTCTCCGACGTGGGCATTTCACGCATCGCCGAGTGTGGTCCGGGCAAGGTCCTGAGCGGGCTCACGCGGCGCATCGACAAGGCGCTCGATGCCCGCGCCCTCGGCACGCCCGAGGACTTCGACGCGGCGCTGGCGGCCTGGCGCGCCTGAGGCGCTGCCGCCGTGGCGGAAGGATTTCGTGTAAGGTTTATCGCTTGACTGAACGACAGCATGCAATGATGGGCAAGCCACTGGATGGAGAGATCGCGCTGGTCACCGGCGCGAGCCGCGGCATCGGTGCCGCGATCGCCGATGAGCTGGCCGCGCGCGGTGCCAGGGTCTTCGGCACGGCGACCACGGCCGCCGGCGCCGCGGCCATCGACGCGCGCCTGGCGCCGCAGGGCGGATCGGGCAGGGTGCTCGACGTCACCGACGGCGCGGCCATCGAGGCCCTGGTCGAGGCCATCGGCCAGGAAGCCGGCGCCCTCTCCGTGCTGGTCAACAATGCCGGCATCACACGCGACCAGCTGCTCATGCGCATGAAGGACGAGGATTGGCAGCTCATCCTCGACACCAACCTGAGCTCGGTCTATCGTGCCTCCAAGGCGGTGCTGCGCGGCATGATGAAGGCGCGCCGCGGCCGCATCGTGTCGATCGCCTCGGTGGTCGGCGTCACCGGCAATCCGGGCCAGACCAACTACGCCGCGGCCAAGGCCGGCATCATCGCCTTTTCCAAGTCGCTGGCGCGCGAGATCGGTTCGCGTGGCATCACCGTCAACGTGGTCGCGCCGGGTTTCATCGACACCGACATGACGCGTGCCCTTTCCGACGAGCAGCGTGGCGCCCTGGTGGGCCAGATCGCCCTCGGACGCCTGGGCGAAGTCGCGGACATCGCCCGCGCCGTGGCCTTCCTGGCTTCGCCGGATGCGGGCTATATCACCGGCGAGACCCTGCACGTCAATGGTGGCATGTACATGCCCTAGGCATCACCCCGACCCTGGCTCGGACCGGCGCGTGGCGCGGCCGGCGGGCCCGTTCCAGGCAGCAGCGGCCATGCTCGCTCCGGGAACGTGCTTCAATTACAATGCGCCGTCTTTTTCCGGGCCAGCCGATCCGTGCCGCCCGCCATGCAAGTTTCGTCGCGAGGAATACAACCACATGAGCACTATCGAAGAACGCGTCAAGAAGATCGTCGTCGAACAACTGGGCGTGAAGGAGGATGAAGTCACGCCGAATGCTTCGTTCGTGGATGACCTGGGCGCCGACTCGCTGGATACCGTGGAGCTGGTGATGGCGCTCGAGGAGGAGTTCGAGTGCGAGATTCCGGACGAGGAAGCCGAGAAGATCACCACCGTCCAGCAGGCCGTGGACTACGTCAAGGCCCACGTCAAGGCCTGATTCCGGCTGCTTTGTTCCACTCCGAGCTGCGCCCGCCAGGCGCAGCTTTGTTTTGTGGCGGGCCGGGACACCGCCTTCACCGGGCAGGGGCGCGCCCGCCCGCAGGCAGCCGCGCTCCCGAGGTGCCGGAGCGACCCTCCATGAGCGCTGCCTGGCCCCGGTGGCAGCCCCGCTCGCAGGCATCCGCGCTCGTGCGGCTGCGAGGCGGCCGTCCATGGCGGCTCTGTCAAGAATGATGCGATCATGCATCGATCGCCCGAATCCGGAAGCGTTCCCATGTCCAAGCGTCGCGTCGTCGTCACCGGCCTCGGCATCGTCAGCCCCGTGGGCAACGATGTAGCCACGGCCTGGACCAACATCACCGCCGGCCGGAGCGGCATCGGCCCGGTCACGCATTTCGATGCGTCCACCTTCCCGACCCGCATTGCCGGCGAGATTCGCGACTTCGACCCGGCACAGTACGTCGCGGCGAAGGACGTGAAGAAGATGGATCCCTTCATCCACTACGGCATCGCCGCCTCGGTGCAGGCATTGGCCGATGCCGGGCTGCATCCGCACGAGCACGACGAGGAACGCATCGGCGTGGCCGTCGGCGCCGGCATCGGCGGCATCGCCACCATCGAGAAGACCTCGATCACCTACCACGAGCAGGGCCAGCGCAAGATCTCGCCCTTCTTCGTGCCCAGTTCCATCATCAACATGGCCGCGGGCAACCTGTCGATCATGCTCGGCCTCAAGGGTCCGAACATCGCCTGCGTCACCGCCTGCACCACCGGTACGCACAACATCGGCCTGGCCATGCGCATGATCCAGTATGGCGACGCCGACGTGATGGTCGCCGGTGGCGCCGAGTACGCCACCGTGGGCACCGCCATGGGCGGCTTCTGCTCGGCGCGCGCGCTGTCCACGCGCAACGACGAGCCCGAACGCGCCAGTCGCCCATGGGACAAGGACCGCGACGGCTTCGTGCTGTCCGACGGTGCCGGCGTGCTGGTGATCGAGGACTATGAACATGCCAGGAAGCGCGGCGCGCGCATCTACTGCGAGCTGGTCGGCTTCGGCATGAGCGGCGACGCCTACCACATGACCGCGCCCAGCGAGAGCGGCGAGGGCGGCGGGCGCTGCATGCTGGCGGCGATGCGCGATGCCGGGATCGACTTCACCGACGTGCAGTACATCAATGCCCACGGCACATCCACCCAGGCCGGCGACGCCGCCGAAGTGCAGGGCATTCGCGGCGTGTTCGGACCGCATGCGGACGCGCTGATGGTGAGCTCGACCAAGTCCATGACCGGCCACCTGCTCGGTGCCGCCGGCGGCGTGGAGGCGATCTTTTCCATCCTCGCCCTGCGCGATGGCGTGGTGCCGCCCACCATCAATCTCGATGAGGCCGGCGAAGGCTGCGATCTCGATTTCGTGCCGCATGT
Organism: Dokdonella sp.; assembly: GCA_023228465.1. GTDB lineage: Bacteria > Pseudomonadota > Gammaproteobacteria > Xanthomonadales > Rhodanobacteraceae > Dokdonella_A. The sequence goes on along the minus strand of JALOBC010000008.1, from coordinate 20,092 downwards.
CGCCCGTGAAGCGAAGCTCGATGTGGTGCTGTCCAACTCGTTCGGCTTCGGCGGTACCAACGGCACGCTGGTGTTCCGCAGGATCTGACCCTGCGTCGGGGCCCAGTGCCCGCTTGACGCCGCTGCGCGCCTGGTCCGAGCGCGTCGCTTCGCCGGCGTCGGCGCCGCCGATCGCTCCGGCAACGAGGACGCCCTGGCGCAGCTTGCGCGCCGCCAGGCACCCGCCGCCTGCGCCCACGCGCCCGTGGATGTGCGTGGCAGCGGTTAGACTTGCCTGCCGCTACCGCCGTCTTCACCTTGCTCGATGATGATTACTCCCTGCCGCGCGTGCCAGGCGGCGCGCGCCGCGTGACGCACGTCCTGCGCGAGCGGCCGGGCTGCCATGATCTTGCGGCGCTTGCAGCGGCGCATCCGCGGCGCTACCCCGGCCTGCTGGAAAGTGCCGCACAGGGCAATGCGCGCGCGCGTTTCGATGTGCTGTTCGCGTTTCCGCAGCACGCGATCCGCCTCGAACATGGAGCCTTGCACGATGGGCAGGGACGTGTGATCGACACGGACTTTCTGGCCGCGCTGGACGCCGCCTGGCAGGCGATCCGGCTGCCAGGCGATGCAACCGGCGAGCTGCCATTCCGCGGTGGCTGGCTGCTGTACCTGGGCTATGAGTTGGCGGCCCAGATCGAACCGCGGCTGAGCCTGCCGCAGCCGCGTGCGCGCGGGCTGCCCACGGCGCTGGCCCTGCGTTGTCCGGCGGCAGTCGTCACCGACCGCGCGCGCGGGGTGACGGCGCTCGTGGCCGAACGCGCGCACGCGCAGCTGCTGGACCAGATCGAGGCGGATCTTGCCGCCACGCCGGAGTCGATATCCGCCCTGCCTGGCGTGACCGCCATCGACGAGGACCCGCCCGGCGCCTTTCTGGATGGCGTCGCGCGCGTGCACGGCCACCTGCGCGCAGGTGACGTGTTCCAGGTGAACCTGTCGCGCGAGTGGCGCGTCGCCTGCGCCGGGCCACCCGTCCCGGCGGCACTCCTGGTGGCCCTGCGCAACGCCAATCCGGCGCCCTTCGCGGGGCTCCTGCAGCAGCCCGGCTGGGCGATCGCCAGCTCCTCGCCCGAGCGGCTGGTCGAAGTGCGCGGACGTCGCGTGCAGACCCGGCCGATTGCCGGAACCCGGCCGCGCATCGCCGGCGAGGACGCCGCCAGCCTGCGCGAGCTCACCGCCTCGCCCAAGGAACGTGCCGAGCACGTCATGCTGATCGACCTCGAGCGCAACGACCTTGGCCGGGCCTGCGTGCCGGGGAGCGTGTGCGTGGACGAATTCATGGTCACCGAGAGCCATGCCCATGTGCACCATATCGTCTCCAACATCGCCGGCACGCTGCGCGATGAAATCACGCCGGGCCAGGTGATTGCGGCGCTGTTCCCGGGAGGCACCATCACCGGCTGCCCGAAGGTGCGCTGCATGGAAATCATTGCCGAACTGGAGGGCGTGCCGCGCGGGGCCTACACCGGCGCGCTGGGCTATCTGGATCGCTCGGGCGACATGGATCTCAACATCCTGATCCGCACTTTGGTCAGCGAAGGCGAGCGCATCCACTTCCGCGCCGGGGCGGGCATCGTCGCCGACTCGCTGGCCGCGGCGGAGCTCGCCGAGACGCGTGCCAAGGCGCGTGGCCTGCTGCGGGCGCTGGGGCTGGAATCGTGAGCGAGGCACGACGCATGCTGGTCGATGGCGTGGTCGCCGGCGTGGTGGATGCGTCCGACCGCGGCCTGGCCTATGGTGATGGCCTGTTCGAAACGATTGCGTTCGTGGCCGGTCGCGCGCCCTTGTGGGAACGCCACATGGCGCGCCTGGCCGCAGGCTGCACGCGCCTTGGCCTGCCGGCGCCCGACGCGCGGCTGCTGGCCGACGAGGCGGCACGCGTGGCGGCCGGCGAACTGCGCAGCGTGGTGCGCATCTGTCTCACGCGTGGCCGCGGAGCGCGTGGTTACGCGCCGCCGCCAAGGACCGTGCCCACCCGGATCGTGGCTGCGCATCCGGCGCCGGTGCCCGATGCCGATGGGCAGCGCCGGGGAATCCGGGTACGCTTGTGCAACCTGCGCCTCGCCGCCCAGCCGGCGCTCGCCGGCCTCAAGCACCTCAATCGCCTGGAGCAGGTGCTGGCGCGCGATGAGTGGGACGATCCGGCGATCGGCGAGGGCTTGCTGCGCGATGCGGACGGGCGGCTGGTCTCGGCCACCGCGGCCAACCTGTTCCTGGTGCGCGCGGGCGTGCTGCAGACGCCGGCGCTGGACCGCTGTGGCGTGGCCGGCGTGGCCCGCGCGCAGGTGCTGGCCTGGCATGCGGGTTGCCAGGTGCGTGAAATCGAGATGGGCGACCTGATGCTTGCAGACGAAGTGTTCCTGACCAGCAGCGTGCGTGGCGTGGTGCCGGTCACCGCGCTGGATGGGCGCAGCTGGCCGGTAGGCCCGCTGACGCGGACCTTGCAGGGCCACTGGCGCGACCTGGGGCTGGGCTTGGAGGTCCTGGCGTGACGCGGCCGGTGTCGCTGCCGCACGGACGCACCCGCTGGGGCGCGCTGCTGGTGCTGGCCGTGCTGGCGCTGGGCATCGCCGCAGGCTGGGCCTGGCGCGACTACCAGCGCTTCACGAACACGCCGCTGGCGGTGGGTACGCACGCGTCGATCGACATTCCCCGCGGCCTCACCTTCAAGGGCATCGTGCGCGAGTTGCGCCGCGCGCAGTTGACCCGCGCCGCGCCGCTGTACTGGCGGGTGCTGGCCGAGGAAATGGGCGTGACCGGACGCCTGCACGCCGGCGAATACGCGCTCGCGCCCGGGCTCACCCCACGCGAGTTCCTGCGCCGCCTGGCGGCGGGTGAAGTGGTGCAGCACCGCTTCACGATCGTCGATGGCTGGACTTTCCGCCAGTTGCGCGTCGCGCTGGCCGCCGAAGCAGGACTGCAGCAGACCCTGCCGGGCCAGTCCGACACGGCCATCGCCGAACGGCTGGGCATCGCGGACGGTCATCCGGAAGGCTGGTTCCTGCCGGAAACCTATGCCTGGGTGAAGGGAGAAGCGGATTTCGACGTGCTCGAGCGCGCCCACCAGGCCATGCGCAAGACCCTGGAGGCCGCCTGGGCCAGACGCGCACCCGCGGTGACGCTGGCCTCGCCCTACGAGGCGCTGATCCTCGCGTCCATCGTCGAGAAGGAAACCGGCGTGCCGGCCGAACGGCCGCTGATCGCCGGCGTGTTCCTGCGTCGGCTCAAGTTCGGCATGCGCCTGCAGACCGACCCCACCGTGATCTACGGCATCGGCGACGCCTACGATGGCAACATCCGCCGGCGCGACCTGGAAACGGACACGCCCTGGAACACCTATACGCGCGACGGCCTGCCGCCCACGCCGATCGCCTTGCCGGGCAAGCCTGCGCTCGAAGCAGTGATGCACCCGGCGCCGGGCGACGCGCTGTACTTCGTCGCCCGTGGCGACGGCAGTCACGCGTTCTCGGCCACCCTGGCCGAACACAATCGCGCGGTGCGCAAGTATCAGTTGCGGGGTGGCCGGTGAGTGGTCGCCTGGTCACGCTGGAGGGTGGCGAAGGCGCGGGCAAGAGCACGGTGCTGGAGGCCGTGCGCGAATGCCTTGCAGCGAGTGGCATCCAGGTCGTCGCCACGCGTGAGCCCGGTGGCACGGCGCTCGGCGAAGCGCTGCGTGCACTGGTGCTCGATCCTGCCCGTGGGCGGGTATGCGCCGAAAGCGAACTGCTGCTGATGTTCGCCGCGCGCGCCCAGCATGTGCGCGAAGTCATCGAGCCGGCACTGGCTGCCGGCCGCTGGGTATTGTCGGACCGCTATACCGATGCCAGCTATGCCTATCAGGGGGGTGGCCGGCGCCAGCCGGAAGAACGCATCGCCGCCCTGGAACGCTGGGTTGCGCCGCGCGTGCCCGATCTCACCTTGCTGCTGGACCTGCCCCCGGCGCAGGGCCTGGCGCGCGCCGGCAAGCGCGGCGAGGCCGATCGGATCGAGCGCGAGAACCTGGACTTCTTCGACCGCGTGCGCGCCGCCTACCGGGCGCGCGCCGCCGCCGCCCCCGGGCGCTTCCGCGTGATCGATGCCAGCCAGCCGGTCGAGGTCGTGCGCGCGGCGGCGACGGCGGCCGTGGACGCGTGGCTCGCTGGACTGGAGAAACGGCCGTGACGCTGCCGTCCTGGCTCGCGCCGGTGTGGCCCGCGCTTGGCCGTGCGCTGGCGCAACGCCAGCTCCATCATGCCCTGCTGGCGGCCGCGCCGGCAGGCCTGGGCAAGCGCGCGCTGGTCGAGGCGCTGGCCCGCGCGGCACTGTGCACGGCGCGCTCACCCGACGGGTTCGCCTGTGGCCGGTGCCGTGCCTGCACGCTGGTGGCGGCCGGCTCGCATCCCGACCTGGTGCGGGTCGGCATCGAGCTGCGTGACGATGGCAAGCCGCGCACCGAGATCACGGTCGATCAGCTGCGCGTGCTCGGCCAGCGACTCGCCCTGTCGAGCCAGTTCGGTGGCCTGCAGATCGCCTTGATCGATCCGGCCGACCGCATGAACGTGAATGCGGCCAACGCGCTGCTGAAGACGCTGGAGGAGCCGGCAGCGCATACGCTGCTCGTGCTGGTGGCCGATGATGCCAGCCGCCTGCCGGCGACGATACGCAGCCGGTGCCGGCGCATCGAGGTGCCCGAACCGTCGCCCGCCGAGGCGCTGGCGTGGTTGGAAGCGCAGGGTCTTGCCGGCCCGCGCGCGCACGAGGCGCTGGCGGCCAGCCTGGGCAATCCCGGGCGGGCGCTGGCCTGGGTTGGCGAGGATGCGCTGGCTGCGCGCCAGGGCTGCCTGGATGACCTGGCGGCGCTGGCGAGCGGGCGGCGCACGTGCGCCGAACTTGCCGAACGCTGGGCTGGCGACCGCCCCGAGCTGCGCTTGTGGTTTGCCGCCGCCCTGGCGTTGGAGGAGGCGCGCCGCCTGGCCGCCGGTGAGCCGGGACGATTCGGCTTGACCGCGCGCGGGGAAATCCCGAAGCTAGCAGCGTGGTTCAGTGACGCCAACCGTGCACGCGCCTTGCTGACGACCACGCTGCGCACGGAACTCGTGCTGTTGAAGGTATTGCGCGCGTGGCCGCGCACCGACGCGGGAACGCGGGGGGTCTGATGGTTTCTGCAATGACGCCGCGGCAGGGCATCCTGACACTGGCAATCAAGGACAAGGGTGCGCTGTTCAACGCCTACATGCCCTTCGTGCGCGGCGGTGGGCTGTTCGTGCCGACCGCCAAACCCTACAGCCTGGGTGACGAGGTCTTCATCCTGCTGACGCTGATGGAGGAGAAGGATCGCCTGCCGGTGGCCGGCAAGGTGGTCTGGGTGACTCCGCCCGGCGCGCAGGGCAACCGCCTGGCCGGCATTGGCGTGCAGTTCAGCGATTCATCGGACGGCGAAACCGTGCGCACGCGGATCGAATCCATCCTCGCCGGCATCCTTACCCAGGAACGCCCCACGCATACCATGTGAAATGCAGGGCCGTCACTGCCAATCCCTGCGTTCAACCTGCTCGCCGCGCTTGCGCTGCTCCAGTACCGTGGCGGTCAGCAGGGTGATGCGCGCATCGATGCGGCTGCGCTGGTAATAGCTGAGGTCTTCGCGCCTTGACAATGCCTTCAACTGGCTGAGGGCATCCTCGGCATGCCCGTTCAGCCAGGCGGCTTCGGCATAGGCTTCGGCGGCCCGCACGCTGTCGCCGGCCAGTTGGCTGGCGCGGCCAAAGCTCGCCTGCAGGTCCGGATCGTCGGCGTGGCGGTCGAGCTGGGGCCGCAGGAGGTCGAGTGCGCGCCGCGCATCGGCCTCATTGCCCTGGGTGAGCAGCACTTCGGCGTAGTCGAGTACCACGGCGCGATTGCCGGGGAAGTCCAGGTTGAGCTGTTCATAGGCAGCAAGGGCCGCCTTGCGCTCGCCGGCGCGGTCGCGCGCGCGCGCCAGTGCCAGGCGCAGGGCCACCGAATCGGGTCGCGTGGTGGCCAGTGGCTCCAGTTGCTCGACGGCGGTCTGCGGCTGGTGGGTGCGCAGCAGGGCCAGCGCGTAGCCATAGCGGTTGGCTGGCGTATCGAAGCTCGGGTCATTGCGCAGGTTGTCGGCGTAATAGCCGCGGATCGCCGGTGCCGAACCGGCACTGAGCACGCGCACACGCTCGCGCATGAGGTCGAAATAGCCCTTGTCGTCGCGGCGCGGTGCGCAGGCATCGGCGCGCGCCGAACCTGGCGGCCTGATGCTGTTCGCCGCCGCGCTGTCCTGCTCGGGCAGGCTGAGATCGAGCGTGCCGCCGCGGCTCGCCATCGGTGCTGCGCTGCGCGTGGCCAGCTGCGGCGTGCCCGGGCAGCCGAGCTGCGCCGCACGCGCCCGCGATTCGGCGATGCGGCGCGTGTCCAGCGGGTGGGTGAGCAGGAACTCCGGAACGTCCACGCCATTGACGCGCATTACCCGTTGCAGGGCCTGGAAGGCGCCGGCCATGGCGTTCGGATCGAAGCCGGCACGCGCCAGGATCTGGATGCCGACGCGGTCGGCTTCGGCTTCTTCGCCGCGCGTGAAGTTGATCTGGCGCTGCTGCATGAGCGAGGTGCCGGCAACCAGCGCGGCCGGTGCGGCATCGTCGCCGCGTCCGGCCGAGGCGATCATCACGCCGAGCATGCCGAGCATGATCGGGATGGACATCTTCTGCTGGTCCTCGAAGCCGCGCAGGATGTGCTGCTGCTGGACGTGCGAGATCTCGTGGGCCATCACGCCGGCCAGCTCGTCTTCTGACTGCATGGCGGTGATCAGGCCGGCATTCACCGCGACGTAGCCGCCCGGCGCGGCGAAGGCATTGATGTCCTCGCTGCGCATGATGAAGAAGGTGTAGCCCAGGTCGGGCCGATCGCTGGCGGCGACCAGCCGATAGCCAAGCGCCTTGATGTAGTCATCCAGCAGCGGATCGTCGAGCACCAGTTCGTGCGCACGCAGCTGGTGCAGCATCGCCGCGCCATAGTCGCGCAGCTCCTGCGAGGTGGCCAGTGCGGCGGCCGAACTGCCGATGTCCGGCAGCTTCACGTCCGGATCGCGCGCGCCCGCGAGCGTTGCCGCACAGGCGAGGACGACGACGGGCAGGGCTCGAGTGATGGACATCGGTGATCCGGATGGGGGTGCAGACAGTTGACAACCACAGGGGCGCCGTGTTCCCCGGCCCCGCTGCCCCGGCGACTTGCATGTGGCGGCGCCCGACCGCACTCTAGGCGCCAGTCATTATGCCGGACTGGCCATGAACCGATTCCGCATCTATACCTCCGCCAGTTGCCCCTATTGCGTCGCGGCCAAGCAGTTCATCGCGCGCAAGGGCTGGGAATACGAGGAGTTCCGCATCGATCTCGACCCCAGGCGGCGCGAGGAAATGCTGTCGCGCAGCGCCGGGCGACGCAGCGTGCCGCAGATCTTCATCAACGAGATCCACATCGGCGGCTTCGACGACCTGATCGCCGCCGACCGCGAAGGGCGCCTGCAGGAACTGGCTGCCGCGGTGAGCTAGCGCCGGCCAGCCTCAGCGCGGCACACGCACCAGGCGCACGCGGCGCCCCAGCGGGTCGCGGCCGACGAGGTGGTCCAGGCCCACTTCGTCGAAGTCGGCCAGCGGCGTCGTCCCCACCGACAGTGCGCACAGGTCGGGCTGGCCATCCGCGGCCGCCAGATGGCAGTCGAGGCTGGCGTCGCTGGCCGTGTCCGTGAGATGGAAGGACGCGGCGTCGCGGCTGCTCGGTTCGCTGAACTCGAACACGCTGGCCGGACCGCCTTCGTCCGGTACCAGCACCCATTGCCCGCTCCAGGTATCGGCAGCCGGCCCGGAGGCGAAGCGACTGCGCGTGAGGCTCAGTGCGCGCATCTCCACGTCACGCCCCTGCACATGACGCACCAGCCAGGCGCGCGCGCTCACGGGCGACAGGAATTCGATCTCCAGCCGTGGCCCCGCATCTGCTTCCGGCTGCAGGCCCAGCGGCGCGAACGGCGGATCGCCGTTGGCCAGTTGCACCAACGGGATGCTGGCGACGCGGCCCTGCAGGCGCGTGCTGCCGAAGGACCAGCTCGGCGCGCCCATGTCGTCGAAGCCGAACAGGTTGGCGGCGAGCTGGCCTGCCTGCCATTCGATGCCCACGCCCATGCCCGGTGAAGCCGGCCCGCCATCCTGCTGGGAGCCGGACCACCAGAAACCGTTCTCCGGCACCGGTGCGGCCGCTTGCGGCCGGGTATCGAGCAGGCGGAAGGCGACCAGTTCGGTGCTGCCCGCGCTGCGCGCATACACCCGCACGCGCAGCACCGGGTCCGCTCGCAGGTCCGGGCCGATGATCACGGGCGGGCTCGTCGTCAGGGTGAAACCGGCATGCCGGCGGGTATCGCAGCCGGTCTGCGGCATGTCCAGTTCGATGTCGAGCAGCGTGCCGTCGGTGTTGATCGGACCCAGGGTCGGTGCGCAATGCAGCGGCGCGTGACCGAACACCACGAGTTGCGTGGCCGGTTGCGAAGCGCCGGCGGCTGGCGCAAGCCGCAGGGCGACCGTCGGCCATACCGCTGCCGCTGCCGGTGGCGCGCCGCTGGCCAGACCCAGGGCCAGCATGGCGGCGAACCCGCGCAGCAGGCCGTCCCGTGTTGAATGCAGGATACTCATTCGCTGATAATGCGCGCCCTCGCGATCGTGGGCAAGCTGCCCGCCCGCACGCTGCGGTTGCTCGCGGCACCGCCCGGCTGCCCCGCACCTGCAGGATTTCGCCGGAACGGCGCCGGCAGCGTCCCTTGAAACACTGCAACCGGCGCGGGCCGCAACCCGTGTCCGGCGGAGTAATCCCCCCATGGAAACAACCATCGCGGTCATTCGCGGCGACGGCATCGGCCCCGAGATCATGGACGCGACGCTGCGCGTCCTCGACGCGCTGCAGCTCGGCTTCGACTACGACTTCGTCGAGGCCGGCGTGGCGGCCCAGCAGAGCTGCGGAGAACTGCTGCCGCAGGCGACCCTGGATGCCATCGCGCGGCACCGGATTGCCCTCAAGAGTCCACTCACCACGCCCGTCGGTGGCGGCTTCAGCTCGATCAACGTACAGCTGCGCAAGCACTTCGATCTGTATGCCAACGTGCGCCCGGCGGTGTCCTTCCCGAACACGCGCTCGCGGTTCGCGGAAAGCGTGGATCTGGTCACCGTGCGCGAGAACACCGAAGGCGCCTATATCGGCGAAGGCCAGGAGATCTCCGACGACGGCGCGACCGCCACCCTGATCCAGAAGGTCACCCGGCGCGGTTCCGAGCGCATCGTGCGCTATGCCTTCGACCTGGCCCGCCGCACCGGTCGCAAGAAGGTGACCGTGGTGCACAAGGCGAACATCCTCAAGTCCACTTCCGGGCTGTTCCTGAAGGTGGCGCGTGAAGTTGCCGCGCAATACCCGGACATCGCGTGCAACGAACTCATCATCGACAACTGTTGCATGCAGCTGGTGATGGATCCCGAGCAGTTCGACGTACTGGTGACCACCAACCTGTTCGGCGACATCATCTCCGACCTGTGCGCCGGCCTGGTCGGTGGCCTCGGCCTGGTGCCGGGCGCGAACATCGGCACCGAGACGGCCATCTTCGAGGCGGTGCACGGCTCGGCTCCGGACATCGCCGGGCGTGGCATCGCCAATCCCTGCGCGCTGCTGCTCGGCGCGGCGCAGATGCTCGATCACCTGCACGCCAACCAAGCCGCCGTGCGCCTGCGCGGCGCCATCCGCGCCACGCTGCTCGCCGCAGACCGTCTGACGCCGGACCTGGGTGGCAGCGGCACCACCGAGGGCTTCACCGACGCGATCATCGCGCGGCTGTAGCACGGCTGGCACGGCTGGCGCGGCTGGCACGGCGACCTGCAGGCCGTGCGCAGCGCTGCGTCGTGGACCCGCTGTTGCGCCGGCACAACACGCGCATGCAATGGGCAGGGACAGTATTTTCCTGCCTCCGCAATTGCTTACGGTAGGCAGCCGGTGGCTGGGGCTTGACATCTGTTGCGCATGCGCCAACAATCCGCCTTGGCCGCAACACATTCCTAATTTACCGCGGCAACGGGGCGATGCAGCGGAAACCGATCACCGCAGGGAGATGGATGGGAGCGCTAGGCGCAGGACTGGCGCTCCCATTTTCTTTGGCACTGGCAGCGGCGCCCGTGGGCGCTGAGCTGGGCCTGCCCGCGCATGTCGCCACGACGACGGTGGGCAGCGATGGTTCGGCCGCGCTCACCCGCTGGCGCGATTACGCGCTGGCCAGCATCACACCACAGTTTTCCTGGGCGCTCCGCCCGGCGGCGCTGGAAGCGCCGCGCGTACTGGACAACTATTCCGGTCGCGTTGCGCATGCGCAGCTGCTGGATCTGCAGGCGGTCGCGGCCGCCAACCTGTCGGTTTCGGTGGCGACCTCGGCCGTGTCCGATACCCCTGGCACACTGCCGGACCACGGCGCGCGCGTGACGCGCGTTCCGCAGTCGGGCCTGCAGCGCACGGTGGTCACACCCACCCTCACGCATGATTTCGGCGATCAGGGCAAGCTGCAGCTGATCGGCGTGCTGGCCTACCAGCGATTTGCCAGCCTCGGGCTGGGCACGGCGTCGTCCAATTGGGCACCGCGCCCGGTGTGGGCAGTGGGCAGCTCCTATGGCGCCGGTGCACGCATCGAGTTCGGTGAGGCACTGGGCGAGAACTGGCACTGGAAGGTGGGTTACCAGTCGCGCGTGGCAATGAGCCCGTTCGCCAACTACCGCGGCGTGTTCGCCGAACCCGGGCGCTTCGACATTCCGGCCAGCGCCTCGGCGGAACTGAGCTACGCGTTCACGCCTGGCCTGAGCTTCGGGATCGGCGTGCAACGCGTGATGTACAGCGACGTCACGCCGTTCACCAGCAGCAACCTGCCGCGGCGCTTCCTTGCCCTGCTCGGCGACAGCACCAGCCCGGCCTTCGCCTGGCAGGATCTGGATGTCTACAGCGCCGGCTGGACCTGGCGCAGCCGCCAGGCGGGCGTGTTCGACCTGCGCTACACCACGCGCCAGCAGCCGCTGCCGACCTCGCAGTTGCTGGAGCGGGCGCTTGCCGACGGCATCGCCGACAGCATGCTGGAGTTTGGCTGGTCGCGCGATTTCAGCGCCAATACCAGCGTCGGCATGGCGGCTCGCTACGCCAGTTCGCCGTACTACCTGATGCAGCCGACCTGGCAGACGAACTACGGCAGCATGGCCGGCCGCTTCGAGTTCGAGGCGCTCTGGACCACGCGCTTCTGAGTCCCGCCGCGCCTGATCGCGCGCGGCCATGCAGCGACGATGTCCACCCTGGCGCAAGCGCGCGTGTCGCTCGTGCGCGGCCGTGCGTGTCCGGCCAGCGCATCGGCGTATGCTGCGATGGCCGTTGCCCGGCACCCGCGCAATCACATCTCGTTCACGCGTTGGCGCGCAGTATCTGCAGACGCATGAGCCGACCGCAGTTGCGCCCACGGCCCGGCAATCCTGTTTTCTCCCCAGGAGTGCGTGATGGCAGATGATGCCCGTTCCCCCGTTTCCGAAGCCTGGCCGGCCCTGGCCCGTACCGCGCTGCGTGTTGCCTTCGGCATCATCTGGGCCATCAACGCCGCGCTGACCTGGTCCAGTGATTTCGCGGTCAACTACGTCGGCTACCTGCACAATGCGGCCAAGGGCCAGGCGCCCTGGTCCGCCTGGTGGTTCGACCTGTGGATCGGGATCGTCACGCCGAACGCGGCGCTGTTCGTCTGGCTGACGCGTGGCATCGAAACCGGCCTGGCCGCGGCCTTGCTGCTCGGCTTCGCGCGCAAGACCACCTACCTGCTGGGCGCGCTGTTCAGCCTGCTGGTGTGGAGCACGGCCGAAGGTTTCGGTGGGCCGTACGCGATCGGCGCGACCAACATGGGTGCCGGCATCATCTACGTGCTGGTGTTCATTGCGTTGCTGGTCATCAACAGCCGCTCCGGACCCAGTCCCTACAGTCTCGACTACTACCTGGAACGGCGCTGGCCCGGCTGGCGCCGGGTCGCCGAGTGGGGCGTTCCGGCGCAGCCCGCCACGCTGCGGCCGATCTCCTGGCGTGCCCAGGCGCTCGCGCTGGCCGGCATCGCCGTGCTCCTGTTCTTCCTCATCGCCGGCCTGCACAGCAGCCTCAACGTGAGTGCACCGACACCGGCCGCCGCCGCCGCCGCAGTGTCGCCCCTGTCGCTGGCGGGCACCGCACCCGTGGCCAAGGCACGTGATGCACGGCTGCCGCCGCTGGCAGCCGGTGACAAGGTGGAGATCAAGGTCGATGCCACCGACCAGTCGGTCGAGATCGCCAGCGGGGTGCAGTACCAGGCCTGGACCTTCGGCGACAGCGTGCCCGGGCCGACCTTCCATGTACGCCAGGGTCAGACGGTGGAGGTCGCCTTCACCAACCGCGGCACCATGGAGCATGCGCTGGATTTCCATTCCGCCATCACCCCGCCGAGCCTGCACTACGTGGACATCAAGCCGGGCGAGACGATCCGCTATTCCTTCGTCGCCGAAACCGCCGGCGCCTTCCTCTACCACTGTGGGACGCCGCCCGTGCTGCTGCACATCGCCAACGGCATGTACGGCGCCATCGTGGTCGATCCGGCCACGCCCCTGCCGCCGGCCGCCGAGAGTTACGTGCTGGTGCAGGGCGAGTGGTACACCCAGCAGGTGGCCGGCCGGCTGATGGGCGCGAACTTCCAGAAGATGCTCGACGAACGGCCCGACGAGGTGGTCTTCAATGGCGTTGCCTTCCAGTACCGCGACCATCCCCTGACCGTCGCACCCGGTGAGCGGATGCGCATCTATTTCGTCAATGCCGGGCCGAGCCTGTGGTCGGCCTTCCATGTCATTGGCGGCATGTTCGACAAGGTCTATCCCGACAGCGACCCGGCGCATGCCCTCACCGGCGTTTCCACCTGGTCGGTGGGGCCGGGCGAGGGCGCGGTGTTCGATGTGGTGCTGTCGCAAGCGGGGCAGTACACCTTCGTCGATCATTCCATGGCGCATGCCATCCGCGGTGCCCAGGGGGTGATCGACGTGCGCGTGCCCGGCGCTCCCGCGGTGCCGGCCGCGCCGCCGGTGACGGCTGCTCCCGCCGTGGCCGGCACCGCGCCGCCGCCGGTCGAACCCAGCGGCCCGTATGCGTTCGATGCGCAGCGCGGCGCCACGCTCTACACGACCCATTGCTCGGCCTGCCACCAGGCCAGCGGCATGGGCCTGCCGGGCGCCTTCCCGCCGCTCAAGGGCGATGCCTCCGTGCTGGATGCCGATCCCGCGCGACAGATCGATGCCATCCTGCACGGTCTGCATGGTGTCGAGGTGGGCGGGGTCGTCTATCCGAGCGCCATGCCGCCGTTCGCGTCCGTGCTCGGCAACGCGGATGTGGCCGACATCATCAACCACGAGCGCAGTTCCTGGGGCAACCGCGGCAAGCCGGTTACCGCCGATGACGTGAAGCAACGCCGCACGGCACAGTAGTCGGGCCGCCGCGGGGGTCACCAGGGAACCGCAGGGCGCGGCGCGCCAGGAATGGGGTATCGAAGGTGCCGATGCGTGCCGCGCAGCGGCGCCCGGCTCGCGGACAGGGGCCGCGCGTCCCGACGGGGCAGGCTGCAGCCTGCTCAGCGCGCCAGCACGGGCGGCACTTCGGGGGCGATGGTCTTGAGCATGGCGTCGACGACCGGCAGGTTGCCGGCGACGATGTTGCCGTTTTCGGGCATGCCCTCGCGGCCGCTGAAATCGCAGTAGCGGCCGCCCGCCTCGCGCACCAGGACGCAGCCGGCTGCCATGTCCCAGGGCATCAGGCCGGTTTCGAAATAGCCGTCGAAGCGCCCGGCGGCAACGTAGGCAAGGTCGAGCGCCGCCGAGCCGCTGCGGCGCAGGTCCTCGGCCTGGCCGAGCAGCGCGCGGGTCATGTCGAGCTGGGCCTGCAGATGCCGCCGCTGGCGATAGGGGAAGCCCGTGGCGAACAGCGCACCATCCAGTCCCGGCCTGCGGCTGACGCGGATGCGCCGGTCGTTGAGGAAGGCGCCGTTGCCCCGGTCGGCGGTGAACAGTTCGTCGCGCAGCGGGTCGTAGATGACGCCCAGCGTCGGCTGACCACTTTCGAGCAGGGCTATGGACGTGCAGAAATGCGGGAAGCCGCGCAGGTAGTTGTGCGTGCCATCCAGCGGGTCGATGACCCACACGTTGCGCGCCGTACCGCTGGCGCCCGATTCCTCGGCCAGGAAGGCATCGCGCGGGAAGGCGCGCTTCAGCTCGCGTATGATTTCCGCTTCGGCCAGCCGGTCCACTTCCGAGACGTAGTCGTAGCGCTGCTTCTCGACCACGTCCAGGCTCTCCAGCCGGTTCATGTAGCGCAGGATGATCTGGCCTGCGGCGCGCGCGGCGCGCACCGCGACATTGACGGCGGGTCTGGACATGGGGAATACGCTGGCGGCTGGCAAGGAACGGCACGGACAGGCCGTCCGCGCAGCCCGAAAGCGTAGCAGATCAGGCCGTTGCAGGCCATGCGGAGTCCCTTGGCCGGGCTGCGGTTTTCCTTTTCCCACGCGAGCTTGCAATGAATCCTTCCGGCGCCTTCGAACGCATCCGCATCGTGCTGGTGCGAACCTCGCACCCGGGCAACATCGGGGCCGCGGCGCGTGCGCTCGGCACCATGGGCCTCAGCCGGCTGGCGCTGGTTGCGCCGCACAGCTTTCCGCACGCCGAGGCCAGCGCCCTGGCGGCCTGTGCGGGCGGCCTGCTGGAAACCGCGAAGGTCACCCGCAACCTCGATGCGGCCGTGGCCGATTGCACCCTGATCATGGGCGCGACCGCGCGGCGGCGCGGTGTGGCCTTGCCCGAACTCGATCCGCGCGAGGCGGCGCTGGCGATGCTTGCCGCGGCACAGGCGGGGCGCGAAGTGGCCGTGCTGTTCGGCAACGAGCGCAATGGCCTGGACAACGATGAGATCCAGCATTGCCATGCGGCGATCACCATCCCCAGCAACCCGGCCTGTCCGTCACTCAACCTGGCCCAGGCGGTGCAGGTGGTGGCTTGGGAACTGCGCATGGCGGCGCTCGGTCGCACGCCCGCGCAGCCGGTTGCGCCTGCGCTGACGGCGCCCCCCGAAGCGGTGCCCGCCAGCGCCGCCGAGATGGAAGGCTTCTTCGCGCATCTCGCCCAGGCGCTGGACGAGATCGATTTCCACAAGGGACGTTCGCCGCGCACCATCCTCGCCCGCCTGCGGCGCCTGTTCCTGCGTGCGCGGCCCGATTCACGCGAAGTGCACGTGCTGCGCGGCATCCTCGCCGACGTGATCCGCACGGCGCGCATCGCGCACGGGAAGTAGGCAGGGCGCGCCGGGCTTCGACCCCGACGCGCCCATGCGCAGCGTGTGCCGCAGGCGTCGGAACGACCCACGCGGCAACGCTTTACGTGGCTGCGCGCGCCAGCCGCAGCTGGCTGACGCGCAGGGATTGCCCGACACCGCCCGCACGGAAGCGCAAGCTCAAGTAAAATACGTGGCTTTGGCACCTGGCCGTGACCCGCGGCCGGCCTCAACCGGCGGCAGGACGACCATGTTTTCGCTACAGACGATCTTTGGCAAGGGCGACAAGTTCTACGGCTTGCTGGAAGCCAGCGCGGAAGCGGCGCATGAATCAGCCAACGCGCTGGTCATCATGCTGCGCGCGCGCCCGCAGGCGCCGTCGCTGGACGAGTTCCTGCTGGCGCGCAAGCGTGAGAAGGAACTCGCCGCGCAGATCAGCCAGGAGCTGGTCAACACCTTCGTCACCGCGCTGGAGCGCGAGGATATCGAGGCGCTGTCGGCGGCCCTGAACAAGATCACCAAGACGATCTCCAAGTTTGCCGAGCGCTACTCGCTGGCCTCCGAAGAGCTTGCCGACATCGATTTCGAATCGCGCGCCGTGCTGCTGGAGAAGGCCGGCGAGGTCATCGTGCAGATGGTGGCGCTGCTGCGGAAGGGCATGAACCTGGAAGCGATGAAGGCCCACAACGAGCGCCTGCAGGCGATCGAGAACGAGGCCGACCGGCTGATGCTGGAGTCCTATCGCGATCTTTACGGCGGGCGCCACGAGCTGATCCGCATCCTGCTGCTGAAGGATCTCTTCGAACTGCTGGAAAAGGCCATCGATCGTTGCCGCGATGCCGGCAACGTGGTTTACCAGATCGTGCTCAAGAATTCGTAACGCGCCAGCCGCAGACCTGGATCGACCATGGAGCTGACCCTCGTACTGCTGGTCGTCGTGATCGCGCTCACCTTCGAGTACATCAACGGCTTCCACGATACGGCCAACTCGATCGCCACCGTCGTCGCGACCAAGGTGCTGAGCCCGGGCCAGGCGGTGCTGCTGGCGGCGACGACCAACCTGATCGGGGCGCTGGCCGGCACCGCGGTCGCGCGCACCATCGCCTCGGGCCTGATCGATATCAACATCGTCGTGGTGACGCCGGTCGTGCTGATCTGCGCGCTGCTCGGGGCGATCATCTGGAATCTCATCACCTGGTGGTGGGGTCTGCCATCGAGTTCCTCGCACGCGCTGGTCGGCGGGCTTTGCGGCGCCGCGCTGGCGGCGGCACAGGGCAACTGGGACGCCATCATCTGGGCCCAGGGCGGCAGTCACTGGTGGGGTGACAAGGGCGTGATCCCCAAGGTCATCGTGCCCATGGTGACCTCGCCGCTGGGCGGCTTCGTGCTCGGCATCCTGCTGATGGCCGTGCTGTTCTCGATACTCACCTGGCTCTCCTCGCGCAAGGGCTGGCTGCAGCGCCTCGGCCGCACGCGCTTCGTCAACAGCTTCTTCGGCAAGGCGCAACTGCTGTCGGCCAGTGCGATGGGCCTGTCGCATGGCATGAACGATGCGCAGAAGACCATGGGCATCATCGCCCTGGCGCTGGCCACGGCGACCACCGCGGGCACCTTCCATGACCTGCCGGAATGGCTGCAATTCCTGCGCATCGAGGAAGACCTGAACCACAACTTCCAGATCGCGGTCTGGATCAAGGTGCTGTGCGCGGTGACCATGGCCGCCGGTACCGCCGCGGGCGGCTGGCGCATCATCAAGACCCTCGGGCACAAGCTGGTGAAGCTGCATCCGATCAACGGGTTCGCTGCGGAAACGGCCTCGGCGGCGGTCATCCTGACCTGTTCGCATTACGGCCTGCCGGTGTCCACCACGCACAACATTTCGTCGGCGATCCTCGGCGTGGGCGTGGCCAAGCGTGCCAACGCGGTGCGCTGGACGGTGGTCGAGCGCATGATCTGGGCCTGGATTCTCACCTTGCCGGTCACCGCGCTGCTGGCCTGGCTGCTGCTGCTGGCGGCGCGCGCGGCCGGCCTTGCCGCCTGAGCGGGGCGGCGCTCAGAAGAGGTCGGCGCCGCTCGAGATCGTGCGTTCCAGGCGATCGCCGAGCCTGCCGAGCGTGACGATGATGCGGTCCAGTTCGTCGGACGCCAGCAGGGCGTAGGGGCGGTTCTCGCACAACTGCAGGTAGGGCGAGCCGGCCAGGTCGCTGACCGCGAGAAAGCCGGTGCGCTGCTCCCAGTTGAAGCGCAGGCAGCGTTCGCCGGTCGCTCCCGTGAAGGGCCCGACGGGCGTGGAAATGCGCAGATAGGACAGGCCGCTGCCATCTTCCAGCTCGGCGAGGTAGACACCCTGTCGCCGACCCTCGTCCACGTCCAGTTCGACGCTGATCAGGTAGGGGTCGTTGGTGCGCAGCGTATGCCGGCTGCCGACGTGCGAGCGGATGTGTTCGAAGTTCTGCACGATGGGGTCCGTCATGGAAGCGTGCTTATGCTAGCTTGCGTGGTCGATGATGTCAGGCAGCCCCGCACCCGCGAGCGAACCGGAGTGCGCCGTCGCGGCGATCCGCCGCGTGATCGGCGCGATTCCCCGTGGCCGCGTGGCGAGTTATGGGCGAATCGCCGCGCGTGCCGGCTGGCCCCGGCGCGCGCGACTGGTCGGGCGGGTACTCGCCGAGACGCCCGAGGGGCTGGCGTTGCCGTGGTTCCGGGTGCTGCGCGCCGATGGCCGCCTGGCCTTTCCGCCCGGCAGCGGCGCGTTTCGTGAACAGGTGCGCCTGCTTGCCGCGGAAGGCGTGCTGGTGTGCGGGGGCCGCGTGGATCTGGCACGCCACGGCTGGGGCGCCGATCTGGACGAGACGTTGTGGAATCCGGCGCACTTCGCCCCGTCCGCGGCGTTGCCGGACAGGCCACGCAAGCTCCGGCGCGGCGACCCGGCGACGGCGGGGAAACGGCCGCGCAACGGTTGAATCGCGCCGGCCAAGACCGCATGCTGCAGGCACTGCCCGGTCGCCTGCGACACGCGGGCGATTGCTGTGCAGCCATCCATGCCCTTCGACATCCCGCCGGTCACCCGAGCGTTGCTGATTGCCAACATCGGCATCTATTTCCTGCAGATGCTGATTGGCGAAACGCTGCTCATCCACTTCGCCCTCTGGCCGCTGGGCGCATCACCTTACGGGAACGTGCCCGGCTTCGAGCTTTGGCAGGTGGTGACCTACGGTTTCCTGCATGGGGGGTTCACGCACCTGGCCTTCAACATGTTCGCGCTGTGGATGTTCGGCGGCGCGATCGAA
The DNA here is from genome assembly GCA_023228465.1 of Dokdonella sp. Taxonomy (GTDB): domain Bacteria; phylum Pseudomonadota; class Gammaproteobacteria; order Xanthomonadales; family Rhodanobacteraceae; genus Dokdonella_A. Next base: position 1,409 of record JALOBC010000008.1, on the reverse strand, counting down.
CATGTACTCGGCACGCGGCCCTTCATCATCTACTACTTCACCTGCGTGGTGGGCGCCGCGCTGGCACAACTGGCCGTGGTGTACTGGTTCACCGGCGGCTACTACCCCACGCTCGGCGCCTCGGGCGGTGTGTTCGGTCTGCTGCTGGCCTTCGGCATGATGTTTCCGCACCAGCGCATCATGTTGCTGTTCCCGCCCATCCCGATGCCGGCCTGGCTGTTCGTCACCGGCTATGGCGTGATCGAGCTGATCCTCGGCGTCACCGGTACCCAGGCGGGCGTTGCGCATTTCGCCCACCTGGGCGGCATGGCGATCGGCTTCCTGCTCATCGTGTACTGGCGCGGCAAGCTGCCGGTCAAGCCGCGGCGCACGTTGATGCGCTAGCCGGGTGTCGAAAAGCGCCCTGCCGGCGCGATCCAGGGATGGGTCGCTCGCAGGTCGATCGCGCAAGCGATTGATCGGCGCAGCAGGTGCGGCGGCGTTGCCGCGACCGTGCGCGCTGAAGAGTCCAGGACGGACTCATTCAGCATCCTGCCGGATTCCGCATCGGCCACCCTGTGCCGCATGGGCGGGTGATCCTCCGCAGGCGGCGCCCCACACGCCGGCTGCGTCGCCAAGGCTGGCGGAATGCGGGCACTGGCGATGACCGGCCGGGCATGCCGGCGACTGCTCCTGACGCCGACCCCTGGCATGCGGTGTGCGCGGGCGTGGGGCAGGGCATCCTTCCCGACCGATGCCATCGGCGAGCTTCGAACTGAATGGTGAGTGGAAATGATCTATGGATAGTCTGAAGGTGTTGTTGCAGCCGGCCTGGGTGCATACCCTGCTGGGGTGCCTGGCCTTGCTGCTGTTGGCCTGGCTCGCGGGCTGGTTGGCGCGGCATGTACTGGTTCGCAGCATGACGTTGATCAGCGGGCGCACGGCATGGCAGTGGGACGATGCCATGGTCGCGCGCGGCGTCTTCGTGCGCCTGGCGCAGGTGGTGCCCCTGCTGGTCGTGCGCGCCGGCATCGTCTGGGTGCCTGGCGTTCCCACCCCGGTCGAAACCATCGTATCGACGCTGGCGATGGCCTCGATCGTGGTGTTCCTGGTGCTCGCCCTCAATGCCGCGCTGTCGGCGATGGAGGACCTGTACCACGCCAGCCCGCGCGGCAGCGAGCGCTCGATCAAGGGCTACGTGCAACTGATCAAGATCTTCGTCTGGCTGATCGGCGGCATCGTCGTCATCGCCGTCCTGGTCGATCGCTCGGCCCTGTCGCTGCTGGCCGGGCTGGGCGCGGTGTCGGCGGTGCTGCTGCTGATCTTCAAGGACACCATCATGTCCGTGGTGGCGAGCATCCAGCTGGGGACCAATGACATGCTCAGGGTGGGCGACTGGATTTCCCTGCCGGAAGACAACGTGGACGGCG
>JALOBC010000087.1 GCA_023228465.1 Dokdonella sp. | reverse complement strand
CCTGCCGGTGTCACCGCCGATCTGAAAGCCACGTAGGTTGGCCGGTTTGAAGATCGAGTCTTCTTCATCCGTTTTCTTCGGATGAGTTTTATCTAAAGCCTTCTTGTTCTCCTCGATTTTACTCCCCGTCGCTCGGGGTGATCGCGGCGTTGTGGGCGAGGGCCTGCGTGTTGGCAATATACCTCGCATCAAGGGGGCGCCATGGCGAGCAGAAGAACGAGCAAGTGCCGGTGCTGCGGGGAGTTATTCCAAGCCGACGCGCGCAATCGCGGCCGGCAGAAGTACTGCGGCAAGCCCGCGTGTCGAGGCGCGAGCAAGGCGGCGCGCCAGCGCCGCTGGCTCGACAAGCCCGGCAACCGCAGTTACTTCCGAGGCCCCGAGCATGTCGAACGGGTGCGGGCGTGGCGGGCGGCCCATCCGGGGTACTGGCGAGCACACCGGCGCGGGCAGGGCGTTGCGCTACAAGACGCCGTTGCGCCCCAAGTCATTGAGAGACCTGAAGATTTATCCACTCGTGCGCTACAAGACGCCCTGCGCCTGCAAGGCCCTGTTCTTATTGGGTTAATCGCCCATTTGAGCGATTCAGCGCTACAAGACGACATCGCCACCACCACCCACGGACTGCTACAACTCGGCCAAGACATCCTTGCCGGGAGATCTGTTCATGCTGCGCAAGCGGGTGCTGGACCCTAAGCGGCTGCGGCGCGTGCCGCGCCAGTTCAGCTGGATCGATCAACGCCTGGTGCGCGAGCACTACCTCCAGCGCTGCGATGCGCATGCGCTGGCGCTGTACCTGGTGCTGATCACCGTCGGTGACCGCCAGGGCCTGAGCTACTACGCGGACGCCACGCTGTGTCGAGCCCTGTCGATGGACGAACCGCGCCTGCGCCAGGCACGGCGCTGCCTGATCGACGCGCAGCTCATCGCCTACGCAGCGCCGCTGTATCAGGTGCTGTCCCTCGATCCGCCCGCCGCCATGCGATCCGGCGGCATGCAGTCGATGGGTTCGAGCCTGGCCCAGCTGCAGACACAACTGGGTGCGAGGAAAGCGAGCGCCCCGAGGGAACCCGGCACATGATCGACTACGCGACCTATTGCAAGATCCACGAAGCTCACCGCCAGGGGCTGAAGATCGTGCAGATCGCCCGCACGCTGCAACTGCACACCGAGACGGTCTCGACGTGGTTGCGCAGGCCGAACTTCCAACAACGCCAACCTGTCGTGCGCCCCAGTCGCCTCGATCCCTACAAGGGGCTGATCGTGCGCTGGCTCGATGCCCATCCCTTGAGTTCCCAGCAGGTCTTCCAGCGCCTGCGCGAAGCCGGTTACGGCGGCGGCCTGAGCATCCTCAAAGCGTACGTGCGCCAGATCCGCCCGCCACCGCAGCGGGCGTTCCTGAAGCTGTCGTTTGCCAGCGGCGAAGCCGCTCAAGTGGACTGGGGCGAGTACGGTACCATCGCCGTGGGCAACACACGCCGGCGCTTGAGCTTCTTCGTCATGGTGCTGTGCTACTCGCGCCAGATGTATGTGGAGTTCACCGTCGCGCAGACCATGGAGCACTTCCTGGCCTGTCACGCGCACGCCTTCGCCGCCCTCGGCGTGCCCGAGCGGATCATCGTCGATAACCTCAAGTCCGCGGTGCTCAAGCGCCTGGTCGGCGAGGCGCCGGTGTTCAACCCGCGCTATCTGGACTTCTCTCGCCACCATGGCTTCCAGATCACCGCGTGCAACGTGCGGGCGGGCTGGGAAAAAGGGCGCGTGGAGTCCGGTGTCGGCTACGTCAAGAAGAACTTCCTGAACGGCGCCGAGTTCATCGACTTCGCGGCCGTCAACCCGGCCGCGCAGCTGTGGCTCAGCGAGATCGCCAATGTGCGCCTGCACGGAGAGACGCATCAGCGACCCGTCGATCTGTTCGCGCAGGAACGTCCGCGCCTGAAGACGCCCAACGCGAACCCCTACGATCTCGCGCGGATCTTGACCCCGCGCGCCTGTCGCCAGTTCCGCGTACGGTTGGACACCAACCGTTACTCGGTGCCGGCGCAGTACGCCGGTCTTCGCCTCACCCTCAAGGCCTATCCGGACCGGCTGTGCATCTATCACCAGGACACCTTGATCGCCCGCCACGCACGCAGCTACCAGCGCCGCCAGGACATCGAGGATCCCGATCACCCCAAGGCGCTGCTCGAGCAGCGCAAGACGGCCCGCGAGCAGCGCCTGTTGTGCCAGTTCCTGGCCCTATCCAACCAGGCACAGGCCTACTATGAGGGGCTCACGGCGCGGCGCTTCAACGCCCGCACGCACTTGCGCAAGATCCTGGCGCTGGTGGACATCTACGGCACCGAGCCCACCGCGCGCGCCATCGACGATGCGCTCGCCTTCAACGCCTTCTCCAGCGAGTACATCGCGCACCTGCTCCAAGCCCGTGCTCGAACTCGCACCGAGCCGGTCAGTGCGCTCTTGCTCACCCGGCGCGCCGAACTGCTCGAACTCGATCTGCCCGAACCCGATCTGTCCCTCTACGAGGTGCCCGAGCGATGAACGATGATCATGACGCGACCGATAGTGCAGATGCCGATCTCGGCACACCGCTGTCGAAGCAGTTGCAGCGCCTGCAACTGCCCTACCTGCGCGCTCACTACCACGAGTTTGCCCAGAGTGCCGTGGAACACCACTGGGGGCACATCGACTACCTGCAGCGCCTGATCGACGGCGAGGTCGCCTGCCGCGACGATCGGCGCTTGGAACGGCGCATCCGCCAGGCGCGCTTCCCGCTCGTCAAAACCCTCGACCAGTTCCAGTGGAACTGGCCGAAGAAGATCAATCGGCCGCAGATCCAGAACCTGTTGCGGCTGCGGTTCATCGAGCAGAAGGCCAACGTGATCTTCCTCGGCGGCGTCGGGCTCGGCAAAACCCACCTCTGCCTCGCCCTCGGTCACACCGCCTGCCTGCGCGGCTACTCCGTGCTGTTCACCACCGCTATCGACATCATCCATACCCTGTCCGCTGCTGCGGCCGCCGGTGCCGGTGTGCTCAAGCGCACTATGCAGCGGTATCTGAAGCCCGCATTACTGATCTGCGACGAGGTCGGCTATCTGCCGATCGACAAACTCGGCGCCGATCTGCTCTTCCAGATCATCTCCGAACGCTACGAGCGCGGCTCCATCGCCTTGAGCACCAACCGCGCCTTCAAGCACTGGCCGGAAATCTTCAACCACGATGCCGTGCTCACCTCGGCGCTCCTCGACCGGCTACTGCATCACGCCGAGATCTGTCTGATCGAGGGCAAGAGCTTCCGTGCCAAGGATCATGTCGAGACCTGATCGACCCATCATGAACGCCGCCGAAGCTCAAATCCGGGCCAAGGTGCGCAATGTGCTCACCCATGAGGACGCCTTCGGCGTCCTCTCAACTGGCGAGCGCATTGCCGTCGCGCTGGTCCTCGATCGTTACGATCTGCTCGAATCAACCTGGGGCACAATGCTCGAGGCCATCAATCGGCTCGGACCGCACTGGACCGAGGCGGCGCTGCGCGTGCAACGCCAAGGCTGGGAATAATCTGCAGGCAGATCCAGACCCGATCACGAACCACGATGTTCAAACCGGCCAACGGCAACGGTTTTCACGCCGGCGGCAACACCCGTAACGTGAGCGGCAGCCGATAGCGGTGGCGGAACTGCGGGAACTCCTCTGTGAATCGGAAGGTGCCGGCCGCAATGCGTAGCTTGATCGAAGCCAGGAGTTGCCGGGCGCGGCGCAGGTTCGGCTCTGTGGGGATCCACGGCAACGTCGGGCGGTAGCGAACGCCGTCGATGTTGAGATCGAACTGGATGCGGTGCGGACCGGCGGGTTGCACGCCGCCGGTGAGTGATCGTCTGCCCATCGTCTTGCCTCCGTCAGTTGCAAAGCAGAATACCGCGATCTTGTATTGCAGAAAGCACTACGTCGAGTTAAAATGGATCGCAATCGAGGAGGTCACAGATGACGACGCGTCGCGCAACGAGGAAGAAGGAGCACCCGCTGTCCATGCGATTGCCCGATGCGGATATTGCGATGATCGACCGCGCGGCTGGTCTGCGAGGCCGGTCACGCACGGACTTCGTTCGGGAAGCCGCCGTGCGGGCAGCCGAGGATGTCCTCATGGAGAGTGGACTGATCCGGATGAGCCCAGCCGGGTTCAATATCTTCCTGAAAGTGCTGGCTGAACCCGCGACTCCCGTGCCCGAAATGGTGGAAGTGCTGAAGCGTCCTGCGCCGTGGGAGACCGGCGGCTCGCGGAAATGATGGGCTCGGTGCCTTGGCGCTTTCTCACCCAGAGCCGCTGACCGCAACGCACGACGTCTCGCAGTTCTCCTGCGGTAAGCCGGCCCTTGACCATTGGTTGAAGACCCGCGCGCTGTCGAACCAAGGAAAGGGATTCACGGCGGTCCTCGTCGTCCATGAAGACTGTCGGGTTGTCGGCTACTACGGCCTTGCCCCGACGGCAGTTGTGCCTGCAGTTTTGCCCCGTTCGATTCGTACTGGGCAGCCGCCGGACCCGGTTCCTTGCCTGCTGCTCGGGCAGCTGGCGACAGACTTGGCTTGGAAAGGGAAGGGGGTTGGCACCGGTTTGCTCAAGCACGCGTTGGAGCGCTGCGTC
>JALOBC010000086.1 GCA_023228465.1 Dokdonella sp. | reverse complement strand
GTGGGTGACGCTCGCTTCGTGGCCCGTGACGGCGACCTGCGCCGCGTCGGGTGTGCCCCAGGCGTGCGCGGTGGCGTGAGCCTGCGGCTGTTGTGCTTCCAGGGTGACGTTGCCCGTCCCGGCCCCTACAGCGACGTGGGCCGTGGCTGCCGCGCTCGGCTGGTGGGCGGCGAGGAGGGCCGCGCCCGCCTGCGCTGCCACGGCGATGTGAGCCGTGACCGCTACCTGCGGCTGGTGACCGGCGACGGTCAGGGTCGCGGCGCTCGCCTGGACGGTGACGTGCGCGGTCGCGGCCACTTGCGGCTGCTCGGCGGCGACGGCCGCGGTCGCAGCCTCAGCTTCTATGGCTACATGCGCGGTGACCGCCGTCTGCGGTTGCTGCGCGGCGACGGTGAGCTCGGCCGAGGTCGCGGCGGCGATCACGGGCAGGGCGACGCTCGGCTGCTGCGCAGCCAAGACCACAGCACCGCTACCGGCATGGACCGCTACGGGCAGGCTGGCGCTAGGCTGCCGCGCTTGGATGGTGACGGCACCAGACCCGGCTGCCACCGTCACGCGAGCCGTGGCGTGAACCTGCGGCTCATGGCCCGCGATGGTCAGGGTCGCGGCCTGCGCCGCCACGGTGCGGTGCGCGGTGGCAGCGACGACGGGCTGATGGCCCGAGGCGGTCGCTTGGGCCGCGTCGGGAGAGGCAGTGATGTGCGCGGTCGCCGCTGTCTGCGGCTGTTGGCCCGTGACCGTGGCCTCGGCGCTGCCGGCGCTGATGGTCTGGTGAGCGGTCGCTACTGCGTTCGGCTGTTGGCCCTGGACGCTGACGCTCGCGCTGGTCGCGGCTACGGTCTGGTGCGCAGTGAGCGCTAGGGCCGGCTGCTGCGCGGCGAGCGCGACCCCGGCACTAGCGGGGGTGGTGACTACATGGGCTGTGGTGTGGGCTTGCGGCTGCTGCGCCTGGATGGTCGCGGCGGCGGACTCGGCTGCGATAGTGACGCCACTGGGGCCGTAGGTGACCCACGCGCCCTGGTAGTAGACCGGCTCACCGTTGTAGGTGACGACGTTGGTCGGGACGGCGTGCGTCGGTGGTCCGTAGGTGACCCACGCGCCCTGGTAGTAGACCGGCTCGCCGTCGTAGGTGACGACGTTCGATGGTGGCAACGTTGCCGGCGGGATAGAGAAGGCGGTTGCGATTACACCCGGGTCAGCGACCTGGACGGAGACGACTGCGCTACCGGCGTCCACGTTGACGTTGAGCTCGGGCTCCTCGTAGTCAAGGGTGACCCAGATGCGGTCGATGCGGGCGGTGTTCGTCGCGGGCATCCCGCCGCCCTCCTGGGCGGTGACGCGTATGCGCCAACCGTCGATGTCGGCCTTGGTGAAGCTGCCGCTGACCGTGCCGCTGCTGTACGTAGCATCGCTGGTGCCGAGGTTCGGGGTCGTGAACGACGCGATGACGCTGCCAGCGGCGCTCAGGAGCTCGACGTGGATGGCCTTGGTACGCCCGCTGCTGCTCGAGCGGCTGGCTTCGATATGGAACGTCGCGGAGTTGAACGCGCCTATCTGTGGCGCGTTCTGCAAGGTGACGATGCCGGGCGTGAACGTGCCGCCGTCGCTGGGGCTGGTGGCGCGGTTATTGTCGCTGGCTGAGAGGCTGGCGGCGGTGAAGTTGCTCCAGGTGCCGGCGCTCTCAACGCCGTCGGGGAGGAGGGTCACCTGGGGCACGCTTTAGCCTCCTCCCAGCAGCGCCAGTAGTCGTCGTCGGGGATGAGGCTGCCGCGCTTCTCGCCCCATCCGAACGGGTCGTAAACCTCGTCGCCGGTCCAGAGGAGCCGGTCGGTGACGCCCGTCCAGCGCATCTCACCGTGTTCAAGCACGGGATCGCGCAATAAGACGACGACCTGCACGTCGTCGTCGGGCGCGGCTCGCCATTCATCGGCGGTGACGCCCTCGACCACATGGCCGGAGTAGTGGATGCGCCACCGGGGGGCCATCATGCCCCCGCTGCCTAGACCGTGATGGTCAGGATGCCGTTGCTAGCGTGCCAGGCTATCGTCAGCGTGTTTCCGTCCGTGACGGTGACATCGGCGGGGGTGCTGTCGAGCAGGAAGTAGCCGATGGCCTTGTTCGCTTCCTCGCTGTAGATCACGGCGTACCTGGCGACGATGTTGCCGCCGCTCGCGGTCCACACCACGTCATCCGCGTCAAGCTTCGCCACGCCGCCAGTGCGGGTGAGGGTGACGTTGGTTAGCGTAGCGCCGCCGCTGGTGTAGCCGTTGCCGTTCGCGACCTGCCCGGTGAGGGCCGAGAAGTCCTCTTGCGTGGCGGCGTCGGGGGTGTACGACGAGGTGAACAACGCGACCTTGAGGGTGTCACTGTCCAAGTCGAGGGAGCCGTCAGCGAGGGATTCGCTGACGTGCTGGTAGAGCGTGAGTGGTCCTGCGGCCATTATCGCCTCCTGCGGTAAGTGTGAGAGAGGTGGCCTGCCGCGTGGGGGAAAGTCATGCAGCCACCCTCTCGCCGTGGTACTCGACCTCCTCGCCCTGGTGGACGACGACCGAGATGGGCTCGGGTTCCGGTTCGGGCTGAGGCTTGGGCGTGAACAGGGCCACGAGCCAGGACCAGATGAGGCGCAGGAGGGCGATCACGAGTAGGACACCTCCAGGCGTGCGCGGATAGCGTTGCCGGCACCGCCTACGCACTGGTAGCGCACGCGGTCGCGGACGCTCCACGTGTTCGGGGTGGTGACGAACAGGCTTATGGCGTTACCGGACGCCCAGCCGGGCCGGTTGACTATCTCCTGGATGATGCTGGCGATGTTGGGGCTGATGTCCTCCTCGCCGTTGACGCGGTTGGTGGCGGGGCTGCCGGGCAGGGTCCACGCGACGCTCGCGCTGGTGAGGGTGCGGGTGCTGTAGTCGGTGCCGTTGCTGACCTGGGCGCTGTTGTCGGCAGCGTCACCGTAGATGGTCGTCTGAGCACCGCCGTAGCCGTCGTAGACGGTGAGGATGAGCGCGGCGTTGTGGATGGTCGCGCCCTGCGGGATGGTGACGTTCGGGAAGCGGAAGATGCCGTCGTCGCCGTACTCGGTGGCGTCGGTGCTGCCGATGATGACGGTGCCGAAGTCCACCACGTTCCCGGTCGCGCCTTGAGCGTGCTTGTCGTCGCCGTTCGCGGCGGGCGTGAAGGTGACCGCTGGGCTGGGCGTGGTGGCGGTGTCGCTGGCGTGCGGGCCGTAGTTGCCCGAGTCGTCGTAGGCGCGTACGTCGAAGTTGTACTCGGTGGCGGCGTCGAGGTCGCCTACGAGGACGCTGAGGGTGTCGCCGGCGTCCACCCAACTGCCGCCGTCCACGCGGTACTCGTAGCCGGCGACCTTGATGTTGTCCGTCGCGGCGGTCCAGGTGAGGTTGACGCTGGTGCTGGTCGCGGGCGTGGCGGTGACGCTGCCCGGCGCGGACGGTGGCGTGTCGTCCACGGGTAGGGCGATGGTCACGTCATCGAGGTAGATGGCGAACGAGGTCGGCACGGTCATGTCGGCGTAGCAGTTGACCGACCAGTGCGTCGCGTGCTCGTCGGCGCGGATGGTGGCGATGTTCTGCTTGTCGAACACGAGTTGGTCGTCGAGCCAGACCTGGATGATGCCTTCCGTCAGGTGGCGCTTGTACCTGGTGGTGAGCTTGAACCACTGGCCGATGGGGATGTCGATGCCGACCGGGGCGTTGGTGCCGACCGGGCCGGCGTCGAAATCGACGAGGATGAGGAAGTTGTTGCCGCCACTGCCGGCACCGCCACGTTCGTGAACGTCCAGCGACCACAGGGGGTCGTTGTACTCGTAGTTGTCGCCGCCGGGGCTGCCGACCCACTTCACGGTTTTCCACTGCCAGAGGTTGAACCAGTCGTTAGCGGGGTTGAGGCCGAGGCGCTGCGGGAAGTACAGCCACGCCTCGATGAACAGGTCGTCGTACTGGTCGAACTCGTGCCAGCGGAAGTTGCGCGTGCCGTGCCCCGAGCCGCTGGCGGTGTCGATCGCCATCTTGAGGCTCCGGGTGCCTGACCGGGCCTGCTCGGTGCTGATGGTCGAGTCGCCGGTGCCGCTGTTGTACTCGCCGCCGCCAACCGAGTCGCCGTCCTGCACGGTGCCGGGGTAGAACCAGTCGACCTGGCCGTTCTCGTGGTCGGTGCTCCACAGTATCACGCCGTACTGCGGGCCTGGTGCGCTGGGTGCCCATACGGCCACGTCGCCCAGGAGCACCTGCGTGATGCTGGTCGTGCCGAGCTTGATGTCGGTGATGGCGCTCGCGCCGAGCTTCACTATTCGTCCTTGATGAAGTAGAGGGTCGTCGCGTCCGGCGTGAGGTTGTCGTACTCGGCTTGGGTGAGCACGACGATGGAGGTCCACCCGGAGCCTTTGACGCGGAACTTGATGTTGGTGCCGTCGTCCGCCATCTCGACGTTATCGTCGTCGGCGAGGATGACGTTGAGCTCTTTAGCCATCGCGACCCATCCTCCTGGTAGTGGCCCTTGTATGGGGCGAAAGTGTCATGGCGCGGCCTCTAGGAGCTTGGCGGTGTTGAAGAACGGCACGCGGGGGTTGGCGGGGGTGCCTGCGCCCGAGAAGCTGCGCAGGTGCTCGAACTCGTCGTCAACGTCGCCCCAGGGCGCTATCAGGA
>JALOBC010000085.1 GCA_023228465.1 Dokdonella sp. | reverse complement strand
CGTGAGGCGCTGATCCGTGGCTGGCCGCTTGAGCGAACGACCCAGTGGCTCAGCCGCCTGCACGCCTTGCCCGATTCCGTTCTTGATCAGATGCAGGCCCCCGCGTGACTTCGTGGGGAAACCTCAGATGTAGATCCCCTCCTCAAATAAACAACAGAAATTCAATGCTGCGACTGCTGTGATGTTCGCAAAAAAGCCCCGGACAGGTCGTCACTCCCACGAAAGCGGAGCCCAAGCTGCTGATTCCAGTCGATGCTCGCTTCCGCGGGCACGGCGTCTGAGCGACTTGATCACGGTTCCCCGAGGGAACTGCAAGGTGCGCCAACGTTGAATTCTTCACCAAGCACCCGATTTCGACATTCTTGGACACATGGCTTGCACCCAGCTCAAGTGACCATACCATATTCGGAAAACATTCGAGGTGGCGCCGTGCACACGGCGGACTACTCGCAAATACCCCGTGCAAGTCATGCCCGCCCGCATGTTCGCGGTAAATTACTGCTCACGCTTTGCATTCAGCGCCACGAACGGCCATGTCAAGTCCGACCGAACGCGCCCGAGGGATGAATCCGGGGAACGAGGTCGCCACGTTGGCGCAATCGCGGACGATCACCGGTCCGCTGGCGAGGGCGCCGGCCACGGCGAAGCTCATCGCGACGCGGTGGTCGCCGGCACTGTCGAGCTCGCCGCCGCCGATCGTGCCCCCCTGGATGTCGGCGCCGTCGGGCCGTTCCCGGACGGCAACGCCGAGCGCGGCGAGGCCCTTCGCCAGCACCGCGATGCGGTCCGACTCCTTGACGCGCAGCTCGCTCGCGCCGCGAATGCGTGTCACGCCCCGGGCCGCCGCAGCGGCGATAAAGAGGATCGGGAACTCGTCGATCATGTCCGGCACCAGCGCCGCGGGGACGTCGATGCCGTGCAGCGGCGCATGGCGCACCTCCAGGTCGGCCACCGCTTCGCCGCCGACCTCACGGCGGTCGTGCTCGCGGATGTCGGCGCCCATCAGCCGCAGCGCTTCGAGCAGGCCGGTGCGGCGGGGATTGAGCCCTACTCCACGCAGCAGCAGGCGCGAGCCTGGCACGATGCACGCAGCGACGATGAAGAAGGCGGCCGAGGAAAAATCCGCCGGCACGACGATGTCGGTGGCGCGCAGGCGGTGCCCGCCTTCGAGGCGTGCGATGCCGGGCTCGAAACGAACCGGCCAGCCGAAGGCGGCCAGCATGCGTTCGGTGTAGTCGCGGGTCGGGTGCGGCTCGCGGATGCAGGTCTCGCCCTGCGCGAAGAGGCCGGCCAGGAGCAGTGCCGACTTCACCTGCGCGCTCGCCACCGGCGGCGTGTAGTCGATTCCGGAAAGCGTCGAGCTGCCCTTGATGCGAAGTGGTGGCCGCCCACCCTGCTCGGTCCCGATGCGTGCGCCCATGCGCGCCAGTGGCTCGGTGACGCGGCGCATCGGACGCTGACGGAGGGAATCATCGCCGTCCAGGACCGAATCGAAATCCTGCCCCGCAAGAAGCCCGGCCAGCAGGCGCATGCCGGTGCCGGAGTTGCCGCAATCGAGCACGACCTCAGGCGCGGCCAGGCCGTGCAGGCCGACGCCGTGGACGACGCGCCGAGCCGGCGCCGGCGCCTCGATGCTCACGCCCATCTGAGCAAAGATCGCCGCCGTCGCGCGCGTGTCCTCGCCTTCGAGAAAGCCCTCGATGCGGGACACCCCTTCGGCCAGCGCCGCCAGCATGATGGCGCGGTGCGATACCGACTTGTCGCCCGGTACCGCGATCTCGCCCGCGAGCGGGCCGGCTGGCTGGCTGATCCAGTCGAGGGTCACGCCAGTGCATCCAGCAGGGCCTGGTTCTCGCGGCGGCTGCCGACGCTGATGCGCAGGTAGTCGGCCAGGTCGTAGCCGGCCATCGGCCGCACGATCACGCCGCGTTCCAACAGGCGCGTTTCGAGCGCCGCCGCATCGCCGCGGCAATCGACCAGCAGGAAATTGGTCTGCGAAGGCGGGCAGGCATAGCCGCGCTCGGCCAGTCCCGCGCCCAGCCAGGCGCGCTCGCCCGCGTTGCAGGCGCGCACGCGCTCGACGTGCGCGCGGTCGCCGACGGCGGCCCTGGCTGCGGCCAGCGCCAGGCTGTTCACGTTGAAGGACTCACGCAGGCGCTCCAGCACTGCGACCACGCCGGGATCGGCGATCAGATAACCGACGCGCAGACCCGCCAGGCCGTGTGCCTTGGAAAAGGTGCGCGTGACGATCAGGTTCGGATGGCGCGGGCGCAGCGCGAGCGCGTTGCCGACGCCGGGCACATCGACGTACTCGTGGTAGGCCTCGTCCACCACCACCAGCACATCGCGCGGCAGGCGCTGCAGCAGGCGCGCGAGCGCGGCATCCCCGAACCAGGTACCGGTGGGATTGTTCGGATTGGCCAGGTACAGCAGGCGCGTATCCGGCCGCACGGCCGCGGCGATGGCATCCAGATCATGGCCGAGCGGCGCGCTGGCATGCGTGCGCGGCAAGGCCGGCACCTGGATGGCCTGCGCGCCCGCAGCGGCGGTGGCGATCGGAAACACGGCAAAGCCATACTGCGAGAACACCACCGAATGCGCCGCGTCGGCAAAGCACTGCGCGAGCAGCATCAGCAGTTCATGCGAGCCGTTGCCGAGCGCGATCGACGCCGGATCGAGGGCAAGTTCGCGCGCGATGGCCACCTTCAGTGCGGTGCCGCGCGGATCGGGATAGCGGAAGACCTCGGGCAGGGCCGCCTGGATGGCCGCCACAGCACGCGGGCTCGGGCCGAGCGGGTTCTCGTTCGAGCCGAGCTCGGCGATCACGCCGCCGAAGCGTTCGCGCAGCGCCGGCAGGTCGTGGCCGGGATCGTAGGCGCGCAGCGCGGCGATGGTCGCGTTCGCCAGCCGTGCGGCGTCGAAGTCCGCGCCGCGTCGCTGCGCGCTCACGGCACCGCCACGGGATAGGAGCCGAGCACCTTGATCTGCGCAGCATGTGGCTCCAGCTCGGCCAGTGCCGCGCGCATGTTCGCGTCCTCGACATGGCCGGCCAGATCGATGAAGAAGCCGTACTGCCACTTCGCCTGGTGCGATGGCCGTGACTCGATGCGGTTCATGCTGATGCCGTGGCGGGCAAAGGGGCTGAGGACGTTGAACAGTGCGCCGGGCTGATCCTTGATGAAGACCAGCACCGAGGTGCGGTCGTGCCCCGAGGCCGGGAACAGCTGGCGGCCGATGACGAGGAAGCGCGTGGTGTTGTCGGCACGGTCCTCGATCGAATCCATGATGACCTTCTTGAGGCCATACACCAGCCCGGCCGATTCGCCGCCGATGGCCGCCGCGTCGTCGGCGTTGCGCGCCCGGCGTGCGCCTTCGGCATTGCTGGATACCGGAATCTTCTCCACCCTGGGCAGGTTGCTGCGCAGCCAGCCTTGCGTCTGCGCAAAGGATTGCGGATGGGCGTAGATGCGCTCGATATCCTCCAGATGCCCGGTGCGCGACATCAGGAACTGGCGCACGCGCAGCTCCACCTCGCCACAGATCTTGAGGTCGGAGGTCAGGAACAGGTCGAGCGTCACCTGGATGGTGCCTTCGCCGGAGTTCTCCACCGGTACCACGCCGAAATCGGCGCTGCCCGATTCGACCTCCTGAAAGACTTCCTCGATGCTGGCGAGCGGCAGGCCATGCGCCGAACGGCCGAAATGCCTGGTCACGGCCTGCTGGCTGAAGGTGCCTTCCGGGCCGAGGTAGCCGACCTTGAGCGGTTCCTGCTGGGCCAGGCACGCCGACATGATCTCGCGGAAGACGTGCACCAGCAGTTCGTCGCTGAGCGGGCCTTCGTTGCGGTCCACCACCATGCGCAGAACCCGCGCCTCGCGCTCCGGACGGTAGTAGTCCACCGCCGCGGCGAGTTTGCCCTTGGCGCGCCCGACCTGGTGGGCGAAACGCGCGCGCTCGGCGATCAGCGCCTGGATCTGCCGGTCGATCGTGTCGATGCGCGTGCGCACTTCGCCAAGATCAGGTGGTGCAGCAGGCGCTTCGCCTTGCGGATCCATTCTCAGGCCCCGATGAAACGGACGGAAAGAATGCCGTCGATGCCGGCGATCGCGCCGAGCAGCGAAGCGGGCACCGGCGAATCGACGTCGATCAGGGTGTAGGCCAGCTCGCCGCGCGATGCGTTGTGCATCTGCGCGATGTTGAGGCCGGCACTGCCGAGCACTTGGGAAAGCTGGCCGATCATGTTCGGTCGGTTGCTGTTGGCGATGCACAGGCGGCCATTGTCGCTGCGCGCCATGCGGATCTCGGGGAAATTGACCGAGTTGTGCACATTGCCGTGTTCCAGGAAATCGCGCAGCTGGTCGACCACCATTGCCGCACAGTTCTCCTCCGCCTCGCCGGTGGAAGCGCCAAGGTGCGGCAGGGCGATCACGCGCGGGTTGCCAAGCAGGTCGGCAGCCGGGAAATCGCACACGTAGCGGCCGATGCTGCCCTCCTCCAGACCCTGGCGCAGGGCAGCCGCATCGACCACACCGGCGCGCGAGAAGTTGAGCAGTACCACGCCGCGGCGCACCGCCGTCAGCGCGGCCTGGCCAAACAGGCCACGGGTCCTGTCGTTCAGCGGCACATGGAAGGTCAGGTAATCGGCGGCGGCGAACAATTCCTGCAGCGAGGCCGCCTTGGCGACCTCGCTGGACAACGCCCAGGCGCCATCGATGGTCATGTGCGGATCAAAACCCAGCACGCGCATGCCCAGCGCATGCGCCGCGTTGGCGACCTTGACACCGATCGCGCCCAGGCCCACCACGCCCAGCGTCTTGCCGGCCAGCTCGCCACCGACGAAGCGCTTCTT
>JALOBC010000037.1 GCA_023228465.1 Dokdonella sp. | reverse complement strand
ATTTCAGTCTCGGTGCCTTGTCTGGAAGACCCGAAGCATCGCCGGGGGTGCCTGGCTGCCACTTGGGCGAAAGGCACTGGGCCCCGGCCTGCGCCGACGACGAGGTGGCATGGTTGCGTTGGGCATTTCGGCTCGCAGGGAAGGCATCGCGGCTGAAGCCGCGCCCACGGGTTCGCGGCGGGAGGGCCTGGCTCCTACGTTGTGGGAGGGACTTCAGTCCCGATGCCTTGTCTGGAATGACCCGAAGCATCGCCGGGGGTGCCTGGCTGCCACTTGGGCGAAAGGCACTGGGCCCCGGCCTGCGCCGACGACGAGGTGGCATGGTTGCGTTGGGCATTTCGGCTCGCAGGGAAGGCATCGCGGCTGAAGCCGCGCCCACGGGTTCGCGGCGGGAGGGCTTGAATCCCTGGTGCTCAGGCGAGCGCGGCGAGTCCTCGCGCAATCAGATAGCTGACGATCGCGGTCACCGGCAGGGTGAGCACCCAGGCCCATACCATGCGTCGCACGACCGACCAGCGGATGGCGTTGAAGCGCTTGGCGGCACCCACGCCCATGATGGCGCTGGAAACACAGTGGGTAGTGGACACGGGAATGCCGATGGACGAGGCCGCGACGATGACCAGGGCCGAGCTCGTTTCGGCAACGAAACCGTTGATGGGGTGCAGCCGCACCATGTTGTGACCCAGCGTCTTGATGATGCGCCAGCCGCCGCCGGCGGTACCGGCCGCCATCACCAGCGCGCACACCACCACCACCCAGGTCGGCACCTCGAAATCCCCGTTCGAGGCCTGGGCGATGCGCAGGAAGCCCAGCCAGCCGGGCAGGTCGTCCAGCGTGCCGGCGGTGGTCGCACCAGCGAGCGCCAGGGCGATGATGCCCATGGTCTTCTGCGCGTCGTTCATGCCATGCGAGAGGCCCATGGCCGCGGCGGAAACGATTTGCGACTTGCCGAAGAAGGCGTTGACGAAGGGTGTGCGCCCGAACAGGCCGATGAAACCGCGCTGGCGCGAGCACCAGAGCAGGAACCAGTACAGCCCCAGCATCAGCGCGAAGGCGATGACGAAGCCGAGGATCGGCGAAATGACCATCGGCACGACCACCTTGGGCCCGACGCCGCCGGCCAGCCACCAGTGCTCGGCGTCCGGCGTCCACCAGATCACCGATTGCAGGTTGTTGCTGCTGGCCGCGAGCGCCGCGCCGACCATTCCGCCGACCAGCGCGTGGCTGGAACTCGAAGGCAGGCCCCACCACCAGGTGATCAGGTTCCAGATGCAGGCACCGGCCAGGGCGCTGAGCAGGAAGAACGTGGCGTCGTGCAACATGCCGCTGTTGACCAGGCCCTCGGCGATGGTCCGGGCCACGGCGGTACCGGCCAGCGCGCCGATCAGGTTGGTGATCGCGGCCATCACCACCGCCTGGCGCGGCGTCAGCACCTTGGTGGAAACCACCGTCGCGATCGAATTGGCGGTGTCGTGGAAGCCGTTGACGTAGGTGAAGGCCAACGCCAGCGCAATCACCACGGCCAGCAGTTGGATGCTCACGGGAATGTCCTGGCGCAGCTTGCCCGCGCGCGCGCCGACCGGCTTCCTCGCGCATCGCTGGAATGGCGCGCTTCCTCACCCGCTTCCGACTGTGGTCGCCGCACGCTACCTACCTCCCTCTTGTGCATCAGGACGATGCCATGGATCACGTTGGCGACACCTCGGCAGGACCCCATGAACCGATCGATGGTTTCCGGGACATCCGTGCCCGCCACTGCGCGGATCGGGAAGCACCGGCATGCAGCGTGTCGTGCGACTCGGGCAGCAGTGGTTCGCCGGGCTCTCGCGTCGCGGCAGACGATCGTGCCGCGTACGCATCGGGCCGCGGCGCTGATGCTTGCACACTGCGCGCAGCCTGCCGGCGAGGGCTCCACTGCAGGTGGCGAGGATAGCCGGGCGCTGGCTGAAGTCCACAGCGCGCAGGCGGGCGGGCTTCGGCGCGGGATGTGCGGCCTGGGGATATCCGGCAGTCATGCAACGGCGCTGCGCGGCTCAGGCGTCGGCCAGCAGGGCGCGCACGCGCGCGCAATGGGCGAGGAAGTTCGCCTGGGCGATTTCGGGCCACCCGGGCTGCTCGTCCAGCGCCCGGTGCAGGGCAGTGGCGGCGCCTTGCAGCGTCGGCGTGCCGCAGAATCCGGCCGACGCGCGAAAGCGGTGCAGGCGCTCGCGCAGGGCCGCAATGTCGCGGCGGGCGGCGATTGCCGCCAGTTCCACGGGGAGCGTATCCAGCTCCGCCACGAACAGGCCGCGCAGGGCCGCCACGATGCGCCGATCACCGCCGGCAGCCGCCAGTGCCTGGGCGTCGTCCAGAACCGGCTCGGTCGGTGCCGAACTTGCCTCCAGGTAGGGCAGCAGGGCCTCGCGCAGCTGGCCGAGGGCCAAGGGCTTCACCAGCACGGCGCTGAAGCCGGCCTGCAGCAGCCGGGCATGCATGGCGGGCGCCGGCTCGGCCGTGGTGGCAATGGCGGCGGCGTAACGTGAGGGTCCGGCTTCGACGCGCAGCGCGACCAGGACGTCGGCTCCGTCGCGACCAGGCATGCGCGCATCCAGCAGCAGCAGATCGAATGGCGTGGCGCGGGCGGCCGCCAGCGCCGCGGTACCGTCGGCAGCCGTGTGGCAGTGGAAGCCAAGGCTGCCCGCCGCCTCCGCCAGGTACTGCAGACTGACCGGGTTGTCGTCCGCGACCAGCAAGCGTGCCGTATGCATGACGCGCATCCCTGTGGCATTGGCTGGCAGAATGGCCAGCAATGCGCGCTCCGTCAACATCCCGGGCCTTGGCAGCCATCGTGCTGGCGCTGGTGCTGGGCGCAACCGCGTCGCAGGCGCGCACGCTCGACCTGCGCGTGGCGCGCCTGCAGGCGCCCGGGCTGGAGGTCGCCGGCTTGCAGGTTGGCGTGGTGGAGGAAGCCGGCGGAACCAGTCTGCGCGTGGAGGCGGCGCGCGTGGTGGTACCGCAACTGCGCTATGACGGACGGCTCGCATGGACCTGCACGCTGGCCGCGCAGACGGGCGCACGCACCTGCAGCGGCCCGCTCGCCTGGCGCGGCGCGGATGGCCGCAGGCTGGATGCCAGCCTGACCGCGCACCTGGAGCGTGATCGACTGGCATTGACGCTCGCGCAGGAGGATCGGCGCATTGCGGTGTCCTTGCCGTTTGCGGGCACCGGGGCCGTCCGCGCCGAGCTGCAGCAGGTGCCGGCGAGCTGGCTTGCCGCGCCCCTGGCGGCAGCCTGGCCCGACGGCCGCCTGCGTGCGGGCTCGCTCGATGCACGGATCAGTCGCGCGCCGGAAGGCCAGGCGGGGGGTGATTTTTCCGTTTCCGGACTGAACCTCGGCACCCGCGACGACGCGTTCGGCGGCCGAGGCCTGGCAGCCTCGGGGCGCTTCACCTGGATTCCGCAGGACCACGGCATGGCGCTGACCGTGGACGCGCGCCTGGCCGGCGGCACGCTGCATGCCGGAACCCGTCGCCTGGTCCTGCCGGCGACGCCGGTTGGCGTGACGCTGGCCGCGCATACGGCCGGCGACGGACGCTGGCAAGTCGGCCACCTGGGCTGGCGCGATCCGGGCGCGCTGACGCTGGCGGCGAGTGGCGAGGTGGATGTGGCGGCGCGCGTGCCGCTGGGCGCCTTGCGCGTCGAGCTGTCCGAGGCGCGCTTTCCGCTGGCCTGGCAGCGCTATCTGGCCGACCTGCCGGAGCTGCAGGCGCTTGGCGGCTTGTCTCTCGAGGGCGGACTGGCCGGCACGCTGGCGCTCGAGCGCCACGGCCTGCGCAAGCTGGTCGTGCACCTGGACCGCTTCAGCATCGCCGATGCGGCACGCGGCGTGGCCGTGGATGCGCTGACCGGCGCGATCGACTGGCAGGCGCAGGGCACGGCCGCAGTCACCACGCTACGCTGGGCCGGCATCACCTTGCCGGGCCTGGCCCTGCCGTCGGCGCAATCGCGCTGGCAGGCCCGTGACGGCATCCTGCATCTGGCCGGCAGCCTGGACATCGCGCTACCTGCCGGTGAAATCGATCTGCGTGCGCTGCGCCTGGATCCGGCGCTGCGTGGCGACTGGCTGGCGGGCGCGTTCAGCGTGCGCGACTTCGGTTACCAGAATGCGACCGGCACCGTGGCCATCGCAGGATTGTCGGTGGACGGCACGCTGCGCCTGTCCGGTGAGCCGGCGGCGCCGCACGTGGCTGCCCGCGCGAGCCTGCTCGGAGGCGAAGCCCTGGCTGGTGCGGTCTATGTCAAGCTGCCGCCGCGCCATGTCGAGGCGGCGCTGGAGCTGGCCCTCGGCGCCGAGGCCTGGGATGTGCGCGAGTTCCAGTGGCGCGATCCGGGCGTGCTGGCCGTCACGGCGCGTGGGCGCATCGCGCCGGGCGCGGCGCAGCCGCTTGCATCGCTGCAACTGGACGTGGATGCCGCGGATCTCGGTGCCGCGATCGAGCGCTATGGGAAGACCTGGTTGGCCGCCAGGGGCTGGCGTGACCTTGCCGCGGATGGCGCGGTGTCCGGACAGCTGGAGTTCGATGCGCACGGTCTGCAGCGTTTCAGCTTCTCTGCACGCGATGCGGGCCTGCACGATCTTGACGGTCGCATTTCGCTCGCGGGGCTCGACGGCAGCGTGGATTGGCGCATCCGGGGCGCGGCCGAACCGACCCAGCTGGCCTGGGATGCCCTGGAGCTGTTCCGCATTCCATTCGGGCCGGCACGTGCGCGCCTGCATTCGGTGCGCGGCGCGCTGCAACTGGTCGAGCCGCTCGAAGTGGAGGTGCTGGGCGGCAAGCTGCGCCTGGAGAAGCTCAGCCTGCTGCCGCGATCGATGCGCGGCGAGCGCTATGCGGCGTCGTTCGCCGTCATTGGCGTGGACATGGCACGGTTGTCCGCGGCACTCGGCTGGCCGCGCTTCGGCGGCAACCTGTCCGGCGGCATTCCCGAGATCGAACTGGTCGGCGACACCATCGAGCTGCACGGCGGCCTGGATCTGTACGTGTTCGATGGTCACGTGGGTGTCAGCGGGCTTACCCTTGAACGTCCCTTTGGCGTGGCCCCTTCACTGGGTGCCGACATCCACTTCGAGAACCTCGACCTCGAGCGGGTCACCAACGCCTTTTCCTTCGGCAACATGAGCGGGCGCCTGATGGGCGGCATCCGCGGCCTGCGCCTGGTGGACTGGAGCCCGGTCGCCTTCGATGCCTGGCTGCGCACCCGGGGCGGTGGGCGCATGAGCTACACCGCCGTGGACGACATCAGCGCGATGGGCGGTGGCGGGCTGGGGGCGAACCTGCAGACCATGGCGCTGCAGCTGTTCGACTCGTTCGGCTATCGTCGCCTCGGCATCCGCTGCAAGTTGCGCGACGAGGTTTGCCGCATGGGCGGTATCGAGCCGGTGCCGGCGACCGACGGCAGCGACGGCTACACTATCGTCGAAGGCGCCGGCCTGCCGCGCATCAGCATCGTCGGGCATCACCGCCGGGTGGACTGGCCGACCCTCGTGCGTCGCCTGCGCGAAGCGACCGAGGGTGAGGGACCGGTGGTGCGTTGAAGCACCGATCGCCTGTTTCATTCATTACCGAGGAAACCCCAGACCATGCGCAGCCCCGTCCTGTTTGCCCTTCTGGCCGCCGCCTGCCTGCTGCCGGCCGCGTGCGTCACCATCAACGTGTATTTCCCCGAGGCCGCCGCCGAACGCGCCGCCGGCCAGTTCGTGGACAAGGTGCTCGGCGAGCCGACCCCGGCGCAACCTGCCCCCAGCCCTGAGCCGTCCGGACCTTCCCCGGCGGCCATGCTGCTCGATTTCCTGATTCCCAGCGCGCAGGCGCAACAGGCCAATATCAATGTGCACACGCCCCAGATTCAGGCGATCCAGGCACGCATGCAGCAGCGCTTCACCTCGGTGCTGTCCGCGTATTTCGACAGCGGCGCCATCGGCTTCACCCGTGACGGCCTGGTCGCGGTGCGCGACGCTGCCGCCATTCCCCTGCCCGAGCGCGCCGCAGTGAATGCGGCCGTCGCCGATGAAAATCGCGATCGCGAGGCGGTGTACCGCGAGATTGCCATTGCCAATGGCCATCCGGAATGGGAGGCCCAGATCCGTGCCGCCTTTGCCAAGCAGTGGATCGAGCACGCCCGCGCCGGCTGGTACTACCAGACCGCCTCCGGCACCTGGACGAGGAAGTGACGGCAGGATGCGGTCATCCCGTGCAGGTCAGGGATGACCGTCGACTCCGGATCCAGATTCAGCGCGACGCCGTCATCCCGTGCAGGTCAGGGATGGCGGTTGACACGGGATCCGGGTGAGCGGGTGCCGGCTGACACGCGCCGCGATGGCACTTGGACGAACCTTGGCAGGTGCTTCAGTCGCAGCTGGCGTGCGCCGGGACGACGGATGCGACGCGCCAACGCTGCTTCGTGCTGGACGGCCCGCCGATTCGCCGCAGGACGGACTCAGCCGGGCAGGGCGGCGTTGTGCCAGACCTCCTGCACATCGTCGAGCGCGTCCAGGCGTTCGAGGAGTTCGTGCAGGGCCTGGGCCGGTTCCCCTGCCACCGCGATGCGGTTCTCCGGGCACATTGCGATGTCGGCACTGAGCGGTTCGAAGCCGGCGGCGACGATGGCCTGGCGCACCGCTTCGAAGCCTTCCGGGCTCGTCATCACGGTGCTTTGACCAGCCGCGCTGCGAACGTCGTCCGCCCCGGCTTCCAGCACCACGTCCAGCAGGCGATCCTCGGCGCCGGCGGCGGAAGTATCGACGACCAGCGCGCCGAGCCGCTGGAACTGGAAGGCAACCGAACCGGTGGTGCCGAGGTTGCCGCCATGGCGCGACAGCGCATGGCGCACGTCGGCAACGGTGCGCACCGGGTTGTCGGTCATGGCGTCGATGATCAGTGCCACGCCGCCCGGGCCGTAGGCCTCGTAGCGCAGCTCCTGCATGTCGTCGCTGCCCTCGGCTCCGGAGCCGCGGCGGATGGCGCGCTCCATCGTGTCCTTGGACATGTTCGCGGACAGCGCCTTGTCCATGGCCAGGCGCAGGCGTGCGTTGCCGGCCGGGTCGGCGCCGTTGCGCGCGGCGATGGTGATCTCGCGGATCAGCTTGGTGAAGATCTTGCCGCGGCGCGCGTCCTCGGCGTTCTTGCGGTTCTCGATGCTGGGGCCACGGCCCATGGGATTACCTGTCTGCTGTGGAAGCGGGCGCGCCGCGCGGGCGGCGGGCGCGCAGGATACTGCGCCGGCATGCCGCACGGAAACAGGGCCGGCCCCGGCACTACATGGCGCAACCGTCGGGTACCGGGCCGGTGCGCGTGAGGGCGAGCAAACCCTGCTTGCCCGCGTTCTCGCCCGCGGTGAACGTCCAGGCAAGCGTTGCCGCAGCGCACGAGACAAATTCCAGCCGGGCATGGCCGACCTGGCGTGTGACGGTCGTGCCACTGCGGTCGAAGCGGCCGCCGGTGGTGGTGTAGATGCCGACATCGTCCACCTGGCGCGCGCCCGGCGGCAGGATGCCCTGCAGCGTGTACCAGCGCTGGCCCTGTGCACCATCGGCGGAGCCGGCATTGGCGGCGAAGGTGTACCAGGCGCCAAACAGCACGTCCTGTGCCGGATCAATGCCGAGTACCAGGCCCTGCTGGCTGTCATCCGGGTCGGCCCAGGTGCCATCCCACAGGCTCGCGCCCGCCGCGGCGCCGTTGTTGCCGGCCGGCGCGCAGGTGATGTTGGACAGCAGCCGCGTCAGTGGAATCCTGCCGTGGCGCGCACTGCCGTCATTGAAGCCGTAGGCGAGGCTGCCCTTGGTGCAACTGTCGAAGGACACCACGGCCTGGCCGACTTCCGTCAAGGTGGCCGCCTGCGGCGTGTGGAAGCTGCCCCCGGTGCTGGCGTAGATCGGCATGGCGGCCGAGGGCGCATCGCGGCGCACCTCGCCCTGGATCGTGTACCAGCGCTGGCCGCCCGCGACCGCCTCGTCGAAGGTGAACCAGCCGCCGAACAGCAATCCGCGGCCAGGGCCGTAGATGTCCGGGTAGAACTCGGCAACCAGTCCCTGGCCGCCGGTGGCAGGGTTGGCCCAGGCACTGCCAAGGCCGCGCTGGTCCAGGTTGACGCGCGCCGGCGGCGCTACGTTCCAGTGCGCGATGAAGGCGCTGACGTCGAGGGAGCCGAGTCCGGTCGCCAGGTCATAGCCGGTGCCGACCTTGTAACCCTTGAGCCCGCCGCCAAGCCCGTTGGGGCCGGGCGTGGACGTGTTGCACGGCGAAGGCGTGGCGATGTTGCAGGGCTGCACGCCGCTGCTGGCAATGGTCACGTCGTGGAACACGCCGTTGGCGGGATCGGCAGCGAGCCCATAGAGACCCGGGTTGATGTTGCCCTGTGGGCCACCGGCCTTCTGGTTCAGCAGTGCCGCGACTCCGGCCATGCTCGGTGCCGAGGCCGATGTGCCGCCGATCATCATGAAGCGGAAGATGCCGCCGGCCTCGATGGTGCAGGGGCCGCCCTGGGCGGCAAGGCAGGTGAAGTAGCCGTCCTGGGTAGAGGCGCTGAACGACACATCCGGGGTGTAGCGGCCCGCCGAGCCCGGTACGCCGACGCCCTTCTGCCACGCCGGGGTGGGGATGAAGCGGCTGACGCCGCCGCCGGTCGCGGCCATTTGCGGATCGCCGCTGGAGTCCAGGGGTTCGTTCCACGCCGCTTCGGGGATGTAGCTGCGCGCCGAGCCAAAGCGTTCATCGTGGCTGCGGTTCCAGTAGCGGTCCGGATCGTCCTCGTAGTTGAACTGGGTGCCGCCGACGCAGGTGACGTGGCTGCTCGCACACAGGAGATTGGTGCTGACCGGCTCGTTCGGTGCCGGCGTGGAATCCAGGGCCGCGCAGCCGGCCACGCCGCCGTCGCCGGAGGCGACGAACACCGAGATGCCTTCCATGGCCGCCTGGCTGAACAGGCCGTCGAGGAAGTCGGAAAACGCGCTGCCATTGTGGGCCTCGCAGGTCGAGTAGCTGACCGAGACGATGTGCGCGGGGATCGGATCGAAATCGATGGCGTGATCCAGGGCAATCCACACGCCGTCGAGGTCATCCTTGGTGCCGCTGGTGATGAGCTTGATGGTGGCCTTGGGGGCGATGCTGTCGGCGCGCTGCACGTCGAGCGTCGCTTCGGCCTGGTCGGCGACGGCGTCGCTGGGGTTGCTGCAGGCGTCGCCGCTGCACGAATCGGCCGGGTCGCCCGGGTCGACTCCGGTCGGCGGGATGACGACTTGCGGGTAGCGGGTCGCCAGGCCGGCGCGTGCCTGGAAGTTCTTCATGTCCGGATCGAAGATGCGCGCGCGGGCGACGATGGCGATGGACTGGCCGGTGCCATCCAGGCCTTGCTGCTGTGCCGGACGCAGGTTGTAGATGGTCTCGAAATCGGCCGGGAACAGCACATAGCGGCAGGGTCCCGCGCCGTCGCACAGGCTGCCCGCCGGCTGCGGCCCGGCGGGATGGGTGCTGGCGGTGCCGATGCGCCGGTGGGCGGGCCGGAAGCGGATGGTGTTGAGGCCGATCACGGACTGCACGGCGGCGGCAAAGGCGCTGGGAATGCTCGGCGCCTGCGTATTCGCCACGCGTGGCCCGTCCTTGGCCCGGTAGCGGTGCAGCGCCGTGCCGAAGGCGGCTTCCACGGCTGTCGCCGCGCCGCTGAAGTTGATGCGCAGGCGATTGTTCGCCACGCCTTCGACCTTCAGCCCGCGCTCGTTCAGCCAGTCCGTCAGGGCGTCGATGTCGGCCTGGCTGGCGCCGAAACGCATGCCGATCGCGGTCGGCGTCAGCCATTGCCGGTAATGCGGCGAGGCAGGATCCTGCTGCGCACGCAACAGGTCGTCATAGGCCCGCTGGCGTTCCGGCGAGCGCTTCAGCGCCAGGGTCAGGCCGGAGAGGCGTTCGCCTGCGGGCAGCGGGCCAAGATCCTCGGCGGTGGCGGTCCAGCCGACCTGCTGGCCGGCCAGGGTGGTGCGCTGCGCTGGGTCGGCCTTGGTGTGGATCAGGTCGCTGGCGCTGGCCGGCACTGCCAGGGACAGGCAGGCGAGGGCGAGCAACAGGCGCCCGCTCCGGCGGGTGAGGGCGATGCCGGTGCAGGCAGGTGGGCAGATTTGCATGGGGCGGGTGCGAGGATTGCGCCCTTCAGGGGCGGGCAGAATCACGAATGATCGGGTCGGCTTACGGCGAGTGCAAGCGTTCACTTGCCTGATTGCGCCAGCGACATTGGAGGCGCGCAGCCGCGCTGGCATCATGTCGGCACCCGTGATGCGGAGTGGATGATGGCCGTGATCGACTGGATATCGCCGGGCCTGCAGGGCCAGGGCTGGGTGTACATCGGGCATCTGGTGCTGGCCCTGGTGCTGACCTCGCTGATCGGACTGGAACGCGAGCTCAAGATGAAGAGCGCGGGCCTGCGCACCCAGGCCCTGGTGGGCGTTGCCGCGGCCCTCATCGTGCTGGTGTCCAAGTACGGTTTTTCCGATGTGCTCGTACCCTACCGGGTGGTGCTCGATCCCTCACGGGTGGCGGCGCAGATCGTCTCGGGCATCGGCTTCATCGGCGGTGGCCTCATCTTCGTGCACCGCGATACCGTGCGCGGGCTGACCACCGCGGCGATCGTCTGGTTGAGTGCGGCGATCGGCATGGCCTGCGGCGCGGGGCTGCCGATCCTGGCGGTGTTCGTGACCGCCACGCACTTTGTCGTCATCTATGGCTACACGCCGCTGGTGCGACGCATCCTGGAGGCACAGGTCGAACTGCTGGTGCACTACGCGCCTGGCCGGGGTGCGGTGCAGGAAGTGATGCAGCTTTGCACCGGCCGCGGCTTCAGCGTGCACGAGGTGCGCGTCATCCGCGCCGATGTCGCAGGCGGCGATGCTGGGGATCGCGCCATCCGCCTGCAACTGCAGGGCCGTGGTCGGATCGAGGCGCTGGCGGTGGCGGTGGGTGACATCGAGGGGGTGTCTTCGGTGCGCATGATCCGGGGCGACCATTACTGAGGCGCCACCGGTGCCTGCGGCCGGCGCTGCGGCGACGGGCGGACCTTCCGCTACAATGCGCGCCCCGAAACGCCCGCACCCCGATGATCGCCTTCCGAAATTTCGCCTTGCGCCGCGGCGAACGCCTGCTGCTGTCCGGCGTCGACCTGGTCCTGCATGCCGGCGCCAAGGTGGGCGTGGTCGGTCGCAACGGCTGCGGCAAGACCAGCCTGTTCGCCGTGATCATGGGCGAGGTGGAGCCTGATCGCGGCGAGCTCGACCTGCCCAACCGGCTGCGCCTGGCCAGCGTCGCCCAGGAAACTCCAGCGCTGCCGGATGCGGCGATCGACTTCGTGATCTCGGGCGATTCCGAAGTGCACGCCGTGCTCGAGGCCGAGAAGGCCGCCACCGCGGCCGAGGACTGGGATGGCGTGGCGGCCGCACACCAGAAGCTGGCCGAGATCAACGGCTACGATGCCGAGGCGCGGGCCGGGCGCCTGCTGCACGGACTGGGCTTCAAGCCGTCCACCCACCGCATGGCGGTGTCCGAGTTTTCCGGCGGTTGGCGCGTGCGCCTCAATCTCGCCCGCGCGCTGATGCAGCCGTCCGACCTGCTGCTGCTCGACGAGCCGACCAACCATCTCGATCTCGATGCCGTGCTGTGGCTGGAGCAGTGGCTGCAGAAGTATCCCGGCATGCTGCTGATGATCTCGCACGATCGCGAGTTCCTCGATGGCCCGTGCACGCATACCCTGCACCTGCACGAGCAGCGCGCCAAGCTCTACAGCGGCGACTACACGAGTTTCGAGCGCCAGCGCGCCGAGCATCTGCGCCAACAGCAGATCGCCTTCGAGAAGGAGCAGGCCGAGCGCGTGCACCTGGAAGCCTTCGTCGCACGCTTCAAGGCCAAGGCGAGCAAGGCCAGGCAGGCGCAGTCACGGGTCAAGCGCCTGGCCAAGCTCGCCGGCACCGAGGCGGTGCGTGCCGAGCGCGAAATCCACATCGACTTCCCGGTGCCGGCGAAGCTGCCGCATTCCCTGTTGCGCCTGGATCACGTGGACGCGGGCTATCGCCTGGCGGGGCAGGCGCATGCCGGCCCCAGCGACCACGAAATCACCGCGCAAGGCGATCACGTCACGATTCTTTCCAGCGTGCGCTTCGGGCTCGAGGCGGGTGACCGCATCGGCCTGCTGGGCCCGAACGGCGCCGGCAAGTCGACGCTGGTGAAGACCCTGGTCGGCGAGCTGCCGCTGCTTGCCGGCGAGCGCACCGCGCATCCGGACCTGGTGCTTGGCTACTTTGCCCAGCACACGGTCGAATCGCTGACTGCCGGACAGACGCCGATCGACCACCTGCGCATGATCGCGCCGGGCAGCGCGAACCAGGAATTTCGCGATTACCTCGGTCGCTGGCAGTTCCCGGGCGATCGCGCGTTCGAGGTCATCGACGGCTTTTCCGGCGGCGAGCGGGCACGCCTGGCGTTGGCGCTGATCGCATGGAAGAAGCCCAACGTGCTGCTGCTGGACGAGCCGACCAACCATCTCGACCTGGAAATGCGCGAGGCGCTGGCCGAGGCGCTCAGCGTGTTCGATGGCGCGATCGTGCTGGTATCGCATGATCGCCACCTCACCGGCCTGGTGTGCGATTCCTTCTGGCGCGTCGCCGACGGGCGCGTCGAGGAATTCGATGGCGATCTCGATGAATACGCCACGTGGCTGCGTTCGCGCGGATCCAACGGCGGCAGCGAAGCGGGGTCCGGAGCGGTGGCCAAGGTGAAGCCGGCCGCCGGCGCGGTGCCGGACTACACCCCGCGCGCAGCCAGAAAGGCGCACAAGGGTCGCTGAGGCACGCCCGTCCGTCGGCCGCCGGCAACCTGTGGTCGCGTCGATCGAGATACCCGGTTGGTGCGCTGATCCACGCTGTTATAATCGACGGTCAGGGAATCAATCAGGCGGGGCTGCCGGTGCTCGACCTCCATTGCCACATGCTGCCCGGGATCGACGATGGCGCAGTCGATCTCGACATGGCACTGGCCATGGCGCGGCTCGCCGCCGACGATGGCATCCACACCGTCGCCTGCACGCCGCACATCTATCCCGGCATGTACGAGAACACCGCCTCCGGCATTCGCGCCGAGATCGCGCGCTTCCAGGGCGAGCTCGACCGCCGCGGCATTTCGCTGCGCCTGGTCGAAGGCGCCGATGTGCACCTGGATCCCGATCTGGTTGGCGGTATCCGCGGTGGGCGCGTGCCGACCCTGGCCGGCTCACGCTATCTGCTGCTGGAACCGCCGCACCATGTGGCGCCGCCGCGGTTCGAGGAATCGGTGTTCCAGCTGATGGTGGCGGGCTGCATTCCGGTCATCACCCATCCTGAGCGGCTGACCTGGCTGGAAGACCACTACGCCATGTTCGTCCGACTGGTGAAGGCCGGTGCCTGGATGCAGGTCACCGCCGGCAGCGTCACCGGTCGTTTCGGTCGCCGACCGCGCTACTGGGCCGAACGCATGCTCGACGAGAGCCTGGTGCATATCCTCGCCACCGACGCGCACGATCCGCGCCGGCGCCCGCCGCTGCTGGCCGAGGGGCGTGAGGCTGCGGCCCTGCGCGTGGGCGCTGCGGAAGCCGGGCACTTGGTGCTGACACGGCCACAAGGCATCATCGACAATCTCGCGCCCAATGAACTCCCGCCGCCGCAGGTGGGTGCGCGGGCCAGGACGGGCTTCTGGAAAGGCCTTTTCGGCGCCACCCAGGCATCACCATGAACGGTATGACGACATGAAAGCGGGTTTCCACACTCTCCTCGCCGTGCTGATCCTGGCGCTGCTGCTGGCCGGCTGCGCCTCGGCGCCTGCGGTTTCCACGGTTGCGCCCGGGTCGACCCTGCCGGCGCCGGATACCACGTCGGCCAGTGGCGCCTACGAAGGCGGTACGGACTATCGCATCGGCGCCCAGGATCTGCTGGAGATCCAGGTGTTCGGCGTGGCCAATCTCAGCCGCACGGTGCGCGTGAACTCCAATGGCCAGATTTCCCTGCCGCTGATCGGCGGCGTGCAGGCCGGTGGTCGCAGCATCCCGGAACTGGAACAGGACATCGGCGCCAGGCTGGCCGAGGACTACCTGCAGAACCCGCAGGTCACGGTCTTCGTCAAGGAGTTCACCAGCCAGCGAATCACCCTGGAAGGGGCGTTCAAGAAGCCGGGCATCTATCCGCTGACCGGTCGCACGACCCTGCTGCAGGCCGTGGCCATGGCCGAAGGCCTTGACCAGCTGGCCGATCTGGGTGGCGTGATCCTGTTCCGCCAGATCGACGGCAAGCGCATGGCGGCGGTCTTCGACATGCGTGAAGTGCGCACCGGCAAGGTCGCCGATCCGCAGGTGTACGGCGACGATGTGATCGTGGTGGAGCAGTCGGGCAGCAAGACCGCCATGCGCCGCTTCATCGAATCGGCGCCGGCACTGGGGCTGTTCATCCTTCTGTTGTAGGCCGTCGCCGGTCGCGAACAAAAACGGAAATTCCACATGCAGGACAAGCATTTGCCAGGCGATCCAGGAAGCGAAAACAGCAACTTGCCAAGCCCCGGACCGTACGCCGGCCCGGAGCGACGTGCGCTGGTCCCGCACCAGGAACAACCCCTGTCCACGCGCCTGGTCGACGAGCGCCCGGGCGACGACGACGAGATCGATCTGCTGGCGTACTGGCGGCTGCTGGTCAAGCGGCGCTGGCTGATCCTCGGCATCCTGTTCGCCGTGGTTGCACTGGCCCTCCTGCGCACCCTGCTGACGCCGCCCACCTGGCGCGCGACCGCCGTGCTGCAGATCGACGACTATGCGCCGCAGGTGCTGCGCGTCGACGGCATGACGCCGCGCATGGGCTACGATCCGGATTTCAACCAGACGCAGTACGAGCTGCTGCAGAGCCGCGCCTTGTCCGAGCGCGTGGCCGAGGATCTGGCGCTTCCCGGCAGCGACATCTACGAGCGTCTGCGTCCGCCCTCCTGGTTCGAGCGCCTGCGCAACCTGCTCAGCCCGGCCGCGCGGGCACGCGCGGACAGTCCGGCGCCGGCCAAGCCGCCGGGCGCGGCCAGCACCGATTCCAAGGGCGCCGCCGACCAGCTGGCGCGCGCCGCCGGCCTGGTCCGCAGCGGCCTGAGCATCGAGCCGATCCGCTACTCGCACCTGGTGCGCGTGCACTACGACAGCCTGTCGCCGACCTTCGCCGCGCAGGTGGCCAACGCCATTGCCGATGGCTTCATCGCTTCCAGTCTCGATCGCCAGTACGGGGCCTCCTCGTACGCCAAGACCTATCTGGAGGACCAGCTGGCGCAGCTGAAATCGCGGCTGGAGCAATCCGAGCGCGAGCTGGTCGCCTTCGCGCAGCGCGAGAACATCGTCCCGGCCGGCGATGGCAAGTCCCTGGTCGGGCAGAACCTGACGGATCTCAACACCGCCCTGGCCGAAGCGCAGGCGCAGCGCATTCGCGCCGAGGCGCGCTGGAACGAGGCGAAGAACGTCACCGGTGCCGCGCTGCCAGCCGACATGCTGAGCAATTCGATCCTGCGCACCCTGCAGCAGCAGCGCGCGCAGCTGCAGGGCCAGTACCAGGAAAAGCTGCAGGTATTCAAGCCGGACTACCCGGAAATGCTGGCACTGCAGGGCCAGATCAACGAAGTGCAGAAGCAGGTCGAGGACGAACTCAAGAACATCCGCGCTTCGGTCAAGGCCGAGTTCGATGCTGCCGCGGCACAGGAGCGCATGCTGGTCGCGCAGCTCGACATGCTGCGTGACAAGACGCTGGAAGTGGACGGGCGCACCATCCAGTACAACATCCTCAAGCGCGACGTGGACACCAATCGCCAGCTCTA
This sequence comes from Dokdonella sp., assembly GCA_023228465.1. Lineage (GTDB taxonomy): Bacteria > Pseudomonadota > Gammaproteobacteria > Xanthomonadales > Rhodanobacteraceae > Dokdonella_A. The sequence continues at coordinate 12,723 of JALOBC010000037.1, read as the reverse complement.
CGACGGCCTGTTGCAGCGCTACAAGGAAGTGGGCGTGGCCGGTGACATCAAGACCAGCAACATCTCCATCATCGATCGCGCGGTGGTGCCCAAGGAACCCTTCGCGCCCAACCTTTCCCGCAACCTCATGCTTGGCCTGCTGCTCGGGCTGATGCTGGGCGTCGGTACGGCGCTGCTGCTCGAATACCTCGACGACACCCTCAAGACCCCCGATGACATCGAGCGTCACCTGCACCTGGCCGTGCTGGGCATCGTGCCCAAGCTGGTCAAGCAGACGCCGCGCGAGGCCTTGCGCGATCCGCGCTCGGCCTTTTCCGAGAGCTACCGTTCGGTGCGCACGGCCCTGCAGTTCTCCACCCAGCGCGGCGTGCCGCAGGTGCTGCTGGTGACCAGCCCGGGGGCGGGGGAAGGCAAGTCCACCACTGCCCTGACCCTGGCGCGCAACTTCGCCCAGCTCGGCAAGCGCGTGCTGCTGATCGAAGCGGATCTGCGCAACCCCTCGCTCGGCAAGGCCCTGGGCATGGCGACCGAGACCGGCCTGAGCAGCCTGCTGGCCGGCGCCGCCACCCTCGCGCAGACGGTACAGAAGACCGAGGACCCGCAGCTCGACGTGATTCTTGCCGGGCCACTGCCGCCGAGCCCGAGCGAACTGCTGGCCGGCAGCAAGCTGGTGTCGCTGCTGATGGCCGGCTCCCAGAAGTACAACCAGATCATCATCGACGGCCCGCCGATCCTTGGCATTGCCGATGCGCCGATCCTCGCCAACATGGCCGCTGGCACCCTGCTGGTGGTGCAGTCCGGCGGCACGCGCATCGGTGCGGCGCAGGCCTCCATCAAGCGCCTGCGTGCCACTCGCGCGCGCCTGATCGGTGGTCTGCTCACCCAGTTCGATGCCAGGGCAAGCGGCTACGGCTACACCTACGAGGCTTCCTATACCTACGGGACGCAGCCTCGGCTGGCACGGAGCTGACATGGTCCCGGGTGGCAACGCCCTCGACATCGCCCTGACCCTGCAGCGGGCACCGCTGCAACGGTTCGAGCTGCAGGGCGGCCCGTTGCCGGAAGACATCGGCAGCGCCATCCAGCTTGCCGCCGGCAACCCGGAATTGCTGGCCGCCGCGTCCGCGCGCCTGGGCGTAGCCGAAGCCGCCGTGCTCGAGGCGGTGCGCTTCTACCTGCAGCAGGTGCTGTTCGCCGCCGATGCCGACGCCTGGCGCACACTTGGCCTGGCACCGGGCGCAGCGCCCGAGCGCATTCGCCAGCACTACCGCTGGCTGCAAAGCTGGCTGCATCCCGATCGCCAGGATGAAGAGTGGGTCGCGCTCTACACCACGCGCGTGAACCAGGCCTGGAACCGCTTGCGCAATCCGGTGGCGCGTGAGGCCTATGCACGCGAGCAGGCGGCAGCGATCAGCAGGGCGGCCAGCCGTCAGGAGGGCGTCCTCCCCGTGGGAGAATGGCGCGCGGTGCCGGCCGGCCCAGCGCCGGGCCAATGGCGCAGCAAGCTGCTGGTCGGCGCATCGCTGGGCGCCTGTGCCCTGCTGCTGGTGCTGGTGCTGGTGCGTGAATCGGCCGAACTGGTGGATCGCGATCCGGTGCCCGCTCCGCTCACGGCGGCCAGCGCCGGGAAGGCGTTGACCGATCCCGAGGCCGCGCGTCCCGCCAGCCGCACCGATTCCGCTCCTGGCGCGCCGCGCCTGGCCCACCAGGCGCAGGCTTCGCGCCTGCTGGCCACGACCTTGCGTGAAGCGGCGCACGCAGGCACTGCCTCCACGTCATCGCCATCGGCCCCGGCGAACTCGTCCGCCGCCCCGCCTGCAGCACCGGATGCCACCGTGCAGGCCGCGCCGCCATCAACCCGGGCGGCGGCCGTGACCGCGACGGCGCAGGCAGCACCGCCACCGCCAGGGCCTGTGCGGCCGGCAGCCCGCACGCGCGATGCCCTTGCACTTGCGCCATCCGCCGACCTCACCCCTGCGGAGCCGGTCGCCAGTGAAACCACGCCGGCTGCCGCGCCGCGCCCAACCGCCATGGCGCGAGACCCGGTGTCGCTCGCGGCGATGCCGCGCGCACCCGTCGGCAAGGAGCGGCCCGCGGCCGCTCCCGAGCCCGCGCCGGCTGCCGCGCCACTGCGCGCCGCGTCGCCGGCAACACGTCTGCCCGGCCGCGCTGGCGAGGCGAATACGGCAACCGTCGCCGCAGCACGCCTGGCCCCGCCGCCACGCAATCGCGAACCCGTCGTGGTGCCCGTCACGCCGGTGGCGGCGCCGCTGCCGGCCCCGGTCGAGCCGGTGACGCGGCCCATCGTGCCCGCCACGGCAGTCGCCAGCATCCAGCGGCCCGCGCTGGCAGTGCCGCCAAGTGGCACCGAGCTGGTGCGCCGCGTCGATCTGGCGCGCGAGCAGCTGCGGGACATCGCCGGTTACTTCAGCCGCGCCGACGCCACGCCGGCCGACTGGCGAGACGCGCACGCGCGTCCACACCTGGAGCGCGAGCACCAGGCCCTGCAGCGGCGCCGGCGCACGCGTACCGAAGCCACGTCATTTACCCTCACGTCGCCGCGTTGGCGGGTATCGGCGGACACGGCGGCAGTGGATGCCGACTACAGCGTGGCGGGGGAATCGGGCAGCTTTTCAGTTGACATGGTCTGGCAGGATCGTGCCTGGCATGTCACCCGCATCGAATTGCGCCCGGCGCCATGACGTCCGGCATGCGCATCACATCGTTCGTGCTGCTGGCTGCACTGTGCCTGGTCGCCGCCTGGCGGATCATCGTCACGTCCAGTGCCGACCTGCTGGCGCCGGAAGAACCGTCACGCGCACTGCAGCGCGAGACCGACAATCCCGCGGCCTTGCGCGTGCTGGCCGAAACCCGGCTCGCCGCGGGTCAATGGCAGGCCGCGGCCGCCAGCGCACGCCAGCTGCTCGCCCGCGAGCCCCTGCAGGGCGAGGCCTTCGTGGTGCTGGCCGCGGCGTTGCGCGGAGCCGGCGACCTGGCTGGCGCCGACGCGATGAACGAGATTGCCCTGCGCCGCGCGCCGATGGACCCACGGCCGCGCGCCGTGGCCATCGATGCACGCCTGGCGGCAGGCGATTACGCCGCGGCCATGCACGAGATTGCCACCCTGCTGCGCGTCGCACCGAGTCTCGGCACGGACCTGACGCCGGCGCTCGTGCGACTGGCGGACATACCGGCTTTCGCCGACGCGCTGGCGCGCAGCCTGGCGCAAGGCCCGAGCTGGCGCGCCGGCCTGCTTTCGACCCTGCTCGCCAAGGGCAGCCCGGCGGCAATTACCCGCACCTTCAGCAGCCTGCAGGATGCCGGCGGGCTGACCGTGGAGGAAGCCGGGCGCTGGATCGACCGCCTGATCGCCGCCGGGCAATGGGGCGAGGCCTACAGCCGCTGGGCGGGCACGCTGGCATTGGCGCCGGGAGCGAGCCTCGCTGCCGTCCATGACGGCGGCTTCGAGAGCGTGCCCACCGGCATCGGCTTCGACTGGCGCCTGCGCAACGCGCCGGGCGTCATCATCAGTCGCGTGTCTGCGCCGGGTGCGCGCGGCGGCATGGCGGCGGAACTCGCATTCTCCGAGCGGCGCGTGCCAGTGATTCCCTTTGAGCAGTATCTGTTGCTGGCTCCGGGGGAATACCGCCTGCAGTTCCGTGCGCGCGCGCGTCATCTGCGCAGCGACCAGGGCCTGGAGTGGGCCATCGGTTGCCAGGGCGCGGCCGTGCCCCTCGCGACGGCGCCGCGTCTGGAAGGGAACTTCGACTGGCAAGCGTTCGCGGTCGATTTCGTGGTGCCGGCCAGCGACTGCCCGGCGCAGCGCCTGTGGCTGCAGAATCCCGGCACCGAAGGTTCCGGCAAGATCGTCTCCGGCACCCTGTGGTTCGACGATATCGCCATCCAGCCGGCTGCGTCGCACCAGGTCTTGCGAGAGGCGAGCCTTGAGCTGCGCGCGGGCGGCCGCACCTTGGTGACATGGACACCAAGCCGCTCGAGATCGCCTGCCCGCATTGTTCCGCCATCAATCGCGTGCCCGCCGCGCGCCTGCGCGATGCGCCGGCCTGCGGACGTTGTCGTCAGGCATTGTTTGCCGGCGCACCGGCCGTGCTTGGCGCGGCCAACTTCGATCAGCACGCGCGCCGCAGCGACCTGCCACTGCTGGTCGATTTCTGGGCGCCGTGGTGTGGCCCGTGCCGGGTGATGGCGCCGGCCTTCGAGGCGGCTGCGCGCGAACTGGAGCCGAGCGTGCGCCTGGCGCGCGTGGATACCGATGCCGAGCCGGGGCTGGGTACGCGCTTTGCCATCCGCAGCATTCCCACTCTGGTCCTGCTGCATCGCGGTCGGGAGATCGCGCGCCAGTCGGGCGCGATGACGACGGCGCAGGTCGTGCAGTGGGTGCGCGGGCAGGCGCTGCCGGCGTGAGCAAGGCAGGCGACGACCCGCGCCCCGAGCCACCCGAGAAGCCCGATCCGGGCGATTGCTGCGGCGGTGGCTGCGTGTGCTGCATCTACGACAGCTACGAGAATGCCTGCGAGAAGTACCAGGCGGCGCTCGCGGCCTGGCAGGCGCGGCACCCCGGCGTGCCTGCCGACTGACCGGCGTGCGTGAGCGCAGCGACTGGACGCCGTCGCGGCAGCCGCCTACGATCGACCCTTTCCCTTCCCGGAGATGCCACCTTGAAGCGCCTGCTTGTCCTTGCCACTGCGCTCGCCCTGTGCCCGCTCGTATTCGCCGGCGACATGCCCGATACGACGCCGAATTTTTCTCCGCAGCGCCTCTCGGCGCTGGTCAAGACACTGTCGTCGGATGCTTTCGAGGGCCGCGGCCCGGCCACGGAGGGTGAAACCAGGACTGTCGCCTTCCTCATCGACCAGTTCAAGGCCGCTGGCGTGCAACCGGGCGGTGACCTGAAGGATGGCAAGCGCGCCTGGACCCAGGCGGTGCCGTTGCTGCGCACCCAGATCGAGGGCCAGCCCAAGCTTTCGCTCAGCGCCGACGGCAAGCAACAGGTGCTCACCCAGGGGGACGAGATCGCCGTCCGCGCGCCGATGGACGGCGCTACGTCGGTGGCGATCAAGGATGCACCGCTGGTGTTCGTCGGCTATGGCGTCGATGCGCCGGAGCGGCGCTGGAACGATTACAAGGAAGCCGACCTCAAGGGCAAGATCGCCGTAGTGCTGATCAACGATCCGGATTTCGAGACCGGCAAGGGTGACTTCGGCGGCAAGGCCATGACCTACTACGGTCGCTGGACCTACAAGTTCGAGGAAGCCGCGCGCCGCGGCGCGCTCGGCGTGCTGATCGTGCACGAAACCGCGCCGGCGTCCTACGGCTGGGCCACGGTCAAGAACTCCAACACCAACACCATGTTCGATATCGTGCGCGACGATCCCGCCGCGACCCATCCGCGCATCGAAGGCTGGATCCAGCGCGACCTGGCCGAGACGCTGTTCAAGCGCTCCGGGCTGGATTTCGCTGCGGTGAAGAAGCTCGCGCAGACGCGCAAGTTCATTCCGGTCACCCTGAAGGACACCTTTTCCGCCGATTTCAAGGTGGACAGCCAGGTCATCACCTCGCAGAACGTGGTGGCGCGCGTCGAAGGCAGCGAACGGCCCGAAGAGACCGTGATCTACAGCGCGCACTGGGATCACCTGGGCATCGGCGCGCCGGATGCGACGGGCGATCGCATCTACAACGGCGCGGTGGACAATGGCACCGGTACGGCGGCGCTGATCGAGATGGCGCGCGCGTTCGCGCATGGCGCCAGGCCCGAGCGCTCGGTCGTGTTCCTCGCCGTCACCGCGGAGGAAAAGGGGCTGCTGGGTTCCGAGTATTACGCCAGCCATCCGTTGTATCCGTTGGCCAGGACGGTTGCGGTCATCAACATGGACGCGCTCGATCCGGGCGGCCCGGCGCGCAACTTCACCGTGTCGGGCAATCCCCAGTCCGGCCTGCTCGACCGCCTGATCGCCGAGGGCAAGAAGTTCGGTCTCAAGTACACCCCGGACGCGCACCTGGAAGCCGGCTATTTCTTCCGTTCCGATCATTTCCCCTTCGCCAAGCGTGGTGTGCCCTCATTCTCGTTCGGCTCGGGCAATGATCTGGTGGATGGCGGCATCGCGGCCGGTGAGGCGGCGGGCAAGGACTACACCGCCAAGCGCTACCATCAGCCTGGCGACGAATGGCAGGCGAACTGGCCCTTTACCGGCATGGCGCAGGATCTGCCCATGCTCTTCCAGCTGGGCACCGATCTGGCCAACTCCAGGGTCTGGCCGGCGTGGGCCAAGGGCTCCGAGTTCCGTGCCACGCGCGAGGCGAGCCAGGCCGAGCGCAAGTAGGGCCGTCGGTTGTGTGACCCCCCGGACGCGCGCCGTGTGATCGGCGCCGTCCGCGGGCCGGCGCTACGCGCCGAATCGCTGCGGTTCAGTGGAAGTTCCAGCGCCGCTGCTATCCTGAACGGGTTGTCTGTGCGTTCGCGATGCAGGCAGCCGCATCTGCCGCAAACGATCGTCCCCCGCTGCGCCCTGGCGCGCCGTCGGGGGGACGTCGCGTGATTCCTGTTTCCTGTTGATTCTTCCGGCGCGCGCCAGGCCTGGCGGCTGCGACGGGACTTGCCGCCTGGCTTCCCATGCTACCCATCATCCGCACCGTCTCTCCGTTGCTGACCAGCACCGTCTTCCTGCTGATGGGCGTGGGCCTGCTGCATTCGCTGGTGGCCGTGCACGGGCGCTCCATCGGCTATTCGGTGGCCATGATCGGCGTGCTCACCTCGGCCTACTACGCAGGGTTCCTGGCCGGCACCTATGTCGTGCCGCGGCTCACGCACCGCATTGGCCATATCCGCAGTTTTGCCTTCTGCGTGGTCGTGGTGACACTCAGCGTGCTGGTCCAGGCCGTGACCTCGTCGTACGCGTGGTGGCTGGCCATGCGCATCCTGCAGGGCCTGCTGCTGGTCGGCGTGTACGCCATCATCGAGAGTTGGCTGAATGCATCCGCGGATCGCCTGCGCCGCAGCTCGATCTTCGCCGTGTACATGATGCTCAACCTGGGTGCCGGCGCGGTCGCGCAGCAGTTCCTGCGCTTGCCGGAAGAAGCCTTCGTGCTGTTCTGCGTCGTGGCCATGCTGTTCAGTGCCGCCGCCTTGCCGGTCATCGCAACCTCGCAACCCGAGCCGACCATGGGTGCCGTGCCCAAGGTGCAGATCCGGCGCCTCTTCCGCCTGGCTCCGACGGCTCTGGTCAGCTCCCTGATTTCCGGCCTGGTACTGGGGGCACTGTGGGGGCTGCTGCCGGTTTATGCCCAGGCGAGCGGCTTCGACATGACGCGCATCGGTACCTACATGAGCGCGGCGATCCTTGGCGGCGTGGTGATGCAATGGCCGCTCGGGCGGTTTTCCGACCGCATCGACCGGCGTCTGGCGCTGGCCCTCATCAGTGCCTGTGCGGCGCTGGTCGCGCTGGCCAACCTGTGGCTGCCCAGCGGCAGGTACGAGCTGGCCCTGGCCGCCGTGTTCGCCTTTGGCGGCATGGTGTTCGCGCTGTATCCGATTGCTGTTGCGCACCTGGTCGATTATGTCGACCACGCCGAATTGCTCTCGGCGTCCAGCACGGTCCTGCTGGTCAACGGCATCGGCTCGGCGGTCGGCCCGCTGGTCGCGGGCGCCCTCATGAGCCGCTGGCAGCCGGCTTTGCTGTTCGCCTGGTTTGCGACCCTCAATGGCCTGTTTGCCGTGTACGCGCTGCACCGTTTCGTGCGCCGCAAGCGCGAGGTGACCGCGCACGACAGCTTCGCGCCGCTGGTCCAGACCGCGGTTGACGCCTTGCGGAAGAACACGCCTGGTTGATCGCGAGGTCGGGACGGTGCAGCGCGCCCGAGCGCAGCGCGTGCTGCTACCGGGTCGGGCAGGCGGCTTGACGTGCCGGTGCCCCAGGCTGGCTACCTGATTTCCATGCCGATGCCCGGACCCGGGCCGGCCCAGGCCTCACGGCCCCGCGGGTTCGTAGCGCTTCAGCGCGAGGTGCACGATCCCGCCTGCGCCGGAGTCAACGGTGATGCGCTGCCCGGTCAGCAGGCGCAGACGCCCCGCGGCATCCCGCAAGCTGGCGCGCATCGCCAGTTCCGCGCCGGCGGGAACCAGGCGCGGGTCATGGCGAAGGATGAAATCGAAAGGCAGGTCGCGCGGGACGCTGAAGCGTTCGTCGGCGATGACCCTGGGCATGTCCGAGTCGGCATCGACGATCAGCAGCACCTCGAGTGTCGCACCCGAGGGCACAAGGCAACCCCGGCAGTCGGCGCGGACTTGCAGGCGGACCAATGAATCCGCGCCAGGTGCAGCCGGCGCCAGGGCGTGATCGGCGCGCAACGCGGGGCGCGGCTGGCAGGCCGCCAGCAGCGCCATGGCCACGCCCAGCAGCAGGCAACGGGGATTCACCACCGGGGCCGTCGCCTGCGCCAGACCCGCACGTGGCTACGCTCCGGTGCAGGAAAAGCGGATGTAGATGTATTCCTGCGTGTCTGCCTGGACGTTGCGGCCGAAGCGGCCAAACGAGCTCACCTCGAGCTGCGAACGGGGGCCTTTCGCGATGACGCGATAGTGGCCGCTGCACGCGGCGGACATCTGCCGGTTGGCATCCTGTTCGCGCGCGTCGAGATCCGATGGATTGCCTCCGGCGATATAGCGCACCAGGCCGAAATCCGGACCGGAAGTCGGTCCGTCGACGCCGCCGGGTTTGGCCATCATCTCGGCGGTCGTGGTGGAGCAGCCCGCAATTGCAAGACACAGGCCGGCGGCGGCCAGTGTACGGATCAGGTATGCCATGGGGTGTCTCCTGTCGCGAGGATGCCGTGATGCATCACGGCGGTGGCGCCGGTCAATTGGCCGGAGCGGTACGCGTCCATGTGATGGTGCGTCCAAACACGGAACCACCGACGGCGAGCTTGAGCGTGCCGTTGCTGGCCATCGATGCCTTGCAGGGGTAGGACTTGCCGCTGGCCGGCGTATACAGGGTGCCGCCGTCCCAGGTCTGATTGCCGGCGTAATGCAGGCCGCTGAGCACGGTCAGGCCGATGACCGGTCGGGAGCGCAATGCCGGGTCGGGGTTGTTCCGGTCCACCTTGGGCTGCCCGGCCATGCCTTGGGCATCGCCGGCGGCGAAGGTGGCCTCGCGCAGCCACACGACATGCCCATCGAGGCGATCGCCGGCGGCCATGATCGCCACGTGCGAGGCGCCGTCATCGGTAGCCCAGGTGCCGACGATCGCAGCTGCATCCGGCGCAGCCATGGCCATGCCGGGGAATCCTGCCGCTGCAAGCAGAACCCCGAAAACCAGTGCACGCATGATGCCCCCTGCGATGTGTGACGGGCCGGCGCCCGATGGCGTCGACGCGCGTGCGCACGGCCCTCGGTGCGCGAAAAAAACTATACCCGCGATTGTCGCGTGTCAATGCAAACGCTGCGGCTGCGGTTCGTGCGATGTTCAGCCACCCGCATCGGGCTTGCGCGGCAGGCGGCAGCGCGGGGCAAGGCGGCCCGGGCGCGCTGCCAACGCCTGTGCGCTGGCAGCGCGGGTGGCGTCAGTTGGCCAGGCGGGCGGTCATGGTGATGTCCGCCTTCATCAGCTTGGACACCGGGCAACCGGACTTGGCCTGGTTGGCGATGCGCTCGAAGGTGGCCGCATCCGCGCCGGGTACCTTGGCGACCACGTCGAGATGGCTGGAGGTGATGACGAAGCCGGCGTCGCTCTGCACGATCTCGACCTCGGCGCGCGTCTCGATGTGCTCGGGGACGAGCTTCTCATTGCCGAGCATCAGCGACAGCGCCATCGAGAAGCAGCCGGCATGGGCCGCCGCGATCAGTTCCTCGGGGTTGGTACCCGGGCCGTCCTCGAAGCGTGACGAGAAGCCGTAGGGGGACTTGGACAACACTCCGGTCTGGGTGGAAATCGCGCCCTTGCCATCCTTGATGCCGCCGTTCCACACCGCTGTTGCATGCCGTTTCATAACTTGACTCCTTGTATGACCGAGGGGGGGGATCCGCGCACTGGCCGGTGCGGGCAGGAGTGCAGGCCGTGGTTGCGGCCGCCTGCTGCCGTCGCCGCCCGGGATTGGCACGCGGATGCTGGTCAAGATCGGGACGGCGACGGTGAATGCAAGAATCAGGCGACGCGGGACGCCCGGTTGGCATCCTGGAACTGCGCTTCCTCGGTGGAGCCCTTGAGCGCGGTGGTCGAGGTGTTGCTGCCCTGGATGGCCTGCGCGACGGCATCGAAGTAGCCGGTGCCGACCTCGCGCTGGTGCTTGACGGCGGTGAAGCCGCGATCGACGGCGGCGAACTCCGCCTGCTGCAGCTCCACGAACGCGCTCATGTGCGAGCGCGCGTAGCCGTCGGCCAGGTGGAACATCGAGTAGTTGAGCGCGTGGAAGCCGGCCAGGGTGATGAACTGGAAGCGGTAGCCATGGCTCGCCAGTTCGTCCTGGAACCTGGCGATGGTCGCGTCGTCGAGGTTCTGCTTCCAGTTGAAGCTCGGGCTGCAGTTGTAGGCGAGCAGCTTGCCCGGGTACTGGGCATGGATGGCGGCGGCAAACTCGCGCGCAAAGCCCAGGTCGGGCTTGCCGGTTTCGCACCACACCAGGTCGGCATACGGCGCGTAGGCGAGGCCGCGGCTGATGGCTTGTTCAAGGCCATTGCGGGTGCGGTAGAAACCCTCGGCCGTGCGCTCGCCGGTCACGAACGCCTGGTCGTTCGGGTCGATGTCCGAAGTGAGCAGGTTGGCCGCTTCCGCGTCGGTGCGGGCAACCAGCAGGGTCGGCACGTCCAGCACGTCGGCGGCCAGGCGCGCGGCGACCAGCTTTTCCACCGCCTCGCGCGTGGGTACCAGCACCTTGCCGCCCATGTGGCCGCACTTCTTCGCGCTGGCCAGCTGGTCCTCGTAGTGCACGCCGGCGGCACCCGCCTCGATCATGCCCTTCATCAGTTCGAAGGCGTTGAGCACGCCGCCGAAGCCGGCCTCGGCATCGGCCACGATCGGCTGCAGGAAATCGATGTCGCCGCCGCCCTCGGCCTGCTGGATCTGGTCGGCGCGCAGCAGGGCATTGTTGATCCGCCGCACCACCGCCGGTACCGAATCGGCCGGGTACAGCGACTGGTCCGGATACATCATGCCGGCCAGGTTCGCGTCCGCCGCCACCTGCCAGCCGGACAGGTAGATGGCCTTGAGGCCCGCCTTGACCTGCTGCAGGGCCTGGTTGCCGGTGAGCGCCCCCAGCGCGTTGACGAAGGGCGTCTCGTGCAGCGATTTCCACAGCTTTTCGGCGCCCATGCGGGCCAGTGAGTGTTCGATGTGCACGCTGCCGCGCAGGCGCACCACGTCGGCGCCGGTGTAGCCGCGCCGCACGCCCTTCCAGCGGGGCTCGGTGGTCCAGCGGTGTTCGATCTGTTCGGCGGTGGGCAGGCTGTTCATGTCGGGCCTCGATGGGTAGGGTGGAAGCGAGCGCTGGCGGGCAGCCCCGCAGGCATTACGGCAGCCGCGGATAGGCTGCCAGGGTCAGGAACGGAGCCAGTTCATCGGCATGGGTGAGTTCGGCCAGCAGATCGGCCGCGACCGTCAGCTGTTGCTGTCCAGCCATCGGCGTGTTCGCCAGCATGTGGCGCAGGCGCGCCAGGGTGGCGTCGAACAGGGCCATGTCGATCGGCGCGCCATCGTCGAAGGTGAGGGCGGGGGCGCCACCACGATGCAGCCATTGCCAGAGCTGGGCGCGGGCGATCTCGGCGGTTGCCGCATCCTCCATGAGGTGCTGGATCGGCACACAGCCCAGGCCGTCCAGCCACGCGGCGAGATAGCGCAGGCACACCTCCACGTTGTTCTCGAAGCCGGCGCGCGTGATGGTGCCGGGGCAGGGCGGGAGCAGGGCCGCGCGTGGTGCGCTGACATCCTCGCGCAGCACGTGAAGCTGGTTCGGCCCGGGCATGTGCTGGTCGAAGATCTCCTGGGCGATGGGCACCAGGGCCGGATGCGCGACCCAGGTGCCATCGTGCCCGGCGCTGGCCTCGCGCAGCTTGTCGGCGCGCACCTTGGCCAGCGCCGCCTCGTTCGCCGCCTGATCGCCCTTGATCGGAATCTGCGCCGCCATGCCGCCCATGGCGAAGGCACCGCGGCGATGGCAGGTCTGGATCAGCAGCTCCGAATAGGCCTTCAGGAACGGCACCGTCATCTGCACCTGGCTGCGCTCGGGGAACACCTGCTCGGGGTGCGCGCGCAGGGTCTTGATGCAGGAAAAGATGTAATCCCAACGGCCGCAGTTGAGCCCGGTGATGCGCGTGCGCAGGGCCCACAGGATTTCGTCCATCTGGAAGGCGGCGGGCAGTGTTTCGATGAGCACGGTCACCTTGATCGCGCCGGCCGGCAGGCCAAGCGTGGCCTCGGCAAAGGCGAGCACATCGTCCCACAGGGCCGCCTCGCTCGCCGCTTCGAGCTTGGGCAGGTAGAGGAAGGGGCCGCGGCCAGCGGCGTGCAGGGCGGTCGCGTTGTGGAAGGCAAACACGCCCAAGTCGAACAGCGCGGCCGACATGGGTGTGCCATCGATCTCGACGTGCTTTTCCGGCAGGTGCCAACCGCGCGGGCGCACCATCAGGACGGCCGGATCCGGGTTCACCCGATAGGCGCGCCCGTCGGGCGCCGTGTAGTCGATGCGTCCGGCCACGGCATCACGCAGGTTGGCCTG
>JALOBC010000036.1 GCA_023228465.1 Dokdonella sp. | reverse complement strand
GGCCGCGCGGGCGGTTCTGTTCGTTGCGCTCGAGCGTTGCCCGCGCGCGGGCGATGATCGTGGCCGGACTGTTCCTGAACTTGCGCAGCGAGAACAGCAGGCTCGCGGCCAGGCAGTTGGCGACGGCAGTGACGAGGAGTCGCGAGGGGTTGGGCCCGGCATCGCCGCCGAGTGGTGGCGGCTCGTCGGTATGCAGATCCGGGATCTGCGTGTCGTCGAAGCGGATGCGGAAGGTGAAATCCTGCTCCTGGGTGAGGGTCAGGCTGAATTCCTGGGTTTCGCTCATGCGGGGACTCCTGGCTGGATGATCAGGGTTGGGCAGGCACTTCGACCCACAGCGCGCCGCGCAGGTCGCCGATGTCGAATCCGGTGGCGGCATCGGCCGGATAATGCCGCGCGATCGCCGCGGCCACGGGGGCGGCCACGCTGCGTCCGTGACAGGCCAGGCAGGGCGCTTCGACCTCGATGCCGCGCGCCATGCGCAGCGCGACGCCGGCGGGCAGATTTTCGCGTTGCACCATCAACTGCGTCGAGGGCGCTGCGCCCGCTTCCACATTGTGCACGAAGGTGGCCAGCGCCGCCGCCTGCCAGTCCTGCGCCACGTTGGCGGAATTGCGCTCGCGTCCGGGCACCGCGACCCGCCCGAGGCGCACGCCACGCTCGGCCATCACCGCCGCGGCGATCCGCGGCGCCTCGTCGTGGCAGAAGTCGATGGCGCCGATCGGGCCGTCGGCCTGCATGCGCACCTGCAGCGCACTGCGCAACCGTGTGCTGAATTCCTGGGCGGCGGTGCGCGCCTGCGCCAGGGCGTCGGCTTCGCTGGCGTCGCTCGCCACCGGCGCGGCCAGCGCGCTGCCAAGCGTCAGCGCGAACAGGATGAGAACCATGCGCAGCATCATGCAGCCTCCGAGGTGGGCGGGTGGCGTTGCAGCCACGCGTAGTAGAGCAGCGGAATCACCAGCAGGGTCAGCACCGTGGAGACCAGGATGCCGAAGATCAGCGAGACCGCCAGGCCCTGAAAGATCGGGTCGTCCAGGATGAAGAAGCCGCCGATCATCGCCGCCACTGCGGTCAAGGCGATGGGCTTGGCGCGGATCGCCGCGGCATCGATCACCGCGTCGGCGAGCGGGCGGCCCTTGGCGAGTTCCAGATCGATGAAGTCGATCAGCAGGACGGAGTTCCTGACGATGATGCCGGCCAGCGCGATCATGCCGATCATCGAGGTGGCGGTGAATTGTGCGCCGAGCAGCGCATGGCCCGGCATCACGCCGATCACGGTGAGCGGGATCGGCGCCATGATGATCAGCGGCACCACGTAGCGGCGGAAATGCCCGACCACAAGCAGGTAGATCAGCACCAGGCCGACCGAGTAGGCCAGGCCCATGTCGCGGAAGGTTTCATAGGTGATGGTCCATTCGCCGTCCCATTTCACCGCGTACCCGGTGGGATCGGCGGGCTGGTCGATGAAGGTCTGGCTGAGCGCGTGGCCGGCGACCGGTGCGCGGCCGAGCTTGCCGACCATCGTGAACATGCCGTAGAGCGGGCTGTCGCTGGCGCCGGCATCGTCGGCGCTGACCCAGGTGTAGGGCAGGAGATCCTTGCGGAACACCGCGTGCTCGCGCGGCGCCTCGTGCCGTTGCGTCACCGCAGAGAGCGGCACCAGTGCGCCGCCCGCACCACGCACGCGCAGTGCCAGCAGGCGATCGAGATCCGCCTGGTCGGCGGCTGGCAGGCGCAGCCGGATCGGGATGGCGGTGCGCGAGCGGCCATCCATCAGGTACGTGGCGTCGTGGCCGGCGAGCGCGGCGCGCAGCGTGGCGGTGACTTCCGCCTGATCGACCCCGAGGCGGGCGGCGCGGGCGCGATCGACCAGCAGCAGCTCACGCGGCGCCTCGGCCTCGACGCTGGTGTCGATGTCGACGATGTCCGGATCGCTGGCAAACACCTCGGCCACGCCCCGTGCGAGCTCGCGCAGGACGAGCGGATCGGGGCCGTAGATCTCGGCCACGATGGGCGCCTGCACGGGCGGCCCCGGGGGCACCTCGACCACCTTCACCGAGGCGCCGTGCGCGGCGCCGATGCGTGCCAGGGCCGGGCGCGCAGCGAGTGCGATCGCGTGGCTCTGCCGGTGGCGCTCATCCTTGGACACGAGGTTCACCTGCAGGTCGCCGTCGATGGGCTGCGCACGCAGGTAATACTGGCGCACCAGGCCATTGAAGTTAATCGGCGCGGCGGTGCCGGCATAGGCCTGGTAGCTCGCCACTTCCGGCACCTGGTCCAGGGCCAGGGCGAGCTCGGCGAGCACGGCCTGGGTCGCCTCCAGCGTGCTGCCCTCGGGCATGTCCACGACCACCTGGAACTCGCTCTTGTTGTCGAAGGGCAGCATCTTCATGATCACCACGCGGAATACCGCGAGGCTGGCTGCCAGTACCACCAGGGCGCCCATGGCCGCAAACAGCAGCCGGCGCCGGCGGGCACCGCGACCGGGATCGAGGAAGGGCGTCATCAGGCGCCGGAACAGGCGCGGCAGGCGACCGGAAGCGGCAGCTTCCCCGGGGGCGGCCGGCGCGGCATGGCGGCCGGCGAGCCTGAGGGCCAGCCAAGGGGTCACCACCAGCGCGACCACCAGCGAGAGCAGCATGCCGGCCGAGGCATTGATCGGGATCGGCCGCATGTAGGGGCCCATCAGGCCGGACACGAAGGCCATCGGCAGCAGGGCCGCGATCACCGTGAAGGTGGCGAGGATGGTCGGGCCGCCGACCTCGGCCACCGCGACGGGAATCGATTCGACCAGGCTGCGCCCGCCCAGCGCGCGGTGGCGGTGGATGTTCTCCACCACCACGATGGCGTCGTCCACCAGGATGCCGATCGAGAAGATCAGCGCGAACAGGGACACGCGGTTGATGGTGAAACCCATCGCCCAGGAGGCGGCGAGTGTCAGCATGAGGGTGATGACGACCGCCGTGCCAACCACGATCGCCTCGCGCCAGCCCAGGGTGGCCAGCACCAGCAGCACCACCGAGAGGGTCGCGAACAGCAGCTTCTGGATCAGCAGGTTGGCCTTCTCGGTCGAGGTCTGGCCGTAGTCGCGGCTGACTTCCACCCGCACTGCAGCGGGAATGGCGATGCCCTGCAGCGCGGCGAGCCGCGCCGTCGCCGCACGCGTGACGTCGGCGGCGTTGGTGCCGGCCAGCTTGGTGATGGCGATGGTCAGTGCCGGCGCCATGCCGGTGGCGGGTCCACCCTTGCCGGGCGGCGTGCCGTGCGAGACGTAGCTGGCCGGCCGGTCGGCGCCGCGACGGACGCTGGCGACGTCGGACAGGAACACCGGCGCGCCGTCGGCGAGGCCGATCACCAGTTGCCCGACCTCGCCCGCATCGGCCAGGAAGGCGCCGGCACGCAGCGGGGTATCCCGGTTGCCGGCCACGCGGCTGCCGGCCTCGAGGGCGGTATTGGCCGAACGCAGGCTGCGCTCGAGATCCTGCAACGACAGGCCATGCGCGGCCAGCTTGCCGGCATCGGGTTCGACCAGCAGCGCGCGGTCGGGAAGGCCTATCGTGTAGACATCGCGCGTGCCCGGGATGTGCTTGAGTTCGGCTTCGAGCGTGCGCGCGACCTCGGCCAGCTCGACCGGGCCGATGCCGGCATCGTCGCTCCACAGCGTGAGCGCCAGCACCGGAACATCGTCGATCCCCATGGCGCGCACCAGCGGCTCGCCGACGCCCAGCGTGGCCGGCCACAGGTCGCGGTGCTGGAACACCTGGTTGTAGAGGCGTACCAGCGCCGACTCGCGCGGCACGCCGACCTGGTACTCGACCGTCAGCACGGCCAGGCCGGGCTGGCTCACCGCGTACACGTGCTTGAGGCCGTCGATGCCGGCCAGCACCTGCTCCAGTGGCGCGGTGACCAGCGCATCGACGTCGGCCACTTCCGCTCCGGGGAACGGCACGATGACGTTGGCCATGGTGACGTCGATTTGCGGCTCCTCCTCGCGCGGGGTGACCAGCGCCGCGGCGAGGCCGAGCAGCAGGGCCGCCACGGCGAGAATCGGCGTCAGCGGATGATCCTGGAACAGGCGCGCAATGCGCCCGGAAAAGCCAAGCGGCGGCTGGCTCATGGCTTGACCTTGCCGCGGCGTGCCGCCGCCAGCCACTCGGACGCCGCCCCGGCGTCGCGGGCGATCTGCTCGCCCGCAGCGAGGCCGGCCAGGATCTCGACGCCATCGGCGCGCTCGCGTCCTGGCCGCACCAGGCGGAGCGCCATGCGCTGCTCGGCGTCGATGACATACACGCCGGTGATCTCGCCGCGCCGCTGCAGCGCGCTGGCCGGCACCGCGAGGCGCTCGGCGCTGCCGGCGGCAAAGGCCACCTTGACCGTGGCGCCGGGCAGCAGCGGGCCGGCTTCGAGCGGAATGCCGACGCGCACGCGCACGGTATGCGTGGCGGCGTCGGCGGTGGGCAGCACCTGCACGCTCCCGGCAGGCACCGCGATGCCGCCCGCGAGCAGCAGGGTCGCGCCGCTGCCGAGTGCCGCGACGACACTTTCCGGCAAGGTCACTTCGGCGCGCAAGGCATCCAGCGCGGCCATGGCGAGCAGCGGTTGCGGCTGCGGCGGGCCGGACTGCACGGCCTGGCCGATCTCCACCATGCGTCGCGTGATGACGCCGGCGAAGGGCGCGCGCACCACCGTGTAGTCGGCGGCCTGGCCGGCGCTGCGCAAGGCGGCCTCGGCGGCGGCCAGGCTGGCGCGACTGGCATCGCGCCGGGCGGTGGCGGCATCCAGCTCGGCACGCGCGATGAGCCCGCGCCGGTAGATTTCATCGATGCGCTGCCAGTTCGCCTCGGCGTCGGCTTTTTCGGCACGCGCCGCCGCGACGGCCGCGCTGGCGCTCTGGCGGCCCGAGCTCTGCTCGACATCGCTGAAGCGCACCAGCACGTCGCCCGCGGCGACGCGGTCGCCCACATCCACCGGCAGCTCGAGGACACGCGCATTGGTCTGCGCCGCCAGCGTGGTCTCGTTGACCGCCTCGACCACGCCATCCCAGACCAGCTCGCGCGGCGCCTGCGCAGCGACCACGGTGACCCTCTCCAGGTCCGGCGCGGGCAGTGCCGCGCCTGGCGCGGGCGCGCGGCTGCAGGCTGTCAGCAGGGCGAGCGCAAGCATCGGCAGGGCGTGGCGCCATGCCGTTGCGGTCGTGAGCATGCGCATCAGGCGGCCTCGTCGATCATGCGCCGGGTGGCGTCCTCGACTTCCTGCGCGACGCCAGCCAGGCGTGGATCGTCGGACAGCGTGGCCAGCATGCGCTCCGGCGCGACCATGCCGATCTTCGTCGCGCCCCCTTCGGTGTACACCGAAATCCGGCACGGCAAGGCCATGTTGATGCGCCGGTCGATCGCCATCACGGCGGCCGCCTGGCTCGGGCTGCACACCTCGAACACCTTGCATTCGCCCTCGAAGTCCTGGCCCTTGCTGCGCAGCGTGGCACCGAGGTCGTGCACGTGCAGCACGCCGAACTGGTGGCGGCGCACCGCGGCATCGAGCGCCGCGACGGCTGCATCGAATGACTTGCTGGAATCCACGATGTAGTACATGGTCGAGTTCCTCATTGCCGATGGTGAAGTGGTTCAGTCCGGGAAGGCACAACCCGGCTTCGCGCCCAGGCGGCGCAGGATGCGTGCCAGCGGGCAAAAGCCGGTGAACGAGGCCTGCAGCAGGTTGACGCCGACGAACAGCGCCAGCAGCAGCCACCAGGGCGAGTAGAAGTGGGCCAGCGCCACGCTGATGATGACGACGCTGCCGGCAAAACGCATGACCAGGCGATCGATGTTCATGAAGGGTTCCTCGGGTTGGTTGAAGCGGGCGGGGGAACGGTCGGGGCGGGCGCCTCCGGTTTCAGGCGTTCGATGCCGAGCAGCTTGAGGATGGACTTCTCGTAGAAGGGCTCGACGTTGCCCGAGCGCACCTTGCGCAGGTGGTATTTCTCGAAGGCGACCTTGGCCGTATGCACCCATTTGCCGACGCGGGTCCAGGTGACGTTGCGCGGCGGGATCTGCGGCAAGGCGACGAAGGCCGCGCCAGTGTCGCCGAAATCGGCCAGGCACAATGCGTTCCAGGTCGCCTCGGCGGTGGCCGGACGACCAGCGAGCTCGGCTTCGATGTTGGCGGCGATGGCGCTCACCATCGATTCGATCATCAGGCCCGTCTTGGGGGCGCCGGTCGGCACCGGGGTGACCTCGACCGGCGGGATGGCCACGCACACGCCGGCGGCGAACACGTTCGGAAAGGCCGGATTGCGCTGGTGACGGTCGATCAGCACGAACCCGCGCGGATTGGTCAGCCCTTCGATCCCCGCGACCGCGGCGACGCCGGCAAAGGCCGGGATGACCATCGACCAGGCAAACGGCAGCGTGTGCCGCTCCACCAGGGCGCCTTGCCGATCCATCTCCTCGACCGTCATTTCTCCCGGGCCGACTGCACTGATCCGCGCGTTGGCGATCCAGCGGATGTGCCGTTTGCGCAGTTCGGACTCCAGCAGCCCCTTGGAATCGCCGACGCCGCCGAGCCCCATGTGGCCGATGTAGGGCTCGCTGGTGACATAGGTCATCGGCACCTGGTCGCGCAGTTTGCGCTTGCGCAGATCCGCATCGATGATCGCCGCGGTTTCGTAGGCCGGCCCGAAGCAGCTCGCCCCGGGGGCGGCGCCGATCACGATCGGGCCCGGCGCGGCAAGGAACTGCTGATATGCCTCCCAGGCCCGTTCGGCGTGCGGCGTGGTGCATACCGAGTGGGTGTGGGCGTCCGGCCCGAGCCCGGGAACATCGTCGAAGGCGAGGCGCGGTCCGGTGGTGATGGCGAGGTAGTCATAGGCAAGCGCTTCGCCACCGGCCAACGCCACGCGGTTTTCCGCCGGATGCACGCGCACGGCCGGATTGGCGATGAACTCGATGGCGTGGCGCGCGAGCGCCGGTGCGAGATCGACGCCGATGGCTTCGGCGGTGCGCCAACCGACCGCCACCCACGGATTGGAGGGGGTGAACGAGAAGCGCGGCCCATCCCCGATCAGGGTGATGCGAGGGTCAGGCCCAAGGCGGTGACGCAGCTCATAAGCCAGGTTGGCACCGCCGATGCCGGCGCCGATGATCACGATATGGGACATGGGTGTCTCCTCCATCTACGACCAGGGAGTGCCTGCCGCCCGGCTGCGCGGGGTTCGCGGCAGTCCGCGCAACAGGGTGGCGTCACGCACGCAATGGGGGTGGTAGAGCGCCGCCAGGGCGTGCGGGCCGATCAGCCGGCAGCCGAGGGTGGCGTGGGTTTCGTGGGTGGTCTCCATGTCTTGTGCATCGGGCCGCACAATAAATTGAAGTGTGTCTAATTTAGTGATAGCTTAATTAGCGTCATGCATAATGTCAACACCAACTTCCGGAGGAGACCCCATGGCATCGACTGCCGAGCAACTGGTCGCCGCTGCGCGCCAGCGCGCTGAAGAGAGCGACGCCGATGCGCTGCGCCGTCGCGCGGAGGTGGCTGCCGCCAACCTTTCGCGCGGCGTGCTGGCGTTCCAGGTCGAGGCGCATCCGGTGCTGGCCTGCCGGACGGCCCCGGAACGTGCCTGGCGCGCCATCCTGGCTGCGGAAGCCTTCAGGCGCATGGGGTTTCCCGCGGGGTCATCGCTTGCCGGTGGCTTCAGGCCCTGGCCGCTGGCCGGGCACCCGGTGACCAGAGAGGGCTGAGCGATGCGCGCTCCCATTCCCCACCCGGGCGCCGGGAAGGACGACGAACTGGTGGAGTTCGACGCGGCACGCATGCGCCGCCACGCCGACGAGGCGGCCGCGCTCCTCAAGGCGCTCGCCAACGGCCAGCGCCTGCGCATCCTGTGCATCCTGGTCGAGGGCGAGCGCTCCGTGGGCGAGCTCAACGAACACCTGGAGCTCAGCCAGTCCGCGCTTTCCCAGCATCTGGCGCGCCTGCGCGAGGAAGGGCTGGTCACCACGCGGCGCGAGGCGCAGACCATCTTCTACAGCCTGGCCGAAGGCCCGGCCGGGCACCTGATCGCTGCGCTGCACGAAATCTATTGCCAGCCTGAGCACGCTTGACGCGCATTGGCAGGCGATGCGGCAGGCGATGCGGCAGGCGATGCGCAGCGCGGGGCGTCGCGCCCCTTGACAGGGACATGAATTACATCTGTAATCGAAGTCAGGTTTACGGATGTAATCGACATGCGTATCAGCGAAGCCGAAAGCGTGGTGATGCAGGTGCTCTGGCAGGCGACCGGGCCGCAGAGCGCCGAAGACATCGTCGCCCAGGTCGCGGCCGGCCAGGACTGGCAGGAGGCGACCGTGAAGACCCTGCTCAACCGGCTGCTCAAGAAGCAGGCCATTGCTGCCGAGCGTGACGGTCGGCGCTACCTGTACCGCGCGCGGCTGGCCCGTGAGACGTGGATGAGTGAGCAGAGCCGCAGTTTCCTCGACCGTCTGTATGGCGGCCAGGTCTCCGCGCTGGTGGCGCATTTTTCACGCAACCAGGCGCTAAGCCGCGAGGAAATCGAGGAAATCCGCGCCCTGATCGAGGCGATCGACGATGGCAAGTGAGCTCTTCGACGCGCTTGTGCGCCTGACCCTCGGCGGCTCGACCGCGATCCTCGCAGTCCTGCTGCTGCGCCCTGCGCTGCATCGGCTGTTCGGCGCCGGGGTAACCTATGCCGCCTGGGCAGCGGTGCCGCTGGTCTTGGTCGCGTTACTGCTGCCCGCACCGATGGCGCCGGTCGCGACGCCGGCCCCGGTCACACACGCCGCCCGCCTGGCGCCGGTCGTCGCGGCGTCGGCGCCGATCCTGGACCCGCGCTCCGGACTGCTGGCACTCTGGCTCATCGGCGCTGCCGGAACTGCCGCCTGGCTCGCCGTTCAGCAGCGGCGCTATCTGGGCAGCCTGGGACAGCTGGCTGCACGCGCCGGCACGCGCGTGGTGCAGTCCGAATCCGTGTTCGCCGGCCCGGCGCTGGTCGGCGCCTTGCGTCCGTGCATCGTGTTGCCGGCCGATTTCGAGCGGCGCTATGACGCCCGCGAGCAGGCGCTGATCCTCGCCCATGAAGAGATCCACCGGCGCCGCGGCGACCCCTGGGTCAACGCCTTCGTTGCGGCGCTGCAGTCACTCAACTGGTTCAACCCGCTGCTGCACTGTGCGGTGGGCCGTTTCCGGCTCGACCAGGAACTGGCCTGCGACGCGGCGGTGATCGACCGGTTCCCGCACGCACGGCGCCTCTACGCCGACGCGATGCTGAAGGTGCAACTCGCCGGCCAGTCGCGACATGAGCTGCCGCTGCCGGTGGGGTGCACGTGGCCGTCCCGACAGAATCTCAAGGAGCGCATCGTCATGCTGAAACGATCCCGTCCCGCACGTTCGACGCGCACGATCGGCCTCGCCCTCGTTGGCATTGTCGCGCTCGGCGGCGCCTGGGCGGCGTGGGCCAGCCAGCCCGAGCGCCTTTCCCGCGCACCCTCCGCCGGCGAGAAGCTGATCGAGGCGACGCTGCGCATCGACCACGGGCAGAACCACGGCACGCCGGTGCGCGTGATCAACCCGCTCGGCCAGCCATTCGAGCTCGCCGATGGTGCCTGGCGCGGTGAGTTCGTGGCGACCGCGAAAACCGACGACATCATCATCCTGCGCGCGACGATCCGCGAGAACGGCCGCGTGGTCGCGACGCCGGAGATCCATTCGCGCGCCGGCGAGCCTTTTGCAATCGCCATCGACGGCAGCGCCGGTGCCGATTTCCGCCTCGAGGGCCGCATCGCCTTCGTCGACCATGTTCCCCCCGCGCCACCCCCGCCGCCGGCACCCCCCGAAGCACCGCCACCGCCCGCGGCGGCGCCTGTCGCCCCGCCCGCCGTGCCTGCGCCTCCCCACGGTGTACCAACGCCTCCGCCCCCAGCCGGCCATGCGCCACCGGCCCCGCCCACACCGCCTGCACCGCCGCCGCTGCCTGGCGCGTCGGCGCCACGGGTTGCGCCAGAAGCGCCGCCTTCACCGCGCGCAGAAGCGACGGAGTCGGCCAGCGGGCGTTGAAGCCGTCGGTTGATCCTCCCGCGAAACCGGCTCCCCGCCACCCTCGCCGTGCGCCCGCGGCACGGAGCGGCTAAAATCGTCCGGATGTATCCGTTCTTTTTCAAGGAGTCGTGTGATGCCTGTGAAAGTCGCGATCAACGGTTATGGCCGCATCGGCCGCAACATCCTGCGCGCGCTGTATGAATCGGGTCGCACCAGCGAGATCCAGATCGTCGCCATCAACGATCTGGGTGACGCGGCGACCAACGCGCACCTGACCCAGTACGACACCGCCCATGGCCGCTTCCCGGGCAAGGTGTCGGTCGAGGGCGGGGATCTGGTCGTCAACGGCGACCGCATCAAGGTCTGTGCCGAGCGTGATCCGGCCAAGCTGCCCTGGGGCGAGTTGGGGGTGGACATCGTGGTCGAGTCCACGGGCCTGTTCACCACGCGAGACAAGGCGGCCGGGCACCTCGCCGCCGGCGCGAAGAAGGTCATCATCTCCGCCCCCGGCAAGGATGTGGACGGCACCTTCGTGTACGGCGTGAACCATGACCAGATCAAGGCCAGCGACACGATCATTTCGAATGCGTCCTGCACCACCAACTGCCTGGCGCCCATGGCCAAGGTGCTGCACGAGAAGATCGGCATCGTGCACGGCCTGATGACCACCATCCATGCCTATACCAACGACCAGGTGCTGACCGACGTCTACCACAAGGACCTGCGCCGTGCGCGTTCGGCCACGCACAGCCAGATCCCCACCAGCACCGGTGCGGCGGTCGCCGTCGGACTCGTGCTGCCGGAGCTGAACGGCAAGCTGGACGGCTTCTCCATGCGCGTGCCGACCATCAACGTGTCGGTGGTCGACCTCACCTTCGTCGCCAGGCGTGCGACCACCAGGGAGGAGATCGATGCGGCCATGAACGAGGCCGCCAACGGCGCGATGAAGGGCGTGATCGGCGTCAACACCCAGCCGCTGGTTTCGATCGACTTCAACCACAACCCGTTGTCGTCGGTGTATGACGCCACCCAGACGCGCGTCATGGGCGGCACCCTGGTCAAGGTGCTGTCCTGGTACGACAACGAGTGGGGCTTCTCCAACCGCATGCTGGACATGGCACTCGCGTTCGCCAACGCGCGCTGATTGGCCTTCCGCTGCGAACCTTTCGCAGCGGAAGGCAGGAGTCGTCCGGCTGCGGTTGCGCGCAGGCGGACGACTTGGTTATCGTGACCGCGCGGCCCAGCGAGGGGATCCTTGAGCCGTTTGTGGGTCCAACGCCGAATCGTGGTGGCGCGCAACCAGGTGGGGAGGCGAGCATGCGTACAGCGGTTGCAAGGACTGCAGGTGGGGTGTTTCTTGCGCCCTTGATGCTTGCAGCGGTCGGTGCGTTCGCGGCCGAAGCCCCACCCTCGAGCACGGTTCTGCCGCTCAATCCGGTGGCGCTGTCGGTGCCGCTGGCCCCGCAGCCGTTCGCCGCCGGTGATGGTCGCACGCACCTGACCTGGGAGGTGCAGGCACTCAATCTGACCCGGGCTTCCCTGCAGGTGCAGTCGATCAGCGTGTGGGCGGCCGACGGCTCACGCGAGCTGCTGCAGCACACAGGTGATGCGATTCCCGGGCGCCTGACTGCACTGGGCGATTGGACCCAGGGGGTTTCGGCGATCGGGCCGAGTGCCGGTGCCACGGTATGGCTCGATCTTGCGCTGGATGCCGGCGAGTCGGTGCCGGCAGCGCTGGAAACGCGCATCAGCGTCGTTGGCGAGGGGGTGGCGGCCAGCGATGCCGTCACGCGCGTGGTCACACCGGTGGACATGCGGCCGGCCCGGATCATCCGACCGCCGCTTGCGGGCGACCTGTGGGGCGTGCTCGAAGCGTGCTGCGACGCGTCCAACCATCATCGCCGCGGGCAACGGTCGGTCGACGGTCATTTCGTGTTGCCGGAGCGATACGCGATCGATTTCGTCCAGTTGGATCGTGACGGTGAGCTCTACACGGGAAGCAACATCAACGAGAATTACTACGGATTCGGCCAGCCGGTATTCGCCGTCGCAAATGCCACCGTGGTCGATGTCTACGATGCGCTGGAGGACGTCCCGCCGGGCGCCGCCCTGCCGCCACCGAGCCTGCCCCAAGCAGGCGGCAACCATGTCGTGCTGGATCTGGGCGATGGCGTGTGGGCCATGTATGGCCACCTGAAAGCCGGCAGCATCGGCGTGCAGGTGGGGCAACACGTACGGGCCGGCGACGTGCTCGCGCAGCTCGGCAACAACGGCAATTCAGATCTGGCCCATCTCCACTTCCAGCTGATGGACAGTCGCAACTTCGCACTTGCCCAGGGCTTGCCCTTCGTTTTCGATCACTACGTGCTGGTAGGCCGGATGGACATCCAGGCCGACCGCATCGACTATGCAGCGCGGCCCGGCCGCATGCGGAATCGGTTGCCGCTGACGCTTTCGGTGGTCGACTTTCCGTTGCTGCGCCAAGCATCCGGTGACGATTGAAGCGCGTCGGCCCGGTGGCCCGGTATCCGTGGCCTGCCCGCCTCATGGCTGCATCCGAACCGCCGGTGTTCAATGACGGACGATTGCGGGAATGACCAGGCGTTGGCGGGTTCGCTAGTGCGCCGCGAGCGTTTGCGGCGCGTCGATGCGCACATGCACGTCCTGCGTGCGGGCAAGCTTCTTCGCGTGCCGCTCCGCACGCTTTTCCATCATGCTGCGCCTCGGTTTCTTCTTGTCGCTATGGTGCTGGTGGTCGAGACCTTTCATGGCATCCTCCGGGATACGGGGTTGGGTCGCTTGGCGATGCCAGCCTAGTCCTGTCGTCGGGCCAGTCAAGGTGAGTCGCGGTGGACATTTCGCTGCCGTTTCCTTTCGCGCCATCGTGGCCGACAGTTCCCACGACTCACGCCACGCTGCTTTTCCCGATCCCCAAACCCAACCCCTCAGTGCGCCACCACCAGCGGCAGGTCGCTGGCCTGGAACAGATGCCGCGTGGTACCGCCGAGGACCAGTTCGGTGATGCGCGAATGGCCCCAGGCGCCCATCACGATGAGGTCCGCTGACACCTCGCGCGCGGCATCGAGCAGGGCAGCGCCACATTCCTTGTGGGTGGCGAAGGGGCGGAACTCGGCCTCGATGCCTCGCCGGTCAAGCCAGGCGCGCAGGTCCAGCTTCGGCAGATAGCGCAGCCCGAACGGGTTCTCGCGGGGTTCGCCCTCCAGCACCACCACATGGTCGGCGCGGCTGAGCAGGGGCAGGGCACCGTGGATCGCCAGCATGGCCTCGCGGCTCTGGTTCCAGGCCACCACGATGCGCGCGGCCGCGGACGCGCATTGCGCCGTTTCCGGCACCACCATCACCGGTGCCGAGGCACCGAACACGGTGCGCGATACCACGCCCCAGCCGGTGGGCGCATCCGGCACCAGTTGCGGTCGTTCGACGACGACCAGGTCGCACCAGCGCGAGGCGTGGCAGAGCGCTTCGATGACATCCCCCTGGGAGACCTGCCATTCACCCTCGAGCCTGCGCTGCGCCAGTTCCTCGCGCCAGAACGATTCGCGCTGCTGTGCTTCGCGGAACAGGTCGTCGGTTTCGTTGACGTACAGCGCCACCGCTTCGGGCGAGGCGAACGCGGCCGCTGCCAGCGGCACCACGTGCAGCCCGGTGACGAAGGCGCCAAGGCGCTGGGCGAGTTGCAAGCCGACCGTCGCGGCAGGCGTCAGGGCATCGGTGCGGCGAAGGTGGATCAGTATGTCCAGTGCGGGCGCTGCAGAGGCTTGCATGTCCGGCTCAGCGTGGTCGATCATGCCGCCTAGCTTAGAGCCTTGCCTGACCCGCACCCAAATGCGCGCAGCGCGGCGACCGCGGCCGGCCGGCAATTCCGCTTGGCCGGTACGCGCGGCGCGCGTATGTTGGGAGCCTGCTCCAGATCCCCTCCGCCAACCCGCTGGAACCCACATGAAACCGACCGCCGGTAGCCCGGCACCCCCTGCCTATGGTCCAGCCGAAGAGCGCGCGTCAAGCCTGATCCACGCCCTCGGCATCGCGCTCAGCCTGGCGGGCCTCGTGCTGATGCTGGTGAGGGTGCAGGACGGCCATTTGCGCCACCTGCTCAGCGTGTGCGTGTATGGCATCACGCTGGTGGCCCTGTACACGACTTCAACCCTCTACCACGGCCTGCGTCATGCGCCGGCGAAAGCCGTCCTGCGCCGCCTCGATCACGCGGCCATCTTCCTGCTGATCGCCGGCACCTACACCCCGTTCACCCTGATCAGCCTGCATGGCAGTACGGGCTGGTGGCTTTTCGGTGTGGTCTGGGTGCTGGCCCTGGCCGGCATTGCGCTGGAGTTCCGGCGCATCCGCAACCGCGCCCTGATGGCGACCCTGTACGTTGGCCTTGGCTGGCTCGGGGTGGTTGCAATCGAACCCCTGGCGGCAGCCATCGATGATCCGGGCCTGTGGCTGCTGTTGGGCGGCGGCATCGCCTATACCGTCGGCGTGCCGTTCTATCTCAGCAAGCGCGTGCCCTACATGCACGCGGTGTGGCACGTGTTCGTGCTGCTGGGCAGCGTGCTGCAGTTCTTCGCGGTGTGGCTGTATGTCCTGCCGCGCCCCTGAGCGCCGCCGGCTGCCTTCAGGCCACCAGGAATGCAAACGCGAAGATGCCCAGCATCGCGAAGCTGATCGCGAGCTTGGCGAGGCTGCCGACCAGAAAACCGAGCCACGCACCGACCCCGACCCCGGTCGCCCGCTGCATGCTCGCACCGCTGCTGAGTTCGCCCAGCAGGGCGCCGACGAAGGGCCCGAGCAGCAGCCCCGGCAGGCCGAAGAAAATGCCCACCAGGGTGCCGAGCGCGGCACCGACGATGGCCCGCCGGCTGGCGCCCACGCGCTTGGCTCCCAGCATGCCGGCGATGAAGTCGATCACGACCGCCAGTACGGTAAGAACGCCGAGCACGATCAGGGTGAAGGTGCCCACGTGTGCAAAGCGGTCTGCCCACGCAGCCAGCAGCATGCCGCAGAACACCAGCGGCACGCCGGGCAGGGCCGGCAGCACCGCGCCGGCGAAACCGACCACGATCAGCAGTGCCGCGATGAGGTACCACAGCGTTTCGATTGGCGGCATGTGGCGGTTCGCCCGGTTGGCGGGATGGGTGCGGCGCTCAGACGCGCCCGTTCACCGGAATCAGCGCGCCGGTGACCGCGATGGCGCGGTCGGAGAGCAGGAACACGATCACGTCGGCCAGTTCGTTGGGCTTCACCCAGCGCTCGAAATCCGCTTCCGGCATGTCGGCGCGGTTGGGCGGCGTGTCGATGATGCTCGGCAGTACCGCGTTGACCGTGACGCGCGCGTCCTTGAGTTCGGCCGCCAGCGCCTCCGTCAGCCGCGCCACGCCGGCCTTGGACGCCGCGTAGGCGCCCATGCCGGCGCTGGCATGCTCCGCTGCCCCCGCGCCGATGTTGACGATGCGCCCGCCGGCGCTGCGCTTGAGATGCGGCAGCGCGGCACGACTGGCTGCGGCAGCCGTGCGCAGGTTGATGCGATACAGCAGGTCCCAGGTATCCAGCGAGCCGTCGGCGAGGGTCTCCCAGCGGAAGGTGCCCGCAACATTGACCAGGCCATCGATGCCACCGAGCGCCACCGCGGCGCGTTCCATTGCCTTGCCGGCGGCCTTCGTATCGGCCAGATCGACGCCGCCGAACAATTCGGCCGCGGCCAGGGCCGTGCCCGGGGACGGCGCGTGGTCGATCGCGGCCACGCGCGCACCGGCGACCTGCGCCGCCAGCGTAACCGCCGAGCCGAGGGCGCCGAAAGCACCGGTGACGACGATCAACTTGCCTTCCAGGTCCATGGTCATCGTCTCCTCTGTGGTCATGGGTCCTGCATCATAGCCGAGCCGCAGTCGCCCGCCCGGCCTGCAGGTTCAGCCGGCATTCGCCCAGGACGCGGCCGTCATGCTTCAAGTGCCTGGGCGAGATCGGCCCACAAGTCCTCGACGTTCTCGATGCCGACCGAAAGGCGCATCAGGCCGGGCGTGATGCCGGTGGCGGCGCGGGTGGCTTCGTCCAGGGCGCGGTGGGTGAGCGCGGCCGGATGCTGGATCAGGCTGTCCACCGAACCCAGGCTGACCGCCGGGGTGATCAGGCGCACCGCGGCCATGGCGGCGGCGCCGGCGGCGTGCCTACCCCTGAGGTCGAACGACATCAGCGCCCCCGGGCCGCGCATCTGGGTGTCCAGCAGATGGTTGTTGCGCACCGTGCCCAGGCCCGGCCAGTATACCCTGGCCACCGCGCGGTGCGCGGACAGCCGTTCGGCGAGAATGCCGGCATTGGCTTGCGCGCGCTCGACCCGCAGTGGCAGCGTCGGCAGGCCCTGGTGCAGCAGGTAGGCCCCCAGCGGGTGCAGCAGCGCGCCGGTGATGGCCCGCACCTGGCGCAACGGCTGCGCGTCGGCTTCGCTGCAGCAGATCACGCCGGCGATCACGTCGCCGTGGCCGCCCAGGAACTTGGTGGCGCTGTGCATCACGTAACGCGCGCCGAGGGCCGCGGGTTGCTGCAGAAGCGGCGTGGCGAAGGTCGAATCGACCATCACCGGTACCTTGCCCGCGGCGACGGCCACCGCTGCGATATCGACCAGGTCCAGCGTCGGGTTGGCCGGGGTCTCGATGATCACCAGGCCGGTCTCGGGACGCAGGCGTGCGGCGACTTCATCGGCCGTGACGAACTCGGCGTCCAGTCCGGCGAGGCCCGAGGCGAGCAGATGATCGGTGCCACCGTAAAGCGGGCGTACGGCCAGGACATGTCCCGCGCCGCCGGCGCGCACCGCCGTCAGCAGGGCGTTGGTGGCCGCCATGCCGGAACCGAATGCGACGCATGCCGCGGTGCCTTCGAGATTGGCCAGTGCCGCTTCCACGCGGGCGACGGTCGGGTTGTACAGCCGCGCATAGATGGGATTGGCCGCCGTCGTCGCGCCACCGCTCAGCGCGTCATAGCTGGCCGTGCCCACGTCCAGATCCGCCACCGGGTAGGTGGTGGAAAGATCGATGGGTGGCGCATGCGCGCCGATCCTTGCAAAGTCCTCGCGCCCGGCATGGACGGCGCGGGTTTCGAACGCCAGCGACTTGAGGGTGGCCATGAGAAACCTCGGCGGGAAAACCCCGCATCATAGGCCACAACGCCAGGCGGCGCGGCGCCCGGCGGTGGGTTGTGCGCCGCCGCGGGCTGCGCCTCAGCCGTCGTAGCCGTCTGCGAAGATCACGTTGCCGGTGCGGAAGGCAGCCGCGGTCATGGCCGTGTTGTTGCCCACGCGTGCGTTTTCGGCCAGATCCGCCACGCCTGCGGGGTGGCCCGAGTAATTGCGGTGAGGCGTGGAAAAGCGGCCCACGCGCGGGCAGGACGGGGTGCAGGCGGAGGCGTAGGAAAGAATGGTGCGAAACACGCCGCCCACCCCCCAGCCGTGCGCATAGGGATAGAACGTGCTGGGGGTCTGCTCCTGGTTGTGGCCCATGCCCAGGTTGTGGCCGTGCTCGTGGGCCCAGCTGAAATAGGTCTTGGCGCAGTCGTAGCGGGACACCTGGTAGGCCCAGGCGTCGAAACCCGGGCTGGCCGGATCTTGCATGACGTAGCCAATGCCGCAGCCGTCGGGATGGCCCGCCGCGGGCACCAGCAGCGATACGAGGTCGGCGCCGACCGCGTTGCGCTCGGCCATGGTCGCGGCATCGGTGCGCACGCGCGGCAGAATCACGCCCAGGTCTGGATCGTCGGTGACGGCACTCTGCATCAGGCCGACGAGGTGGAAGCGGCCGTTGAAGCCGCTTTCTCGCGCGGCCACGTTCGCGCCAAAGACGAAATTGCGCACGCTGGCGCGCAGGTTGGCCAGGCTGCCGGCCTCGCTCACCACGGCAGGCAGGTAAGTGACCAGCACGTCGAGGCGCCAGGCATTTTCCGCCGCCGGCAACGTCGCCTCGGCGGGCCGGTACGGCGCCAGGGGGAGGTCCGGTTGCAGCGGCGCCAGCTCGTCGGGAAAGGCATCGGTGTCCATCTGCACGAGCAGCGACTCGCCTTCGACCAGCGGACGCACTTCCCACAGACCGGTGGTGGTCTGCAGGCGCCCAGCCAGACGTCCTTCCGACCAGGTGAGGGTGACGACCTGGTCGGCATCACCATCGATGGCGCCGCTCCAGTGCCAACCGCCAGGGAAGCGCTCTGAATGCATGCGCGTGGCCTGCAGCAGGTTGCCGCTCGCCGCGAGCTCGAGGTACGGGTTGTCCGCCTGGCTGGCATCGGCGCGGAACTGGATGCGCTCGGCGCCAATCGCCGCAGGACTGCCGACCTGGAACGGCGCCACGCCGTCGCTGACCCAGAGCGGGGCGGCATGGGCGCCGGCTGCGGCCAGCAGACCCAGCACTGCGGCGGGAACGGCGCGATGCGTGATCCAGCGACCAAGTCGGAACTGCGCAACGGGTTGGCTCATCAAGGGCTCCTCTGGAATCTGCCTGGCGGAATATTGGGCATTTCTAGCACGCCGCACGCAAATGATCTAATGCGCACAGCCGGAAATGCGCGAATGGCGGTCGTTCCCTTCCAGCGATTCGCAGCAAGCGTGGCCCTTGACCGGCGCAGGAATTGCGTAAGCTTGGCGTCCATATGCAGGAGAAGAGCATGTCGGCCGGTGGGCGCGTTTCCCTGAATCTCGTGCTGTGCGCATGGCTTTCCCTTCTGTGCGGGCCTGCGGTGGCGACGGGTGCCGTGCAGGTCAGCGTCGATCGCGACGCCCAGGTGCGTCCGTTCAGTCCGCTGATCTTCGGAGTCAACTTCGGCGATGCCGCGCGCAATGCCGAAATGGGCTATCCGCTGCAGCGCTGGGGCGGCAATGCGACGACGCGCTACAACTGGCGGGTCGACGTGCACAACACCGCGCAGGACTGGTTCTTCGAGAACATCCCCGGTGCTGCCGATCGCAGCCAGGTGCCACCGGCCGGGAATGCGGTCGATGCCCTGGTGGGCGCGGCGCGCGCACACGATGCGCAGGTGATCGTGACCTTGCCGACCATCGGCTGGGTGCCGCGCGCGGACAGTCCGCAGCTGCATCCCTATTTCGCCGGCTATTCGGTGGCCAGGTATGGCCCGCAGCAGGCCACCGATCCGTGGGACCCGGACGCCGGCAATGGCGTGCGCGTGGATGGCAGTCCGATCACCGGCAATGATCCACGCGATACCTCGAGCGAGGCGTCGCCAGCCTTCTTCAGCGGCTGGATCGCGCACCTGGGTGCCACCTTTGGCGATGCCGCAAGTGGCGGCGTGCGCTACTACGCACTCGACAACGAAGTCATGCTCTGGAATTCCACCCACCGTGACGTGCATCCGCAACCGGCCACCTTTGGGGAAACCCGCGACAAGGCCCTGGCCTACGGCGCGATGGTCAAGCAGGCCGATCCGACGGCTCGGGTGACCGGCCCGGTGACCTGGGGTTATTGCGATCTGTTCGGTTCGGCTGCCGACAATTGCGTGGACGGCAGCGATCGCGCCGCGCACGGCGGGCTGCCGTTCGTCGCCTGGTACCTGCAGCAGGTCTGCGCCAACCCGCTGCCGGGTGGTGCGCGGGCGGTCGATGTGCTGGATCTGCACTGGTACCCGCAGGGGCAGGGCATTGCCTTGAGCGACGACGATTCGTCCGCCACGGCTGCGCGGCGCCTGCGCTCGCTGAAGGAACTGTACGACGCGGACTGGGTGTCCGAGTCGTGGATTGCCGATCTGGGGGATGGCGACGCGAATCACTACGCCAGGCCGAACCTGATCCCGCGCGTGCGCGCCTGGATCGATGCGTATTGTCCAGGCACGCAACTTGCCATCACCGAATACAACTGGGGCAATGACAATACCGCCAGCGGCGCGGTGGCGCAGGCCGAACTGTTCGGCATCCTGGCCCGCGAGGGCGTGGACCTGGCCGCGCGCTGGGTGGCGCCTGCGGCCGGCAGCCGGGTGGAGCGCGCCTTCAGCCTGCTGCTCGATTACGACGGTGCCGGTACGCGGGTGAGCGGGGCAAGCGTGCACGCGGCCAGTGCCGACCCCGATCGCGTGGGTGCGTATGCCTTCCGTGACGCTGCGCGCACCCTGCTGTTGCTGACCAACAAGACCGGTGCCACGCAGGACGTGGCGGTGGACTTCGCTGCCGTGCCAGGCAGCCGTTGGACGCTTTACGGCTTCGATGCGGCTCAGCCGGTGCACGCCATCGCCGCCGGCGACCTGAGCGGATCGACACTGCTGCTGGCCGGCCTGCCGGCAATGTCGGCGAACCTGCTGGTCGTTGGCGGCGCCGACTCCGACCTCGTGTTCCGCGACGGGTTCGAATGATGGGCATACGGCGCGCAGCCTGCGACAATTTGTCCTTGCCGGCGCATGATCCCGGGCGACGCTGCTAGGCTGCACTGGTTCTCATTCAGGTCGTTTGCACATGCCTTCCCTGCTCCGCTGGTCACCCCTGGGCATTTTCCTGTTGGCCGCCGGCGCGGCGTCGGGCGCGCCGCTTCCCGCCGACCCGCAGGCCTGTTTCCGTACGGTGACCACGGTGCTCGCCGATGATGCGATGGAAGGGCGCGGCACGGGAACCCGGGGCGAGGCCATGGCCGCGCGCCAGATTGCCGCGTGGATGGACGATCTCGGGCTGCGCGCGCCGGAGGGTGGCCGCATGCAGCCCTTCGAAGCCAACATCGGCATCGAGGTGGGTGGACATAACGCGCTCGAAGGCGCCCGCTATGGCGAGGACTGGATTCCGCTGGGCTTTGCCAAATCCGGCACCTTCGCTGGTGAACTCGTTTTCGCCGGTTACGGCATCCGGGCGCAGGAACTTGGTTACGACGATTACGCCGGCCTGGATGTGAAAGGCAAGGTGGTGCTGGCAATGCGCTTCGAACCGGGCGAAGCCGACGCCGATTCCCCGTTCGATGGCAAGCAGCCCACGCACTGGTCGGACCTGCGCAGCAAGGCCATCCAGGCGCGCGAGGCCGGTGCCGCGGCGCTGATCCTGGTCGCGCCGCCGCAGTCGGCCGACGAGCCCGATCGCCTGCCGCCGCTCAAGCTCATGGGGCCGCTGTCGGATGCGGGTCTGCCGGTGCTGCAGGTGACGCGCGCGCTGGCCGATCGCTGGCTGGCGGCAAGGAAGACCGACCTTGCCAAGGCGCAGGCGGCGATCGATGGCAGTTACAAGCCGGCCTCGTTCGCCCTGCCGGGTACGCGTGTCGCGGGACGCGTGGACCTGCATCCGGTCATTGCGCAGACGCGCAACGTGATCGGCCTGCTGCCCGGCCGGGGCGCGCTGGCGAATCAATACGTCGTTGTCGGCGCCCACTACGATCATCTTGGCTGGGGCGGCCGCGGGAGCTTCAAGCCGGACCTGCACGCCATCCACAACGGTGCCGACGACAATGCTTCGGGCGTGGCCGGCATGCTGTGCGCCGCGCGCCTGCTGAAGGCAGCGCAAGCGCCCGCCGGTGATCGCCGCAGCCTGGTGTTCGCAGGCTTTTCGGCGGAGGAAATCGGGCTGGGTGGCAGCGCCTGGTTTGTTCGGCATCCGCCGGTCGGCGAGATCGGAGACATCGTCGCCATGATCAACCTGGACATGGTCGGACGCATGCGGAACCACGAGTTGAACGTGCTGGGGGCGGACAGTTCCAAAGCCTGGGCGGGCTTGATCGAAGCGGCCAACAGGGCGGCACCCGAGGTGAAGATCGCCGCCGGTGGCGACGGTTACGGGCCCAGCGACCAATCCAGCTTCTATGCTGCCGGCGTGCCGGTGGTGCATCTGTTCACCGGCGCACATGAGCAATATCACGCACCGGAAGACGACGTGGCCCTGCTCAACATGGCCGGCGGCGCCCAGGTGACGCGCATTACCGCCGCGCTTGCCGATGGACTGCGCACCGCAGCGCGCCCGGACCATGTGCGCACCAGTGCACCCGTGAGCGGCGACAGCCGTGGCTACGGCGCGTATTTCGGATCGGTGCCGGATTATTCGGCCATGCAGGCCACCAGCGGCGGCGTGCGCCTGAGCGACGTGCGGCCCGACAGCCCCGCCGAGAAGGGCGGGGTCAGGAAGGGCGACGTGATCATCGGCATGGCCGGTGTCACCATCGACAACCTCTACGACATGACCTACGTGCTGCGCGAGCACAAGGCCGGCGACACCATCGACGTGGTGCTGTTGCGCGATGGTGAGCAACAACGGCTTCGCGTCACCCTGGCGCAGCGGCCCGAGGGTGGCACGCCGGCCGCGCATCCCCGATCGGCCGAACCGGCCCCGCCAGCGCAAGCCGCCGCTTCGCCACATGCCAGCTTCGAGGTCGGCAGCACGCCGGCGGCGAGCCAGGACGGCTGGGCTCCGCGGGCCGGCAAGCCGGTGCCGGAATTGCTCCAGGCCGATGAAACGCATCTGGCGGACCTGCGCCGCATCAGCTTCGGTGGCGAGAACGCGGAAGCCTACTGGTCGCCGGACGGGCGCCAGCTGATCTTCCAGCGCACGCCGCCGGAGGGAGGCTGCGATGCCCAGTACGTGCTCGATCTCGATACCGGCAGGGCCGAACTCGTCTCCAGCGGTGCCGGCCGTACCACCTGCGGGTACTTCGATTATCCCAGCGGCGGTTCGCTCATCTACGCCACCACCGAAGGCCACGCCAAGGCCTGCCCGGATAAGCCCGACCGTTCGCTCGGTTACGTGTGGGCGACCTATCCGAGCTTCGATATCGTGCGTCGTGCGGCGGACGGCACCACGACGCCGCTCATCAGCGGACCTGGCTATGACGCCGAGGCCACCGAGTGCTTCGTCGATGGCCGCATCCTGTTCACCAGCAAACGCAACGGCGACCTGGACCTGTATGTCGCCGATGCGGACGGCGGCAACATCCGCCAGCTTACCGACACGCCTGGCTACGACGGCGGCGCGTTCTTCAACCAGGACTGCTCGAAGATCATCTGGCGCGCTTCGCGGCCGCAAGGCGCCGACCTGGCCGACTACCGGCGCCTGCTGGCACTCGACCTGGTCGGTCCGAACCGGTTGGAGATCTACGTGATGGACGCCGACGGAAGCAACGTGCAACAGCTGACCCACCACGGTGCCGGCAGCTTCGCGCCGTATCCGACCCCGGATGGCAAGGGCGTGCTGTATTCGACCAATGCCGGCGCCAGCCCGCGCGAATTCGACATCCGCTACGTGGGTTGGGACGGCACGCAGGAGCGCATCACCACCGCGCCGGGCTTCGACGGTTTTCCGATGTTCTCGCCCGACGGCAAGTGGCTGGTATTCGCCAGCAACCGCGCCAACCCGCCGGGGGGCCATGACACCGACCTCTACATCGCACGCTGGATCCCCTGAGCGGCGGCGCCGGCAGGCCATCCGCGCGCCTGGCGGGACAGTGTGAGCAGGCGCGGCTGGCTGCTGGTTGCCGTGCTGGCGGCACTGCCCGGTGCGTTCCACTGGGCGCGGCATCGCCCGGTTGCGCATGCACCGGGCGTGCTGGTGGCAGCCGAGCCCGTGCAGAGCGCACCCCGCGATGCCGCGCCGCTGGAACATGGCGACTTCACGCTGACGCCGCTGGCTGATTTCACGATCCAGGCGCGCGTGCTTTCGCGTGCCGACTATCGCTTCGATGCGATGAGCGCGCTGGTGCCGACCGACCTGGCGCTGGGCTGGGGGCGCATGTCCGACAGCGCGGTACTGGAGCAGTTGGACATGTCGCAGTCGGCACGCTTCTATACCTACCGTTGGCACGGGGAACCACCCATTCCACTGCCCGAGATCGTGCGTTCCAGCACCAACGTCCACCTGATCCCGGGCGATGCCACCGTCGAACGTCAGCTCTCGCGCGTGGTCGTGGGACACATCGTCACCTTGCGCGGCCAGCTGGTCGCGGCGCAGCGCGCGGATGGCTGGCAGGCGCGCAGCTCGCTGTCGCGCGAGGATACCGGTGGTGGGGCCTGCGAGCTGCTGCTGGTGCGCGAAGTGGCGATCGGCTACTGACGACGCGTGATCCGGCGGCGGCGCGTGTGGCAGCATGCAGAACGGGCGTACTGGGGAAAGACCATGCCGAGTGCAGCGGGAGCGGGACCGGAGGATGTCGGTGCGGCAGCAATGGTCGGCCCGTATCGGCTGGTCCGACTGCTTGGCAGTGGCAGCATGGGCCGCGTTTACCTCGCCCGGGAGACGCATCCCGCGCGAGAGGTCGCCCTCAAGGTGGTGCGCGGCGCTTCACCGGGCCTGGGCGAGCGCCTGCGCCGGGAAATCGATGTGCTCGCCGCCCTGGAGCACCCGGGCATCGCGCGGCTCTACGCTGCCGGTGAAGCCCGTATCGAGGGCATCGATACGCCGTGGCTGGCGATGGAATACGTCGATGGCATGGACCTGCTCGAGTTCGCGCGCGCACGCAACGCATCACTGGCCGAGCGGCTGCGCCTGCTGATCGAGATCGCGCGCGCCGTGCAGTTTGCGCATGAGCACGGCGTGATCCACCGCGACCTCAAGCCGGGCAACATCCTGGTGGATCGCTCCGGCCGGCCGAAGATCCTGGATTTCGGCATCGCCCGGCGCGCCGATGAGCCTGGCGTCACCCTGACCCTGGCCGGCCAGGTGCTTGGCACACTGCCCTATGTCAGCCCCGAGCAGCTCGGCCACGGCGAACGGGGAGCCAGCGTGCGTGGCGACGTGTATGCGCTGGGGGTCACGGCTTACGAACTCATTGGTGGCGCCCTGCCGTATCCGCGCCTGGGAACGGCTTCGCTGCTGGAAGCGCTGGAGATCCTCCATCACGAGACGCCGGTGCCGCTGGCGAGTGTGGCCGGCGCCGCACGCGGTGATCTGCACACGGTGGTGATGAAGGCACTGGCCGGCGATCCGGCGCGCCGCTATGCCAGCGCCGGGGCGTTCGCCGACGAGCTGCAACGCGTCCTCGAACACCGCCCCGTGCGGGCCCGCCCGCCCACCGCCGCCTATCGCGCGCGGCGCTTCATGCAGCGCCACCGCGCCTTGAGTGCAGCCGCGGCGATCGTGTTCACGGCGCTGCTGGTGGCCACCGTCGTGTCGCTGCGCTTTGCGCTGGGCGAACGCGCCGCGCGTGCCCAGGCCGAGCAGCACGCCCGCGAAGCGGCTGCGGTCAATGCCTTCCTGCAGCGCATGCTGGGCTCGGCCAATCCGGAAACGACCGGTGGCCAGGCGCCGGCGCTGGCCGACGTGGTGGCGACGGCCGAGCGGGAACTCGATGAGCTGGCCAGCCAGCCGGCCGTGCAACGGGCGGTCGCCACCACCCTCGCCTCGACCCGTCGCGCGCTGGGCGATTACCCGGGAGCGCTGGCGCTCAGCGATCTTGCCCTCGCGCTGGCGGAGCGCGCCACGCCCTCGCAGCGGCGTGACCTGCTGCGCGAACGCGCTTCGATCCTGATCGAGCTCACGCGTTTCGACGAGGCGCGTGACGTGCTGGCCGAGGCGCGCGCCGCCTGGCCCGCGGCCGGCCTGGCGGCCGACCTCGATCTCGACCTGGAGCTGGCGCGCGCGGACTCGGACGAGGGCAAGGTGGACATGGCCGAAGACGGCCTGCGCACCCTGATCGCTCATGGCAGCGGATTCGATGCACAGACACTGGCGGCGGATCGGCGCCTGCAGACCACGCTGGCGACGGCGCGCAGCAGTCTGTCCACCCTGCTGCGCGAAGCGGGCCGCCTGGACGAGGCCGAGCAACTCACGCGCGAGGTACTGGCCTGGCGCCTGGCCACCTTCGGCGAACGTGCGCCGACCACGCTCACCAGTCGCCACAACCTGGCGCTGGTCCTGTATGCGCGCGGCGATCTGGCCGCGGCGCAGGCCGAACTGCGGGGCGTACTGGCGTTGCGCCGCGAAGTGCTCGGTGACGACCACGCAGCCACGCTGACCAGCTGGCAGACGCTGGCCAACATCCTGGCCGAGGACAAGCAGTATGCGCAGGCCGCCGAGGCCGCACGCACCTCCATGGAGGGTTTCGAGCGCATGGCCGGGGAGGCGCACGTGCAGACGCTGGCGGCGATGAACTCGCTTGCCTACATCCTCGAACAGCAGGGACGAAGCGGCGAAGCGGAAGCGCTGTATCGGCGCGTCATCGCCATCCAGCAACGCGCCGGCAGTGGCCATCCATCGGCGTTTGCGCCGCGCAACAATCTGGCCATGCTGTTGATGGACGCGGGCGAACTCACGGCTGCGGAGGCCGAATTCGCCAGTCTGGTCGCGGATGCGACCCGGGCCGTCGGCCCCGGGCATCTGATGACGGCGATCTTCACCAGCAACCAGGGCCTGTGCCTGACGCGCCTGGACAAGCTGGTCGAGGCGCGCACCACGCTCGAATCGGCGCACGCGCGGTTGCTCGCCCTGGTCGGGCCCGCGCATGCACGCACGCGCACCGCGGCCGAGCGCCTGGCGGATGTCTATGCGCGCCTGGGCGACGCGGCAGGGGCGGCCGCCCTGCGCACGGCAATACCCCAGGCCTGAAGACTCCTGGCCTGCAGCTCCTGCCCTGCGCGGATCAGCCGCTCGGTTGCCGCGCCGCCTGGAATGCGTCGCGGGTCAGGTTTTCAGGTTCGCCCTCGGTGCAGGCGACGTCGTCCTCGATGCGGATGCCCCCAAACTTGCGCAGCGCGTCGATCGCTGCCCAATCGACCTCCTTGCCGAGCGGCTTCTCCTTCAGTTCGGCCAGCAGCAGGTCGATGAAATACAGCCCGGGCTCGATCGTCACCACCATGCCCGGCTCCAGCGCTCGCGTGGTGCGCAGGTAGGGATGGCCTGGCGGGCGCGTGATCGTGCCGCCCTCCGGCCCGGCCTGGAAACCGGCCACGTCATGGACCTGCAGCCCGATCTGGTGGCCCAGGCCGTGCGGGAAGAAGACCGAGGACAGACCCGACTCGACTGCGCCCTCGGCCGAGGTGCGGATGATTCCGTGCGCCTTGAGGATGCCTGCCAGCACGTGGTGCGCGTGCAGGTGCAGGTCGGCATAGCCCTGTCCGGGGCGCACCCGTGCGCAGAAATCCTGCTGCGCGGCATCGACGGCCTCGATCAGCGCGGCGAATTCGCCACCCTGGGTGGCCGCGTAGGTGCGCGTGATGTCGCTGGCGTAACCGTGGAAACTCGCGCCCGCGTCGATCAGGAACGCATGCCGCTCGGCCGGCGGCGCACGATCGAGCACCATGTAGTGCAGCACCGCGGCATGTTCGTTGAGGGCAATGATGTTGCCGTAGGGCAGTTCGTTGTCGCCCTGGCGCGCGGCCGCCAGGTAGGCGAGGTGGATGTCGAACTCGGCGGCGCCGGCGCGGAATGCCGCTTCGGCGGCCAGGTGCGCACGCACGCCGATCTTGTTGGCCACACGCATCATGGCCACTTCATAGGGGGTCTTGAACGAGCGATACCAGTGCAGGCGATCGAGCACCGCGGGGGGATTGTTCGGTGCGAAATCGGCGAGTGCGGCATTCGCTTCGCCGAGGATGGCGCAGTTCGCCGCTTCGCGCGGCAGGTGCGCGCGTGCATCGGCTGCCGCGTGGATCACCACGATGTCGAAATGCTCCACCCAGTAGCCGGCCGGCGCTTCCGGCACCACGTGCCAGTAGTCGCGTGGCTGCAGGTAGACCAGCTTGGGTCGCCGACCGGGCGTATGGACGATCCACGAGCCGGGTGCGCGGGTCACCGGCACCCAGTGCTTGAAATGTGGGTTGACGCAGAACGGATAGTCGCGATCGTCGAGGAACTGGTAGTGAAGTTCGCCGGCAGCCACCACCAGGTGGTCGAAGCCGGCATGCGCGAGCGCCTCATCGGCGTGGGCCTTGAGTGTGTCCAGGTGGGCGCGGTAGAGCGGATGCAGGTCGGGGTGCTGGGTGTCCATGGGATTTCCTCGGCGCGAGACTTGCATTGTGCCGCGCCGCGCCGCCAGCGCCAAAGGCGAGACCGGGGCAGGCCGCCGAACCTGCGCCACTGGTCGCTCGGATGACGGCGCGCAGCCGGGTTCAACCGAGCGCGGTATCCAGCAACATCATCAGCACGAAGCCGATCATCAGCCCGCCCGTCGCCAGTGTCTCGTGACCCTGGCGGTGTGACTCGGGGATGACCTCGTGGCTGACCACGAACAGCATGGCGCCGGCGGCGAAGCCCAGCCCCACCGGCAA
Organism: Dokdonella sp.; assembly: GCA_023228465.1. GTDB lineage: Bacteria > Pseudomonadota > Gammaproteobacteria > Xanthomonadales > Rhodanobacteraceae > Dokdonella_A. The sequence goes on along the minus strand of JALOBC010000036.1, from coordinate 435 downwards.
CAGGTGCGGCATGCCGAGGACGACACTGGCTCCGAACACCGCGCCCAGCGGTTCGACCAGGCCCGAGGCCATGCCCACCGTGATCGCCATGGCGCGTCCGTAGCCGGCCGCGATCAGCGCCAGCGCGACCACCAGGCCTTCGGGCAGGTCCTGCAGCGCGATGCCCGTGGTCATCACCTGGCCGTGTGCTGCATCGTTGCCCCAGGCGACGCCGATGGCCAGCCCTTCGGGCAGGTTGTGCAGCGCAATCGCGAACACGAACAGCCAGGTGCGGCGCAGGCGCGCGGACTGGCGACCTTCCGGTCCCTTGATGAAGTGCTCGTGCGGCAGGATGCGTTCCAGCACCATGATGGCAGCCGCGCCCGCCAGGATCGCCAGCCCCACCAGCAGGCCGGCGCCCCACTGGCCGTGGCCGAGCGCCTGCGCTTCGTCGAT
>JALOBC010000035.1 GCA_023228465.1 Dokdonella sp. | reverse complement strand
AGTGGCGAGGAAAGCCCAAAACACCCACCATTCACATCATTTGGACGTCCAAACGCCCCTTGAGCTCAGCGACCCCGCGATCCTCTACCTTGGGGCGAAAATTTGAGGGGTTGTTCAGACCTTCCCTCGACCGACCACTTCAGAGGGAACGACATGAAACCATTTCGAATTGTCCTGATTGCCGTCGCGGCGTTGATCGTATCCGGCACGGCTCCCGCCGGGGACCTGTGGGAACACTCGTTGAAGGAAGCGGCGGATGCCACCTGGCATTCGCCGCTCGCCAGCGATGGGAATGAGGCATTGGCTACTCCAGTGACCGACATCGATCTCGACTGGTCAAAGGCGTTCTGGCCCAGCGGTTCGCTGCTCAAGGCCCAGCCCCTCGCCATCCGACGCTACCGGGAGCTGGCGGGCCTCAATCCCATCACGTTTCGGACCTTCACCTACATGCTGCTTCAGCAGCGGCGCGCCGACGGGTATTTCGATGCGCTCGCCTTGAAACTCGATGAGGACGGGGCTGCCGTGCTGTCGTTCGGCAATAACGGCTTCAAGCGCGTGGCCGCCGGCTTCGACCTCATGGAGAGTGCGACATTCGGGCCGGCGGGTGACCCCTTTATCGGCGGCCCCACACGCGTGTACTTTGCGGGAGCCAGGCTCGGCGGGGCCCTGCTCGACCTCGACATGGCGGTTCTGTGCTTCGACCTCAACTCCAGCGACGGAAAATGCAGCGGCTGGCCATCCACCAGCTATCGCATGGTTGCGTTCGATCACGGCGGGTTCAAGGCCGACATGGCGAACGCGATCGAGTACGACCCGGACGGCTATCTGTTCATTGCGGGAAAGATCTCCAATTCCAGCGGGACCGCGATCGGCAGCGCGAAGCTCAGCGCCGCATCGGGCAATCTGGTGACCACATACGGGACGGGCGGCAAGGCCTGGTACGCACTCAACGGCAGCGGGTATGACCCGGAAATCATTGCCAGTGCGTTTGCCGGAGCGGATACACCCGGCGGCAAGCGGTTCTATGTCTCCGGTTCCTATCGTCCGGGCACCGACGCGAGTGATCGCGACGGCTTCGTGCTATCGCTGAATGTCGGAAACGGCACTTATTTACTGAAGCAGGTGTATTACGAAGCCGACAACACCGGCTGGAAGAAGGACGAAGTGACCGCCCTGGCAGTACTCAAGAGCGGGAAGGTGGTGTATGCCGGCTGGTCGGAAACCGACCAGGCAGACTATCCAAGCCTGCTGCTTGGTCGCGCCACCGCCATCACGCTTGGCGGAGATGCGAGCTTCTGCGGTGGAGGCTTGTGCTCGCACCCGCAAAGCAGCCTTTTCGGCGGCACGCGTAAAGTGCGTCCGCGCGCGATTGCCGCACGTCGCTCCAACGGCGACCTGCTGCTGGCCCTGGACGGACAACGGCGCGACACCGTCGTTACGGGACCGTGGCGCCCGCGTCAGCTGCTGCAACTCTGGGACAGTACCGGCCGCTTCCAGCGCAGCGGTACCCGCAACGATTTTCCGGCAGCAACGGACGCTCATATCGAGGCATGGTCCGGACCGGTGGAGGTGACCGACAGCGATGTGCTGCTGGCCGGACGTCGCCGCTGGAGCGACAACAACATCGATGTAACCGCCGCCAGGCACCTGCGCCTGGATTCGATCTTCGCGCACGATTTCGGAGGCCCGACCAGCGACTGATCCAGCGTGCCGCGATCGCGCGGTGCTGCTCGAACCCGGTGCGGCTGGAGGGCCTGCCGGGTTCGTTGCACCCCCCGAAATGGCCGGCTACTCTCCTTCTATGGCCACGTCGGGCATCGCCAACGTCGAGGATCTGCTGGAGCGCTGGCGCGAGGGTGATGCGGAAGCGCTGAACCGGTTGTTGCCGCTGGTGTATTCGGAGCTCCGGCGACTGGCCCGCCGGGTGCTGCGTGCCACGCCCGGGCATTTCACCTTGCAGACCACCGCGCTCGTGCACGAGGTCTGCCTGCGCCTGCTCGGACGCGAGCCGGCGGCGTTCGAAAGTGAAGCGCACCTGTTCAATGCAGCGGCGCGCATGATGCGGCAGATCCTGGTCAGCCGGGCGCGCAAGGCTTCCGCGGAGAAGCGTGGGGGGCGCTGGCGGCGCGACGAGTTCGCCGATGCGCTGGCCCTGCCGATTCCGGACGACACCGACATGCTCGCCCTCGACCAGGCCCTGACCGATCTCGAGGCGGTCAATCAGCGCATGGCGCAGGTGGTCCAGCTGCGCTACTTCGTCGGACTGGAGCTTGCCGAAGCGGCGAGCGCCTTGTCGATCAGCGAGCGGACGGCGCAGCGCGACTGGGTCGCCGCGCGCAGCTGGTTGCGCAGCCGACTGGAAGGTGGACCGTAGCGAGACCGCCGATGATCGGCAGGTCTCTCGGCTCGAGACATGGGGAGGATGCCGCAGTGGACGAGCGTGAACGCGCAGCCTTGAACCTCCTGCGCGAGGCAATGGACATCGATCCCGGGCAGCGCCTGGCGTTCGTGCAGCAGCACTGCGGCGATGACGAACGCCTCGCCGCGCGGGTGATCGCCCTGCTCGGCGACATCGAGCCGGAAGACGCCCCGGCCGAAGGGGTGCCGCGCGACGAGGCACGGGATCTGCTGGTCGGCGACCGCCTCGGCGCGTTCCGCGTGGTCGAGCGCATCGGCCGCGGCGGCATGGGCGTGGTGTATCGGGGCGAGCGCGAAGGGGCGGATTTCCAGCAGGAGGTCGCGCTCAAGCTGATCCGGCGCGGCTTCGACTTCGACGACATCCGCATGCGCTTCCTGCGTGAGCGGCGCATCCTGGCCGGGCTCGATCACCCCAACCTCGCGCGCCTGATCGATGGCGGCGTGGCAGCCGATGGCCGTCCTTGGTTCGCCATGGAGTTCGTGCGCGGCGATCCCATCACGCACTGGTGCGATGGCCAGCGACTCGGCCCGCGCGGACGCGTCAAGCTGTTCCTCGAGGTGTGCGCCGCCGTCCAGTACGCGCATGGACAGCTGGTCGTCCATCGCGATCTCAAGCCCGCCAACATCCTGGTCACCGACGCAGGCCATGTACGCCTGCTGGACTTCGGCATCGCGCGACTGCTGGCCGACGATGAAGCGACGGCGGCCACGGCGCTGTTCGGCGGCCGCAGCGCCTATACCCCGGAGTACGCCGCACCGGAACAGCTGGACGGCGCCCCCGCCGGCGTGGCAACCGATGTCTATGCGCTCGGCGTGGTGCTGTACGAGCTGGTGACCGGGGTTCTGCCGTATGTGCTGGACCGGCATGACCGCACCGCCACCGAGCGCAGCATCCGTGAGCGGCCGGCACAGCCGCCGGCACAGGCGCTCGGACGCGGCGGCGAGCGACTGGCCGCCGAGCGCCTGCGCCGGCGGTCACGCAGCCTGCGCGGCTATCGCAGCGACGTGCGCGGGGACCTGAGCCGCATCCTCTACAAGGCGCTGGCCAAGGAACCCGCGCAACGCTACGGTAGCGTGCAGGCCTTCGCCGACGACCTCTCGCGCTGGTGTGCCGGCGAACCGGTCCGGGTGTCGGGCCACTCGGTCAGCTACCGGCTGCGCAAGTTCGTGGGTCGCAACCGGACAGCCGTCGCCCTGTCGAGCCTGCTGGTCGGCGCCTTGATCGCAACGACCCTGGTGGCCGTCGAGCGCGCCCACGAGGAGCACGCACAGCGCCTGCGCACCGAGGCGACGCTCAGCTTCCTGCGCGACATCTTTCGCGACAATGATCCGGAAGTCACCGATGGCGAAGCACTCACGGCAGCGCAGCTGCTCGATCGCGCCGCCACGCGGCTCAGTGAAGACTTTGCCGGAGATGTGCGCCTGCGCGCGCGCCTCGCCGGGGAGTTGGGGACGGTGTACGCAAGCCTGACGCTGTTCAAGCGCGCGGTGCCCCTGCTTGAATCCTCCACGGCGCTGCTGCGCGAGACCGGCAGGCAGGCGACGCTGAACTACCTGGACTATGCCACCGTGCTCGCGCAGTCCTACCACGAGGTTTACCGCTATGAGGATGCGCTGGCGCTGGTCGATCGCGACCTGCCGCTCGCCAGGGCGACGCGCGGACCCGCAGGCGACCTCGCCACGGCGCAACTGCTGGAGGTGCGTGGCTCCAGTCTCTATCGCCTGGGAAGGATCGGGGAAGCCGAGCACGCATTGCGCGCGGCCCTCGCCGGCGCGCACGGCAGGATCGAGGACGCCGCACTCGCCAACCTGCACACCGCGCTCGGCTACGTCCTGCTCGACGGGGGCGACGCCCAGGGCGCGCTCGATGCCTTCAACGCGAGCGAACGCCTGCTGCGGGGCAGTTCCAGTGCCGGCAAGCTGCAGTGGCTGGTCAGCCGCTACGCGATTGCAGCCACCTACAACCGCCTCGGGCGCAGCGGTGAAGCCGTGGAACGGCTGGTGCCGCTGCTGGGCGAGTTCGAAGCCCTGCTGGGCAGCGATTCGCCGCGCACCATGATCACGCGCAGCCAGCTTGCGCAATCCCATGCTGCCGAAGGCCGCTACCCGCAGGCGCTCGAGGTGATCGACGCCAACCTCGCCGCGGCGATACGCGGCACCGCCACCGAACGCGACCGCATCGAGATCGGGCTGGTCAAGGCCAAGCTCGCCACCCAGTCGATGCGCCTGGAGCACGTGCGCGCACTGGTCGAGAGCGGCGAAGGTTACGTGATGACGCAGATGCCCGATGCCTCGTATTCGCGCGGACGCCTGAGTTGGGCGATCGGCGAGTTCTGGCTGAAGGACGGCAACTGTGCGCGTGACCTGCCGGCCCTGGAACGGGCGCTGGAGGACGCCCGCGCCACCAGCAAGGATGCGGCCAATCACGCGGCGGCGGAGGCGCTGGACAGCATCGGCCGGTGCCGGCTCGCCCACGGCGACGTGCCTGGCGCGCGGGCCATGCTGGTCGAGGCCGTCGCCGTGTTCAGCCACGCACTCGGCGACACCCATCGGCGCACCCTGCGCAGCCGCATCCACCTGGCCTGGCTGGACGCGCGCGCCACCGGGAACATCGCTGCGCTTGCGGCGCTGCGCCCCGCGCTGGTCGATGCCATCGGCAACGAGCACACGGCCCAGGTCTGGCAGCTCGATCTGATGGTGGCCGAACTCGAGCAGGCGGCGGGTCGCCCGCCCGACGCGGCGCGCGTCGCGCGGGCGCGCGCCGGCTTGCAGGTACTCAGCGGACGGCCGAGCGTCCCGGCATTCTTCGGCCTGAGCAGCTTTTCCTGAACCTGCCACCGGGCGCATTCCGCCGTGCGCGGGCCGGCGTACGCGGCCCGCCATGGCTGCCCGGGCTCGCCGCCAGCGACCAGGCGACGCGCGCAGACTCAGCGCAAGCCGAGCATGCGCCCGATGCGGCGGAACAGGCCCGGCTTGGCGGGCTGTGCCGGCGGCGTGACGTGGACCGGCGGGATCTCGGTCGGCATGGCGCGCACGCGCTCGCGGCGCGGCTTGCGTTCGCCCTTTTCCGCGCCATCACGCGCTGCCTGGCCGCGCGAGCGGGCCGGGCGTGCGCCCGCGGCGGGACTGCCGCCGTTGTGCTGGGCGCCGGCTTCCTGCGTGCCGCCATTGGCAGCGGCCTCGCCGCTGCGCTGCTTGTTGCGCCCACGTCCCCCGCGGCGACGCCGCTTGCGCGGCGCCTCGCCGGTGCTCTCGCCGGGAGTGCCGGTGGCGGACACCGAGGCGGACACCGGGGTGCTGTCGGCGCTGCCGGCTGCCTCGGCGGTTTGCGCCGCCGCGTCCGGCTTGCGCCGCCGCCGTGGCGCGCGCTCGCCCCGGCCTGCCGCCTGCGCGCCGCCGGCATCGCTGCGCGAAGCCTCGCGCGAACGACGCGGCCGCCCCGGCCCGGCCGCAGCCTTGGGCGGTGCGCCGGCGGTATTGCGCGCATCGTCGGCGGCTTCGGCCTCGACGTCTGCCGGCGGGCGCGTCGCGCGCGCGCGGCGTGGCGGCGGGACCAGCAATTCGGGCGTGATCGAGGCGACCGGGATCTTCTGCTCGATAAAGGCCTCGATGTCCGGCAGGCCCATGGCGTAGAGGTCGCAGGCAAAGCTGATCGCGTCGCCCTCGGCGCCCAGGCGCGCGGTGCGCCCGATGCGATGCACGTAGTCTTCGGCGTCCTGGGGCAGGTCGTAGTTGAAGATGTGGCTGACATCGGGGATGTGCAGGCCGCGCGCGGCAACGTCGGTGGCGACCAGGATCTCGATCTCGCCGCGCTTGAACTTCGCCAGCAGCCGCTCGCGCTTGGCCTGCGGCACGTCACCGGACAGGGTGGCGGCGCCAAAGCCGTAGCGCTCCAGCGCCTGGCTGACCTTCTCGGCGGCGTGGCGGGTGTTGACGAAGACGATGGCGCGATGCACGTCCAGGCGCGAGAGCAGGTTGATCAGCAGCGGCTGCTTTTCCTCGCGGGCGGGAAAATAGATCACCTGGCGCACGCGGTCGGCGGTGACCTGGTCGGCCTCCACGGTGACCTTGTCCGGCTCGTTCATGTGCTCGTAGGCCAGTTCCAGCACGCGATGGCTCAAGGTGGCCGAGAACAGCATGCTCTGGCGTTCCTCACGCGGCGGCATGCGCCGGAACAGGAAGCGGATATCCTTGATGAAGCCGAGGTCGAACATGCGGTCGGCCTCATCCAGCACCACCGCTTCGATACCGTTCAGCGAGAACACGTGCTGCTTGAGGTAATCGATCAGCCGGCCGGGCGTGGCGATGATGATGTCGCAGCCGGCCTGCAGCGCCTGGCGTTGCTTGTCATAGTCCACGCCGCCGTAGATCAGCGCCGAGGTGAGGCCGGTATTGCGGCCGATGGCCTGGAAGTCCTTGTCGATCTGGATCGCCAGTTCGCGCGTCGGCGCGACGATGAGCGCGCGCGGGTCGGCCAGCTTGCGGTCGGCGCGTGCCGGCCGGGTGAGCAGGCGATTGAGTACCGCCACCAGGAAGGCGCCGGTCTTGCCGGTGCCGGTCTGCGCCTGGCCGGCGACGTCGCGGCCGGGCAGGGCAATGGGCAGCGCGAGCGCCTGGATCGGCGTGCAGCGCGTGAAACCGGAGGCATGCAGGCCGGACAGCAGATCCGGATGCAGGTCGAAACTTTCGAAGGTGATGTCTGTGATTGGTTGTTGGGACATTATGAGTCTGCGTGTGCGGAAGGAGCGCCCGCGTGGTGGCCGCTAGTGGCTGCACCCGGGCGCCGGTGACGGCAAGGGCATGCCGCGCGCGTGGCGCCACCCTGAAATGGCGGCGGAAGCGACACTTGCAATGTGCGGCGCTGCCCCCAAGCTTGCGCCTGTCGATCGTTTGGGCTGGAATGACGGCGTGCTCGCGCGCCCCGCCTGCAGCCCTTCGTGTCGCCGAACCCGGCGAGTGTAGCGGAAGCCCGCCCTGCGCGCGCGCTCGCCATCCCTAGAGCAAATCCCGGAGATTCCCGTGAGCGAGCATGTTTCGCATGTCACCGACGAGCAGTTCGAAGCTGAAGTGCTGCAATCCGAAGGCCCCGTGCTGGTCGATTTCTGGGCCGAGTGGTGCGGCCCATGCAAGGCGATCGCCCCCATGATCGACGATCTGGCCGCGACCTACCAGGGCCGGCTGAAGGTGGCCAAGATCAACATCGACCACAACCAGAAGACCCCGCGCAACTACAACATCCGCGGCATTCCCACCCTGATGATCTTCAAGGGCGGCAAGGTCGAGGCCACCCAGATCGGCGCGGTCAGCAAGAGCCAGCTTGCGCAGATGATCGACAAGGCGATTGCCTGAAGTGCCGGAAATCACCTGCCGGGAATGGACGATCGGGGAAGCGGACTTGAACCATTCCCGACTTTCCATTCCCCATTCCCGCCGCGGCGCTGGACGCTTGGCGCCAGCGATGCTACCGTAGGTGCAATCGCCCGGAGCCACCGCTGCTCCGCCGGCCCGCATCTGATCTTTCTTCCCCCGGTTGTACCTACGGCGCCCAGCGAGGATTGCCCGTGTCCGAAAATGAAGTAAACGAAGGCAGCCCCGAGTCTGCCGGCGAAACGCGTGCCGAACAGCCACGCCAGCGCGCCCCGCGCAATCCGCCTGCCGAAAAGGGCGGGTCCGCAGCCGAGAACGCCACACCGGCGACGCCGCCGGCGGCAGCCGCTGACGCGGCACGCCAGGGCGACACGGCGGGCGGCGATGAAGCACCCGCGACCGGCAACCAGAGCGAGGGCCAGGCGGGTGGCAACCAGGGTGGCGCCTCGCAGGGCCAGAACCCGCAGGGCCAGGGCCGGCGCAGCCGGCGCGAGCGTCGTGGTCGCCATGGCAGCAGCAAGAACCCCCAGGGCCACCCCAACCATGACGACGAGGACTATGACGAGAGGAACGGCGGCGGCAATGGTCCGCTGATCGACATCAACGAACTCAAGCGCAAGAGTGCGGCGGATCTCCTCGCCCTCGCCGATACGCTCGGCATCCAGGAAGGCGTGGCGCGCGCGAAGAAGCAGGACATCATCTTCTTCATCCTCAAGGCGCACGCGCGCGCCGGGGGTGGCATCTACGGCGAGGGCGTGCTGGAGATCCTGCAGGACGGCTTCGGCTTCCTGCGCGGCTTCGACGAGTCCTACCTGGCGGGCCCCGACGACGTGTACGTTTCGCCCAGCCAGATCCGCCGTTTCAACCTGCGCACCGGCGACTACATTGCCGGGCGCATCCGTCCCCCCAAGGAAGGCGAACGCTACTTCGCCATGCTGAAGGTGGACACCATCAACGGCGAACCGCCGGAGATGAGCAAGAACAAGGTCCTGTTCGAGAACCTGACGCCGCTGTTCCCGCGCAGGGTTTTCCACCTCGAACGCGGCAACGGCTCGAGCGAGGACATCACCGGGCGCATCCTGGACCTGGTCGCACCGATCGGCCGCGGCCAGCGCGGCCTCATCGTCTCCCAGCCCAAGGCCGGCAAGACGATGATGCTGCAGAACGTCGCCCAGGCGATCGTGCACAACCACCCGGATGCGCACCTCATCATCCTGCTGATCGACGAACGCCCGGAGGAAGTGACCGAGATGCAGCGCGGCGTGCGCGCCGAAGTGGTCGCTTCCACCTTCGATGAACCGGCGGTGCGCCACGTGCAGGTCGCCGAGATGGTGATCGAGCGCGCCAAGCGCCTGGTGGAGCACAAGAAGGACGTGGTGATCCTGCTGGACTCGATCACCCGCCTCGCGCGCGCCTACAACACCGTGGTGCCAAGCTCGGGCAAGGTGCTCACCGGCGGCGTCGATGCCAACGCGCTGCAGCGGCCCAAGCGCTTCTTCGGCGCCGCGCGCAACGTCGAGGAAGGCGGCTCGCTGACCATCATCGCCACCGCGCTGATCGACACCGGCTCGAAGATGGACGAGGTGATCTACGAGGAGTTCAAGGGCACCGGCAACATGGAAGTGCACCTCAACCGCCGCATCGCCGAGAAGCGCGTGTACCCGGCCATCGACATCAACCGCTCCGGCACGCGCCGCGAGGAACTGCTGATCGACCCGGAGATGCTGCAGAAGATCTGGATCCTCCGCAAGCTCCTGCATCCGATGGACGAGCTGGCGGCGATGGAGTTCATGCTCGACAAGATGAAGAACACCAAGACCAACGAGGAGTTCTTCGGCTCGATGAAGCGCTGAGGCGCATCATCGCGATGTGAAAAAAGCCGGCGCAAGCCGGCTTTTTTATTGCTCCCCATGCCCCGGCACAACCTGCCTGCTCCGCTGTTGTCCGGCGAGCGCGAAGGTGACGGTCGGTTGCGGGTCGACGGACGGGGTTGCGCTTCTGGACGTGGTCGATGACGGCCCGGGCATCGCCCCGCTCGAACGCGAACGCGTCTGCGCGCGGTTTGCCCGTGGCAGGGCGGTTGACGCGGCGGGGACGAGCTTTGGCCTGGCTGGTCGAGCAGGCCGCGCTTGCGCACGGCGGCGCGTTCACGATCCTGGACGGCGCTGGCGGACGCGGGGTTCGCTGCCGGCTTTCGATCGCGCCTGAACAGGGGCCAACGCGGGTCGGAACGGCCGCTGAACAGTGACTTTGTGCATCTGCACACGGCTGGCGATTTGCCCGTATCCTAGCCTTGCGGTCCGGCTTAGAGGTTCTCCCCCAACCTCTCTCCCTCCCCCAAAGCCACCGCACTTTCCGGCCCGCCTTCCCCCCAAGGCGGGCCGGACCTCATTTGGGCGATGCGTTTCCCGCGGCCGCCGATTCGCGCCAGCGGGCCAGGGTGGCGCGCGTCTGCAGGCGGCCGAGGGTGATCAGTTCATCGGCGCGATAGAACTCGTAGAACGCGCAGGCGTTGCGCGGGATGGACACCAGCAGGTCGGGTGGCTGCGCCGCCAGCTTGAGGCGCGTGATGGTGGTCTGCACCAGGTCGAAGGAACGGCCGAGCAGGTCGAAGACACTGGGATCCGAAGGCCCATGCGGCGCTGCCTTGCGCTCCGTGTGCGCATCGATGAACTCGGCAATGCGCTGCGCATAAGCCTGCAGCGGGCGCGGCAGCAGGGCTGCCGGGACAGCGTGTTCGGCCGGGTGTGGCGGCACGGATTCCCCATCCACGTCCCCCACCGGCACATCCGCCGGGCCGTTGACGTCCACGGCAATGGTGAGGTCGGTGAAGTCGCGCAGCGTCGGCGCCACCGGCAGGGGATTGAGCAGCCCGCCATCGACCAGCAGGCGACCTTCGTGGTGGCTGGGCCGCAGCAGGGTGGGAATGGCGATGGAGGCACGGATGGCGTCGAACAGCGGCCCGCGCGAGAACCACACCTCGCGCTGGGCCTCCAGGTCGACGGCGACCGCGGTGTAGGCGATCGGCAAGGCCTCGATGTCGATATCGCCGATCAGTTCGCGCAGCACGCCGATGATGCGATCGCCCTTGATGAAACCGCCACCGGACAGCGTCCAGTCGAGCAGGCGCAGCACGTCGAACTTCTGCAGTGGGCGCACCCAGTCGCGATACACGTCCAGCTTGCCGGTGGCGTGGATGCCGCCGATCAGCGCACCCATGGAGCTGCCGGCAATCGAACGGATGCGGAAGCCCTGCGCTTCCAGTTCCTCGATCGCGCCGATGTGCGCGTAGCCGCGCGCGCCCCCCGCGCCGAGCACCAGCGAGATGCTGACCGGCGCAGCACCGGCCCGGGCGACCAGCGCGGGGGCGGGTTTCATGCATCCTCCGCATAGGTGCCCAGCGCCAGGCGCAACATGATCTTCATTTCCTCGCGCAGGCTGACCGGCGCGACGATCTCGGCATCCGGGCCATATTTCAGCACGTCCATCAGCAGTTCGCGCGAGTTCGAGTACGGCAGCTTGAGCTCGTAGCGCCCATCGACCAGACGCTGCCCCTGCTGCTGCGAATGCCAGTGCTCGTCGGCCACCCAGCGCGCGGCATGCGGCGAGAAGCGGATGGTCGCCCAGGCCTTGGGGGCGCCGGAAAAGATGCCATAGCTCGCCGCCAGGTGGGCATCGAGTTCCTCGCCGGCACGGTTGCGCGCCGGCTCGGCCAGCGTGCGTGGCGCGCTGATGCGGTCGATGGCGAAGCTGCGCAGGCCTTCGCGGTTTTCGTCCCAGGCATCGAGGTACCAGTTGTCGCGGTAGTGGGCCAGGCGCTGTGGCGAAACGGTACGGTCGGTGGGCGCGTCGGTCGAGCGCGCGCGGTAGCTGAAGGCCAGGCGCTTGCGCGCCAGGGTGGCACCGGCGACGGCACGGAACACGCTCTGGTCCAGGCGTCGCGAACCGCTGGAGAGCACGCGGATGCGCTCGACCGGCAGCGCGCGGCCGCTGGCGTGGTCGGAGAGCAGGCGCTCCATGCGCGCGCGAAACGGCGCCAGCGCACCGGCCAGCACGCCCGGATCGGAGCGCGCCAGCAATTCGTTCAGGGCCAGCAGGGCGGCCAGTTCCTCGCTGCTCAGCCACAGCCCCGGCAGCTCGAAGCGCTCGCCCTCGTCGCTTGCATAACGGAACGTCGCCTCCTCGCTCTCGCCGCTTTCCAGCGGTGCACCCAGCGCATCGCGCAGGAAGGCGACATCGCGGTAGACGGTCGCCCGCGAGCAGCCAAGTTCCTCCATGAGACGCGCAAGCGGTACCGGATACCGCGCGCCCTTGAGCAAGCGGTGCAGGATCAGGATGCGTTCGTGGCGGTCCAGCGCTGGCATGGGGCGTCCTCTCGGGCGGCGAACAGGCCAAGTGTGGCACCGGCCGGAAGCGCTGGCCATCGCCAGCGACCGTGCACTGCGGGTATGTTCCGCACTCACGAGACGGGAGCGAGCATGGCCACATCGGAGCAGCATCCGCGCAGGCGCGGCACCATCGCCGGGCGATCCGGCCACGACCTTGCCGCCGCCGGCCGCAGGCACACGTCGTGAGCGAGACCCTGCTGTTCGTCCTGCTCGACCTGATCGGCACCTTCGTGTTCGCCCTGAGCGGCGCGATCGCCGCCCGTCGCCAGGGCCTGGATCTGTTCGGCATTGCCGCCGTCGCCTTCATCGTCGCCTGCGGCGGCGGCATCGTGCGCGATCTGTGCATCGGCGCGATTCCGCCGATCGGGCTGTCGGACTGGCGCTACCTGACCACCGCGATGCTCGCCGTGGCGGCCGTACTCGGCGCCTATCCGCAAGTGATGCGCGTGAAATATCCGGTGCGCTTCTTCGATGGTCTGGGCATGGGCTTCTTTGCCGTCGCCGGCGCGCACAAGGCATTGGAGTTCGGCTTCGGCGCGGAAACGGCCGTGCTGCTCGGCATGACCACGGCGGTCGGCGGTGGCGTCATGCGTGACGTGCTGCTCAACCGCATTCCGCTCATCCTGCAGAAGGAAATCTACGCCTCGGCGGCGCTGCTTGGTGCCGTGATCGAGGTTGGCGGCGAGCGCCTGGGCTGGTCCACGCAGTGGTTGCCCTGGCTCGGCATCCTGGTCAGCACCGGCCTGCGCCAGATGTCGCTGCATTTCGGCTGGCAGTTGCCGCGCTTCAAGCTGTCGGGACACAAGCGCGCGTAGCGCGACGCCAGCCTGCGCGCGGCACGCTGCCAGGGCGGCCATCCGTCCTGCGGATCCGCGCTACCATGCGCCGATGTCGGCCCCGAGCCCGGCCACCATGGACAGACTCCCGACAGGACCGCGCCCATGCCGCACGCGCATCTGAATCTCAACCAGCCCACTGGCGATGAGGTCAAGGAGACGACCTGCTACATGTGCGCGTGCCGCTGCGGCATCCGCGTGCACCTCAAGAACGGCGGCGTGCGCTACATCGACGGCAACCCGCGCCACCCGGTCAACCGCGGCGTCATCTGCGCCAAGGGCGCGGCCGGGATCATGCAGCACGACTCGCCGGCGCGGCTCAGCAAGCCCCTGTTGCGGGTCGGCGAGCGCGGCGAGCGCGCATTCCGCGAGATCGAGTGGGACGAGGCACTGGCGCTGGCGACCCGGTGGCTGGGCGAGATTCGCGCGCGCGATCCCGACGCGCTGGCCTTCTTCACCGGCCGTGACCAGAGCCAGGCCCTGACCGGCTGGTGGGCACAGCAGTTCGGCACGCTCAACTACGCCGCGCACGGCGGCTTCTGCTCGGTCAACATGGCCGCTGCCGGCATGTACACACTGGGCGGCAGCTTCTGGGAGTTCGGCGAACCGGACTGGGAACACACGAAATACCTGATGCTGTGGGGCGTCGCCGAGGATCACGATTCGAACCCGATCAAGCTCGGCCTGGGCCAGCTCAAGGCACGCGGGGCGAAGATCGTCGCGATCAACCCGGTACGCACGGGCTATGGCGCCATCGCCGACGAATGGGTGCCGATCCATCCGGGTACCGACGGCCTGCTCGCCGGCGCGCTGATCCATGAACTGCTGCATGCCGACCGCATCGATCTGGACTACCTGGTGCGCTACACCAACGCGCACCACCTGGTCATCCAGGCGCCCGGCACGGCCGAGGACGGACTGATTGCGCGCGATGCGCAGGGCCGCGCGCTGTGCGCGGCGCGCAGCACCGGTGCGCACGAGGCGGACGCCTGCATCACCGACGCCGGGGCCATTGATATCGCGCCGCGGGTGGTCGGCGAGTACCGCCTGCCGGACGGTCGCCGCGCGGTGCCGGCGTTCCAGCTGTTCGCCACGCGCTTCATGGCCGATGAGTACGCGCCCGACCGCGTGGCGCCGGCCTGTGGCGTGCCGGCGGCCACCATCCGCCGGCTGGCGCGCGAACTGGCCGACACCGCGTTCGACCAGGCGATCACCCTCGACCAGCCGTGGACCGACGCCTGGGGCCGCCGCCATGCCAGCATGACCGGGCGCCCGGTGGCCATGCATGCCATGCGCGGCATTGCCGCCCATGCCAACGGCTTTCACACCTGCCGCAGCCTGCACCTGCTGCAGATGCTCCTCGGTGCGATCGATACGCCGGGCAGTTTCCGCTACCAGCCGCCGTATCCGAAGCCGGCGCCGCCCGGCAACCGGCCCGGCAAGCTGCGCCGGGCCGACGGCAGCCTCGATGCTGGGCCGCTCGGCTACGTGCATGGGCCCGAGGATCTGGTGGTGGATGCCGCAGGCCAGCCGCGGCGCATCGACCAGGCCTTTTCCTGGCGCTACCCGCTGGCGGCACATGGCCTGTTGCAGAACGTCATCGCCAACGCGGTGGCCGGCGATCCCTACCGCATCGACACCCTGTTCCTGTTCATGGCCAACATGGGCTGGAACTCGGCCATGAACACCGCCGCCACGCGCGAGATGCTCTGCGCGCGCGACCCGGCCAGCGGCGAGTACCTGATCCCGCACATCATCTACGCCGACGCCTACGATGCGGAAACGGTGGCCTTCGCCGACCTGGTGCTGCCCGATACCACCTATCTGGAACGCCACGACTGCATCAGCCTGCTCGACCGGCCGATCTCCGATGCCGACGGCGCCGCCGATGCGATCCGCCAGCCGGTGCTGGTGCCCGAGCGCGATGTGCGCCCGTTCCAGGACGTGCTGCTGGACCTGGGTGCGCGCCTGGGCCTGCCGGGCATGGTCAATGCCGATGGCAGCGCGAAGTACGCCGGTTACGCCGATTACATGGTGCACCACGAGCGCGCGCCGGGGGTCGGACTGCTGGCCGGCTGGCGCGGCGCGCAAGGCACCGACAGCGGACGCGGCGCGCCCAATCCCGACCAGCTCGCGCGTTACGCCGCACACGACTGCTTCTGGCGCGCCCCGGTGCCGGCGGCCGGGCGCTACTACAAGATGGCCAATCGCGATTACCTGCAGTGGGCGCAGGACATGGGTTTTGCCACCAGCGCGGAACCGCTGGTGCTGCAATTCTACTGCGAGGCCCTGCAGCGTTTTCGCCTGGCCGCCGACGGGCATGGCACGCTGCAGCCGCCACCGGCCGAGCGCGCGCGCGTGGCGCGCCATTTCGATCCGCTGCCGTTCTTCTACGCCGCCGGGGAAGTGGCTGGCGAGACGCCCGGCCCGGTGCCGGCCGATCCGGACAGCGGATCGATGGACGGCGGCGCCGGCGGCCCGACTCCCGCAGGGCCCTGGCTGCACGCCATCACCCAGCGACCGATGTTCATGTACCACGCCTGGGGTTCGCAGAATCGCTGGCTGCGGCAGATCGCGGCACGCAACGTGATGTATCTTCACCCTGCGACGGCCGGCGCGCATGGCGTGCAGGACGGCGACTGGATCTGGCTGGCGGGGGCGCGCGGGCGCATCCGCGTCCAGGCGCGGCACCATGACGGCACGGCGCCCGGAACGCTCTGGACCTGGAACGCGATCGGCAAACACCGCGGCGCATGGAAGCTGGCCGCCGACGCACCGGAAATCACGGGGGGATTTCTGCTCAACCATCTGATCGATGAGTCGCTGCGCGCGGCCGACGGCTCGGCGCGCTGGGCCAATGCCGACCCGGTCACCGGCCAGGCGGCCTGGTTCGACCTGCGCGTGCGCATCGAACCCGACCCGCAGCCGCGCCAGCCCGGCCACCGGCTGGAACTTGCCAGGAGGGGCCCGTGAGCTGGGAGGCCTGGGCCACGGTCGGCATCATCCTCGGTGCCCTGGGCCTGTTCGCCAGCGAGAAGCTGCGCATCGACCTGGTCGCGCTGATGGTGCTGTGCGCGCTGCTGGTGCTCGGCATCATCACGCCCGCCGAGGGTCTGTCCGGGTTCAGCAACGAAGCGACGATAACGGTGGCGGCGATGTTCGCCCTCAGCCTCGGCATCGATCGTGCCGGCGCGCTCGAACCCCTGATGCGGCTGCTCAGCCGCATTCGCCGGCCTTCGCTGCTGGCCCTGGCCTTCATGGTGGCGATTGCGCCGATCGGCGCGTTCGTCAAGAACACCGCGCTGGTGGCGACCTTCCTGCCGCTGGCCCTGCGCGTGTGCCAACGTACCGGCGCGCCGCCCGGGCGCGTGCTGATGCCGATGGCCTATGCCGCGCAGATGGGCGGCGTGTGCACCCTGCTGGGCACCTCGTCCAACCTGCTGGCCGACTCGATCGCGCGCGAGCACGGCCTGGCCGGCTTCGGCGTGTTCGAGTTCACCCACCTGGGCGCCATCCTGGCGGTGTTCGGCATCGCCTACCTGGTCGTGATCGGCCGCTGGATGCTGCCCGACCGCACCGACACCATCGAAACCGAGGACAGCGACATCGGCAAGTACGTGGCGGAACTGCGCCTGCCGGCCACCTCGCCGCTGGTCGGCTCGACCATCGCCGCAGCCCGCCTGGGCGACGTGTACGGCGTGCACCCGCTGGAACTGCTGCGCGGTGACAAGCACATGTGGTCGCCGCGCTCGCAGACGCTGGCCGCCGACGACGTCCTGCTGGTACGCGGTGAATGGGACAAGATCGTCGATTTTCGCAAGCGCGCCGGACTGGCCGACGCCGCCACCCAGCGCGACATCGGCGGCGGCAACGCGCAACGCGTGCTGGTGGAGGTGATGGTGGCGCCCGCCTCCAGCGCCGAAGGACGCTGCATCGGCGAGCTGGATTTCGCCTGGCGCTACGATGCCACGGTGCTGGCCATCCACCGCCGCGGCGACGTGCTGCGCGCCTCGCTGCGCGACTGCACGCTGGAGGTGGGCGACGTGCTGCTGATGCTGGTGGACCACGATGCGGTCGCGCGCCTGCGCAACGACGACCGCCTGGTGGTGCTGGGCGAACGCGAACAGGCCCCGCGCTCGCCACGCAAGGCCTTCATCGCCATCGGCATCCTGCTGATGGTGGTGATATCGGCCGGGATGCACTGGCTGTCGATCCCGGTGGCGGCACTGGCCGGCGCGGTGGCGATGGGACTGGCCGGCTGCTATGGCCGCAAGGACGCCTATCTCGGCATCGACTGGAAGATCATCATCATGCTGGGCGCGATCCTGCCGCTCGGCATCGCCATCGAGAAGACCGGTCTTTCGGCCGTGGTGGTCGAAGGCGGCATGGCCATGGTCGGCGACCACGGGCCGATGGCGGGGCTGCTGATGGTGTATCTGCTGACCGCGCTGCTCACCGAGCTGATGGGCCACAATCCCTCGGTGGTCCTGATGGGCGGCATCGCCATCTCGGTGGCCCACTCGATGGGCGTGGATCCGCGCCCGTTCATCGTCTGCGTGGCGTTTGCCGCGGCCACCTCGTTCGCCACGCCGGTGGGCTACCCGACCAACACCATGGTCTACTATGCCGGCGGCTACCGCTTCACCGATTTCATGAAGATCGGCATTCCGCTGATCGCCATGTTCTGCGTGCTGTCGATGATCCTCATTCCGCGCTTCTGGCCCCTCTGACCATGACCGCGCTGCCGCCGCCCGCGCCACGCAAGCTCGGCCTGGTCATCGACCTCGACACCTGTGTCGGCTGCCATGCCTGTGCCGTGGCCTGCAAGGAATGGAACGAGGGCGGCCAGTTCGGGCCCCTGCCAGATGCCGACGCTTCGGGCCGCGAACCGCACGGCGTCTGGTTCAACCGCGTGCACAGCTATGCGGTCGAGCGCAGCGCGGAGCGGCAGCCGGGCGCGGCCGCCTCGACGTGCGCCGAGGGCGCGCCGGCGCTGGGCGTGCATTTCCCGCGTTCGTGCCTGCACTGCGAGACCCCCGACTGCGTGACCGTGTGCCCGACCGGCGCCAGCTACAAGCGCGCCGAGGATGGCATCGTGCTGGTGGACGAGGACAAGTGCATCGGCTGCCAGCTGTGCGCCTGGGCCTGCCCGTATGGCGCGCGCGAGTTCAGCGTCGACAAGGGAACGATGCAGAAATGCACGCTGTGCGTGGATCGTATCTATAACGAGCGCCTGGAGGAAGCCGACCGCCAGCCGGCCTGCGTGATGGCCTGCCCGACCCGGGCGCGCCACTTCGGCGACCTGGGCGACGCCGATTCGGCGGTATCGAAACTGGTGGCCGAGCGCGCCGGTTACGCCCTGCTGCCGGAGTTCGGCTACCAGCCGGTCAACCGCTACCTGCCGCCGCGCCCGCGCCGCGACGGCACGAATGCCAGCGCAGTGCCGGCGCCGGAACCGGCCGAGCCGCTGGTCCACGAAGCACTGCCGCCCCTGCTGCGCTGGCTCGACCGCGCCTTGTCGCGCTGAGGGCTGCACGATGCGGCCGACCTTTTCCATCATCGTGTTCACCGTGCTGTCCGGCACCGGCTACGGCGCCTGGTTCCTGCTTGGCCTGGGCAGCGCGGTCGGCCCGCTGTGCGCGCGTCCGGGAACGCTCGATGGCATTTCGCTGCAGCTGTGCGCGGAGCCCTTCGGGTCCACGCTGGGCCTGCTCGCCGGCTGCGTGCTGGTCGCCGGTGGCCTGCTGGCGTCGCTCGGCCACCTGGGCAAGCCCGCACGCGCCTGGCGCGCGCTGAGCCAGTGGCGCACCTCCTGGTTGTCGCGCGAAGGGGTGGCCGCGCTGCTCACCTTCATCCCGGCCCTGCTGCTGCTCGTGCCGGCGCTCGCACTCGAGTTCACGCTGCTTGGCACTAGCGCCGATCCCGTGGCGCCGCGCTGGTGGATGGCGCCGTTCTGGCCACAACCGCTGCGCAGCAGCATCGGCCTGGCGCTCGCGGCCGGCGCGCTCGCCACGCTCTGGTCAACCGCCCACATCTACGCCAGCCTGAAGCCGGTCCGCGCGTGGCGCGATCGCCAGGTGGTGCCGGGGTTCCTGCTGCTCGGCCTGTATGGCGGCGCCCTGCTGCTGCTTGCCATGGATGCCCTGGACGGCATGCTGATCGAGCGCGACCGCACTGCCCTGCTGCTTGGCGTGGTGGCGCTGGCCGGGCTGGGTGCATGGCTGAAGTGGCGCTACTGGCAGGCGATCGACACGCTGCCCGCGCTGGGCGCCGGCCGTGCCACCGGCCTGGAAGCATTGGGCCGGGTCGCGGCCACCGAAGCGCCGCATTCGGAGGAAAACTACCTGACCCACGAAATGGGCTTCGTGCTCGCGCGCAAGCACGCGGCCAGGCTGCGCCGCATCACCCTGATGGCCGGCTTCGCGATGCCGGCCCTGCTCGCAGCCGCGGCGCTCGCCTGGCCGGCGTTGCGCCCGTCGCTGGTGTGGACCGCCTTGCTGCTGGCCACCATCGGCCTGCTGGTCGAGCGCTGGCTGTTCTTCGCCCAGGCACGCCATGCCGTGATGGCCTACTACGGCCGCTGAGCGCGCCACGCTTGTTCACAATGCGATAACCGGCGGTTCACAGGCGGTTTAGGACCGATCACTACCATGCCGGACTCCGCCCGCCGGTCCGCCCGCCGCAATGTTTCGGCGTGATCGCTTGCGGCCTTCATTCAAGGAACCCGACATGACCAAGATCCTGCCCGTCCTCGTCCTCGCCACCTTCCTGCTGCCGCTCACCGCGCAGGCCGACGACAGCTGGTCCGGTGCCGGTGAACTCGGCTTTGCCGCGACCCGCGGCAACACCAGGTCCGAGAACCTCAACGCCAAGTTGCAGTTCGGCAAGGAAGACCAGACCTGGAAGGACAACTTCTACCTGACGGCGCTGCGCTCCAAGGGCGAGGTCAAGACCACCAGCGTGATCGATGGCAAGCCGGTGACCACCACCGCCTACGATCTCACCGCGAACCGCTACGAGGCAGGCGCCTCGATCGGCTACAAGCTCGACGAACGCAGCTACGTGGTCGGTGCGCTGCGCTACGAGAACGATGATTTCTCGTCCTACGAATACCAGGCGGTGCTGTCCCTGGGCTACGGCTACACCCTGTACAAGACCCCCAGTACCGAGCTTGCCGCCGAGGTCGGTCCCGGCTACAAGCGCTCCCAGCCGGTGGACGTGTATGGCCCGGAAGTCGTGGACGGCGTGCCGGTGAAGCACAGCTTCGATTCGGAAGGCGAGCTGGTCGGCCGCGGCCTCGTCACCTGGAAGCACAAGTTCAACGCCAGCACCCGCTTCGTCAACACGCTGCTGGTGGAAGCGGGCAGCGACAACACCTTCCTGCAGAACGATGCCGGCCTGCAGGTGGACATGAACAGCAGGCTGGCACTGAAGGTGGGTTACCAGGTGCGCTACAACACCGACGTCGCACCCGGCATCGACAAGACCGACCAGCTGATGACGACCAACCTGGTCTACAAGTTCGGCCAGTAGCGCGCCGCAGGCGCGCGCCGCACCTATCCGGATTGCGGGTGCTGCAGCAGTTGCGGCAAGCGCGCCAGGATGGCTGCCGCGCCGCGCTCCAGCAGCAGGTCCGCGACCTGCCGGCCGAGCGCGGCCGGGTCGCTGGCCGGGCCCGTGGCCTCCGCGCGCACCAGGCGCCCATCGGCCACGTCGCCGACCAGGCCGGCGAGTGCGAGGCCAGCCGGCGTCTGGCTGCAATAGCCGGCCACCGGTACGTTGCAACTGCCGTGCAGACCGAGATTCATGGCGCGCTCGGCGGCCACGCAGCGGTGCGTGACGGCATCATCCAGCACCGCGGTCAGGGCCAGGACCCGGGTATCGCCGGCGCGGCATTCGATGGCGATGGCGCCCTGGGCGACCGCCGGCAGCCAGTCCGGCCAGACCAGGCGCGAGGCGATGCGCGCCGCCAGGCCGAGGCGTTCCAGCCCGGCGCAGGCAAGGATGATGGCGTCGTAATTCCCCGCATCGAGCTTGGCCAGGCGCGTGTTGACGTTGCCGCGCAGGTCGGCAATCACCAGATCCGGGCGGCGTGCGCGCAACTGCGCCTGGCGGCGCAGCGAAGACGTGCCGACGCGCGCGCCCTGCGGCAACTGCTCCAGGCGGGCGTAGTGGTTGCTGATGAAGGCATCGGCGGCATCGGCGCGCTCGAGCACTGCCGAGAGCATGAAGCCCTCCTCCAGCGCCATCGGCACATCCTTGCAGGAATGCACGGCCAGGTCCGCGCGATCTTCCTGCATGGCCACTTCCAGCTCCTTCAGGAACAGGCCCTTGCCGCCGATTTCGGCCAGCGGGCGATCGAGCACGCGGTCGCCGTGGGTGGTCATGGGGACCAGTTCGACGGCCAGACCCGGATGGGCAGTGCGCAGGCGCGCGGCGACATGTCCGGCCTGCCACAGGGCAAGCGCACTCTTGCGGGTGGCGATCCGCAGCGGCTTCACAGGCTTTTCACCAGCTTGCGCAGGGCCGGCAGGTTGCGCCGGCTGACCTCGAGCTCGGCGCCGCTGGCGGTGACCCGCGCCAGCAGGCGCCCGTCGCCCGCGCGCACCAGGCCGCCAAGATGGGCGATGGCGACCAGGCAGTTGCGATGGATGCGCACGAAGAGGTCGCCGAACTCCTCCTCCAGCGTCTTCAGGGATTCCTCGATCAGCACTTTGCCTCCGGCGTGATGCACCAGCACGTACTTGTCCTCGGCCAACAGGTAATGGATGTCCGCAACCGGCACCAGCAGCAGGTTGCCGCGCACGCGCGCGCACAGGTGGCTGCGGCGCTGGCGCGGCAGGCCGTCGAGCGCCGGGGCGTCGGCGCGGGTCCAGCGACGCGCCTTGTCGAGCGCCGCGCGCAGGCGTTCCTCGCGCACCGGCTTCAGCAGATAGTCGATGGCCTCGGCCTCGAACGCGGCCAGCGCATGGTCGCCGAAGGCCGTGCAGAACACGACCGCCGGCGGCGCCTCCAGCGTGGCCAGGTGGCGCGCGGCTTCCAGGCCATCCATCAGCGGCATGCGGATGTCGAGCAGGACCAGGTCGGGCATGCCTTGCACCACCTGCTCGATCGCCTCGCGGCCATTGCCGGCCAGGCCGGCCAGCTCCACGCCTTCGATGCCCTGCAACAGCCCGGCCAGGCGCTCGCGCGCCAGCGGCTCATCGTCCACCACCAGAACCTTCATCGCAGCATCTTCCCCGCCAGGCGCACGGTTGCCGTGTACAGGCCGGCGCCCTGCGCCACCTCGAGCGTGCCATGCACGCCGAAATGGTAGCCGATGCGCGCGCGCACGTTGGCCAGCGCCATGCGGTTGCGCGGCGTGGGCGTGCCCTCCGGCAGGGGGTTGGTGACGCGGATCTCGATGCCTTCGGCGTGGCGGCGCACGCGCAGCGCCAGCGTGCCGCCCGCGGCGCGCGGCTCGATGCCGTGGTAGATGGCATTTTCGACCAGCGGTTGCAGCAGCAGGCGCGGCAGGGCGAACTCGCCCGGCGCGTCGGCGGCATCGAGCTCCACCGTGAGGCGCTCGCCCAGCCGCAACTGCTCGATGCGCAGGTAGTGCGCGATCAGCTCCATCTCGCTGGCCAGCGTGGCGGGTTGCCCGTCGTTGCCCAGCGCGGCGCGGAACAGATCGGCCAGGTCGAGCACGCTGCGTTCGGCTTCCTGCGGCCGGTGGCGGATCAGGCTGGCGATGGTGTTCATGCTGTTGAACAGGAAATGCGGCCGGATGCGTGCCTGGAGCGCCTCGACCTGGGCCTTGGACGCCGCTTCCACGCGCCCGCGCCATTGTTCGAGCACATACAGGTAACGCAGCAGCACCACGGCAAGCAGGGCGGCGATCAGGGCATTGGACAGGACGAAGCGCGCGGTCTGTTCCGGCGTTGCGCTCAGCCCCAGGCCAAGCGCCTGGTCGATGCGACACACCAGCAGGCTGGCCAGCGCCGTCACCGCCACGCTGACCGCCCAGGCAATGGCCAGGCCGGTCGTGGTGGCAAGCGGCTGCAGGCTGGCGCGCAGCGAACACAGCACCACCGCGTTCAGCAGCGCCAACCATTGCACGTACAGGCTGACCACGCCGAGCCGCTCCAGCCAGGGTTCGGCATCCGCCACCGGCAGCGGCGCCAGAACCAGGACCAGGGCGACCATCTCCGCCACCACCATCACTGCGAACAGCGTGGGCGCGCTGCAGAAGGGTGGCAGCCCCCCGGCCGGAGCCGGCGCGCGGGCAGCGGAGGGTCGATACTCGGCACCTTGCATCGACGCAGTATAGGTGGCGGCCGCCCGCTTGCCGATCGCGCAGCGCGCTTCAGGCCGCCGGCAAGGCCCCGGTAAGGCGCGCGCTGATCCAGTCGCGCAGGTCGGCGATCTCCTCCAGGCACACCTGGTGCGCCATCGGATAGCTGTGCCAGGCGACCTCGTGGCCGAGCTGGCGCAGCTGGTCGCGCGACGCCAGCCCCAGGCTCTGCGGCACGATCGGGTCGAAGCTGCCATGCGCCATGAAGACGGCGAGCCCGGCATTGGCCGGATGGCGCTCCGCGGCGGTCCTGTCGTCCAGGGGCAGATACGTTGACAGCGCGATGACACCGGCCAGTGCCGAGGCATGGCGCAGGCTGCCGGCCAGGGCGATGGCGCCGCCCTGCGAGAACCCGGCCACCAGCACGCGGGCGGCCGGAATGCCGCGCTCGGCCTCGCGCGCGATCAGCGCATCGAGCTCGCCGATGGAAGCGCGGATGCCGGCCTCGTCCTGGCGGTCGGCGATGCGCACGCCGAGGATGTCGTACCAGGCGCGCATGTGCATGCCGGCATTGATTGTGACCGCGCGGATGGGGGCGTGGGGAAAGACGAAGCGCAGCGGCGGCCAGCCCGGATCGACCAGTTGCGGGACCAGCGGCGCGAAGTCGTTGCCATCGGCCCCAAGACCGTGCAACCAGATGACCGCGTGGCGGGGATTGGCGGCGGTTTCGATCTCGACGCAGGGCAGGGTCATGGCGGAGTCGTTCAAGGGAAAGCCCGAGCGTGCCGAATCCGCCCCGCTTTGCCAAGCGTGCGCGCCGGTGACAGTCCGGCGCCGGCGGTCACCGGCGCGCTGGTCCGGGCGCGTGGAGTGGGCGCATCGCACGGCGCTTCCGGGACTTTTGGCCGATAGGCCGGCCTGCGTGAAACGCTATCCTGCGGGTCTTGTCTGCCGGAGTCCTGCCATGCGCACACTCGCTGCCTATTGCATCTTCCTGCTCGGGCTCATTGCCCTGCCCCTGCACGCGGTCACGCTGGAACAGTCGATGGCCGATCCCGACTGGATCGGGCCACCGGTCAGCGGTTCCTACTGGAGTACCGACGGCCAGGCCATCTACTACCAGCTCAAGCAGCGCGGCACGCCGGTGCGCGACCTGCACCGCATCGAACTGGCCAGCGGCAGCGACGCCATCATCGACCCCGCCGCCATGGCGTCCGCCGATGGCGGTGGCGCGGTGTTCGATCGCGCGCGCAGCCGCGCCGCCTTCGTGCGCAACGGCGACGTGTTCATCCGCGAACTGGCCACGCGCCGCCTGGTGCAGGTCACGCGCACGCCCGAGCGCGAGAGTGCGCCGCGCTTTTCGGCGGACGGTCGCGGCCTGATCTACCGGCGCGGCAACGACTGGTTCACCTACGACATCGTGGGCGGCGTCTCCGGCCCGGCCGCGGTCGTGAAGGCGGAAAAGGATCCGGCCGACAAGAAGCTCGATGACCTGGCCGAACTGCAACTGGAGCTGTTCTCGACCCTGCGCCACAAGAAGGCCGAGCGCGAGGCGCAGAAGGCGCATGGCGAAGCCTTCACCAAGGGCGACCCGACGCGCGCACCGCTGCCCTTCTACCTGGGCGACGAGGTGAAGATCGAAGGCACCTCGCTGTCGCCGGATGGGCGCTGGCTGCTGGTGGTGACCTCGCCCAAGGGCTACGACGTGGGCCGGCGCCCGCAGATGCAGCACTTCGTGACCGAATCGGGTTACGAGGAACAGGAGGAAGAGCGCACCAAGGTGGGCCGCAACGATCCGCCGCCGCAATCCCTGCTGCTGCTCGACCTGGACAAGCACGAACAGCACGCCCTGGCGCTGGACGACCTGCCCGGCATCCACGACGACCCGCTCAAGGCGGTGCGCGAAGAAAACGCGAAGTTCAAGCGCGAGCAGGCCGCCAAGGCCGGCGAGGGCAAGCCCGACGACGCGGACGGCAAGTCCGGAAAGACGGACACCAGGACCGGCAAGGCCGACAAGGCACGCGCCGAGGGCCCCAAGGCGCGCGCCGTGCGCATCGTCTCGCGCGCCGAGGATGGCGGCGGTGGCGGCATCCA
This sequence comes from Dokdonella sp., assembly GCA_023228465.1. Taxonomy (GTDB): domain Bacteria; phylum Pseudomonadota; class Gammaproteobacteria; order Xanthomonadales; family Rhodanobacteraceae; genus Dokdonella_A. The sequence continues at coordinate 4,137 of JALOBC010000035.1, read as the reverse complement.
GTGGAGCGATGACGGGCGCCAGCTGGCCATCCAGATCCGCGCCATCGACAACAAGGATCGCTGGATCGCCAGCGTGGATCTGGCCAAGGCCACGCTGGACAACCAGCACCGCCTGACCGACCCGGCCTGGATCAACTGGAACTTCAACGATTTCGGCTGGCTGCCGGACAACCGCACGCTCTGGTACCTGTCCGAGGAATCGGGCTATTCGCAGCTCTATACGCGCGTTCCCGGTGCCCGCGCCAGGCAGCTCACGCGCGGCGAATTCGAGGTGTCGAGCCCGCAGCTTGCGCCGGACGGGCAGTGGTTCTACGTGCGCGCGAACGTCCAGGCGCCCTACAGCTATGACGTGTACCGCATCGCCCCGGCCGGAGGCGAGCTGGCGCGGGTGACATCGCTGAAGGCGGTGGAGGCCTTCGAGCTCTCCCCCGATGGCCGGCAGCTCGCGGTGCAGTATTCGGCGCCCTACACGCCGACCCAGCTCGCCCTGGCCCCGGCCGACGGCGGCGCCGCGGCGCGCACGCTCACCGATACGCGCACGGCCGAATACAAGGCCATGCAGTGGCCGGCGCTGGAGATCGTCCAGGTACCGTCCTCGCACACCCGGCAGCCGATCTACGCCAAGCTCTACAAGCCGCGCAACTTCGATCCGGCAAGGAAGCATCCGGCCGTCCTGTTCGTGCACGGCGCGGGCTACCTGCAGAACGTGCACCTGGGCTTTCCCAACTATTTCCGCGAGCAGATGTTCCACAACATGCTCACCGACCAGGGCTACGTGGTGCTCGACATGGACTACCGCGCCAGCGAAGGCTACGGGCGCGACTGGCGCACGGCCATCTACCGCAACATGGGCCATCCGGAGCTGGAAGACCTGATCGACGGTGTCGACTGGCTGGAGAAGCACGCCGGCGCCGATCCGCAGCGCGTGGGCCTGTATGGCGGCTCCTATGGCGGCTTCATGGCGCTGATGGCCGTGTTCCGCGCACCCGACGTGTTCAAGGTTGGCGCGGCCCTGCGCCCGGTCACCGACTGGACGCAGTACAACCACGAATACACCTCGAACATCCTCAATACGCCGCAAGTGGATCCGATCGCCTACAAGCGCTCATCGCCCATCGAATTTGCCGAGGGCTTCAAGGGCGCGCTGCTCATCGCCCACGGCATGATCGACAACAACGTGCTGTTCGCCGACAGCGTGCGCCTGCACCAGAAGCTGATCGAACTGCACAAGGACAACTTCGAGATGGCCGCCTACCCGATGGAGCGCCACGGTTTCGTCCACGCCGATTCCTGGCTGGACGAATACAAGCGCATCTATCGCCTGTTCGAGGCCAATCTCAAGTAGGCGGGCCGGCAGGCCCGACCAGCGCATCACCGATCCAATGGGCTCACCACCCCACCGCCGCCGCGATTCAGCACGTGGGTGTAGATCTGCGTGGTCGAGACATCCTTGTGACCGAGCAGTTCCTGGATGGTGCGGATGTCATAGCCCGCCTCGAGCAGATGGGTAGCGAAGCTGTGGCGCAAGGTGTGCGCCCCGACCGGCTTGTCGATGCCCACGGCCCGACAAGCCCGCTTCAGGGCGCGTGAGAGGATTGCATCGTCGAAATGATGCCGCCGCTCGACGCCGTCCAGCGGATCGCGCGACCGCTGCACCGACGCGAACACGAACTGCCAACCGAATTCGCGCGCCGCGCTTGCGTACTTGCGGGACAAGGCGTACGGCAGCCGCGCCTGGCCATGGCCCGCGGCCAGGTCGCTGCGGTGCAGAGTCCGGCTGCGCTCCACCTCGCGCAGCAACGGCTCCGCCAACACCCGCGGCAACACGGTACGGCGATCCCGGTTGCCCTTGCCTTCGCGCACGACGATCTCGTTGCGCGCGAAATCCACATCCTTGACCCGCAATCGCAGGCACTCCATCAGCCGCATCCCGGTGCCATACAACAAACTGGCGACGAGCCATGGACGCCCGTCCATCGCCGCCAGCACGCGCTGGACTTCATCGTGCGACAACACCGTCGGCACACGGCGCGGTCGCTTTGCCCGTACCACGCCCTCCATCCACGGCAAGCGGACGTCAAGCACCTCCCGATACAGGAACAGCAGCGCCGACAGCGCCTGGTTCTGCGTCGACGCGGCAACATTCCGATGCAGGGCAAGTCCGCTCAGGAACGCCTCCACTTCCGCACCACCCAGTTCGCGCGGATGACGTTTGCCGTTCGCGATGATGAACCGCCGTATCCACGCCGTGTAAGCCTGTTCGGTGCGCACGCTGTAGTGTTTCGCCCGTATCCTGCTGCGAACAGCGTCCATCAGGCGCTGCGGGCGGCCATCCGCACCGGCCTTCGTTACACCCGCGCCTGCGTACCCGTATTCCATTACGCTCCCTTCAACGAGAGATATCATGGCCATGTTCAGCAGCCTCGTGCCCGCGCGCCAGCGCCAACCTCTTGTCTTGACGTAGGAAATCCGCTTGACCTGACCGTCGAACTGTCGGACGATCGGCGCTACACCCTGAGTTGGGGTGCTATATCTAGTTAGGGGACGTTCCTATGCGTTTCGCAATCTTGCTGCCTGCATTGTTGGCGCTGACGGGATGCGCCACGACTCACCTGGGCCCACAGAAGGCGCCCGAGTACTTTGTAACGCCAAACGTACGCTACCTAAGCGAAGCAACCGGAGAATTTCCGGACGCTATAAAGCGGGCTGTCTTGCCGACACTCAAAGAGGCTTCGGATGTAGAGCAGGCCTATCTCGTAATGTTTGAGTATCCTGACGGCACTTCGGGGACATGTCTGTGCGTCACGCCAGAGACGGCGGAGTCCATGGCGACCGCGGAGGCGATAGGCGAAGCGTTTGGCCTGATTGCGGAGCAAGGGGTATACCTCGACATCATGTTTCTCACCGCAGAGAACGTGCTCGCTGTAGAGCAGGTGGCGAGACCATTCTATGTGCGCCCCTAACGAGTCATTCAAGCCGATGCCGCTTCGCGGCACGGCTTAATTCTGGTGTTATACCTGTTATGAAGTCTCTCGTAGTTCCACCCGCAGCCCAGCGTGACGACGAAGCAATCCAGATGCTAAGTGCCTGGATTGCTGAGAAGGGACTGCACTGCTCGCTCAAAGTCGGCATGTGGGAAGAAAATGGCCGTAACGAAGCTGCCGCATGGGGGATTTTGCTGGCCGATGCTGTTCGGCATGTCGCAAATGCCATGCAAGAGCAGTTCGGGCACACCGCTCCGGACACTATTGCAGCTGTTGTTGAATCGCTGCTCAATGAGCTTGAGGAGCCCACCTCTAAGGCACAAGGTTCTTTTAGCCATGGTCACGGATAACAGGTATAACAATTCGTCCAAGCGGACGCGCGAAAAGCCGCGCGCCGCTTAACTCAGGCGTTAGGCATCAAGAAATGACACTCGGGCAAGGCCATGTGAAGGTCGCACTCGCACCGGACTCCGACTGCGCCGACTTGCTCGCGGCGCCTCAGACTTCCTTTCCGTTGATTCTCATGTTTGGAAGGGAAGCTTTTTCATGCGCTATTGTTTTTTCTACCGGTCGGGTCGCGCAATTTGGCCCAGGCGAGCCTCTAGCACTGGCGTTTCTTGCTCCACACGCGGCGCTTCAATTTGCCGTTCCTAGCGCAACATTCAAGTTCGTGTTTCCGCCGAGCTGTACGGGCACGGGTGTTGTCTTGGAGGTGCTTGGTGCCTAACAATTCCGTAGGAGACTTCTCCGTCAAGCAGGGCGAGTGACGCTTTTGCCCTGGGCTTTCGGGCGACTGCCGGTGGTGGTTGTTCGGTGTTGCGTATCGCGTGTTCCGTGTCAGTGCTGGCGGGCTGCAACGATGTCGGACGGCATTTCCGTAGACGGTCTTGTTGAGCCGATGTGCCTGGCTCGGACCAGGGTAAAAACCGCGCCCGGAGACCTCTCTCATTCAGCGGTGTCGCCGGTGTCCGGGGATCAGCCGGTGCACCGTTTGGACGTCCGAATTGTTAGTCAGGTTCTCACCGGGTGGGTCCAACCCGTTGTTACCGTGCTGCGCTGACGATGGAACGAAGCGGTGGACGTGATGTCAACTCAAATGGCCTGCCGGTGCATTGGATGCGCGAGGCAGGCATGCGGGTCATAGTCGGCGTCG